>NZ_JBHMAA010000040.1:0-28061 GCF_042429745.1 Neorhizobium puerariae | reverse complement strand
CACGAGGAACCGGAACTCCTCGTTGGTGATCACCACAGCCGCCTCGTACAGCGCCGGATCGGCTACCCGCGAAAGCGTCGCCTGGAACAGCGTACGGTCCCCCACAAACCGGATGAACTGCTTCGGTGCGCTCGCCCGCGACAAAGGCCAAAGCCGGGTACCCTTCCCACCCGCCATGATCACGGGAATGATCTTGCTCACGTCAATCTCTCCACTTCAACACCACGTCCAAAACAGATGAAAACCTTCCCCGGCCAGCCGCCGGCTGCCCCATCCCGAAATCAGGCCGCATCAGGACCGGTTCGAGGGCACAGGCCCACTACACGCGGGGCAAGCCTGCCCGGCTGCACAAATCCATCCAAAATTCCACCCGATCCATTTGCAGGGAGCCTGCTACAATAACTCTTTCCAAGAAACAACGGCCTTATAAAGTAAAACAAAAGCAACATTATGAAAAGAATGCAAGATAATTATATAATGGACTTGTCGCAGCCGGACCTCAAGAAAACAAAGGCTTTTTGGAAATTTCCCAACATTCCGAAACGTGATTCAAATAGAAAATGTATCTATATCGGTCGATGTTTCGGCGAGAATACCCCCACCGTCAACAGTCGATGAAGACAAGGACAAGTTGTTTCGAGCAAAGCGCAGACCGACCGGTTCGGGGAAGGCCGCCGCCGTCGGTAACGGCTTCAAAGGCCGAACAGATGCCGGATGGTGGAGGTGAGCGTTGCCACCGGTTTCTGGTCCGCGAGGTCGTAGTTTGACAGGCTCTGCTCCGTTTCCAATCGCCTTGAGAGCATCAGTCGCATGCTTGATCATGGCCGCTCCCACCTCCGATGCCCGCTCCGCTCGCTATTGCCCTTGCCTGCGCATCGAAAGCGCCTCCAGCAGGATCGCGACGCCGAGATAGACCGCGGCAAGCGCGCTCAGCACGAGAAGGTGAGGCCGGACATCGGAGAGCAGCGCGCCGAGCTGGGCCACGTTCACGATTGCATTGATGGCGGTCGTGCTGGGGATGACGATGGCAAGCGAGCGGACGGGCTCCGGGATCGCATCGGAGGGCCAGGAAAAGCCCGAAAGGAAAAGGAACGGCATCCCGATCGCCGCCGCGACGAGCTGCACGACGATCGGGCTCTTGAACAATCTCGCAATCACCATGCCGAGTGCCGCCACCGCGACGATATACGGCAGTGCAATCGCGTAGATCGCGGCAGGTGTGCCGAGCCTGGGAACGCCGTAGAGATAGGGCAGGACGATCAGGTAGGAGGAAAAGACGACGAGTTCGAGGATGATATAGGCTGCCAGCCTGCCCAGAACCCGCCCGACGGGACCTATGTGAGCATGTCGCGGATCGGCAAGCTCAGGGTTCTCATGGGTTCCAAGCAAGCCGACGCCGATCAGCAGGGTCTGCTGCAGGATAAGCACCAGGGCGGCGGGAAGGATATAGGTCGCATATCCCCCCTGCGGATTGAAGAGCGGTATCGCAGTCAGCGGCATGGGGTCCGGGGCCGCCGCGGCGATGACCGGATCGACATGCGCGGTGATCAGCCGGCTGGTTTCGATCTCGGCCCCCATGGTCCTGGCGAGCGCGCTCACCGCGCCGGATATTCTCGAATAGATAAGGAAATAGCTCGCATCGGCATAGATCGCGACCGGAGCGATTCGCCCATGCAGAAGGTCCCGCTCGAGATATTTCGGGATGACGAGGATGCCGTAGAGGCTCCGGGCGAAAACCTCGCGCTCTGCGGTGACCTGGTCCGGCAGCACCGCAGCGACCGCGACGTCGGCGGAGGCATCCAGGCGCCTTGCGAACGTTCGGCTCGTATCCGTCCCGTCGAGATCGACGAGCGCGATCGGCACATCCCGCAACGCTTCGGCGCGATAGGGCTGCGGATAGAAGACCGCATAGATGACGATGGCGAGCACCAGCACCGAGAAGGCGGGTCTGAGCGAGAAGATACGGCGCAGCTCGATGCCGCAGACGACGAGCATGCCGCTCATGGCGTACCCTCCCCAGGCAGCGCCGCGATCTGCCTCTGCCGGCGATTGCGGCTGCGGATCACCTCCAGCCGCAACGCGACGACGGAGGCCAGAAAGACCGCCATGAACAATAGAACTGCAATCGGCCGCAGAGACAGGTCCTGCGGCGTGCCGCGGATCGTCTGGTCGATGCGGGCCATCAGATACCATGTTCCAGGCAGCATCTCTCCCCAGTGATAGGCGAAGGCGTTCATGCCGATCCGCGGGAAGCCGATGCCCATGAAGCCGAAGGCGGGCGCGGTGATGAGCGTGCCGATGCTCACGGCCGTCGCCATGGGCCTGAGCACGAGCGCCAGAAGCGCGCCGAAAAACTGGTTGGCGAGAATGAAGAGCACGCCGGCGGAAAGCAGCAACAGCCGGTCGCCGCGCAACGGCAGATCGAAAACCATGAAAAGCAGGGCGTCGGAGATGCCGAGGACCACGAGAAACACGAGGGTATAGGGCAGAAGCTTGCCGAGCATGGCGGGCCAGAGACCGCCACCCAGGCGGCGCAGGATGCGCAACCGGTGGCGCGTCTCGGTATCCTGGCCGATCGAATAGGCCATGGTGGTGACGATACCGATCTGCAAGATCGCCGGCAGCAGGGCCGCAAGCAGGAAGTGGGTGTAGTTCAGTGTCGGGTTGAACAGCGGATTGACCTGCACCGGGATCGGCGCGAGCGAACCCCGGGCCATGTCCAGAGGCTGGCCGCGAGACGTCCTGAGCGACAGCCTGATCCCGCCCTCGACGACGGCAAGCGCCGCGTTCACGCCTCTCAGCGTCAGATTGCCGGTGGTCAGCGTCTGCGCATTGTAGAAGAAGACCACTTCCGGCCTCCGGCTTGCGAAAACGTCCCGCTCGAGATTCCTCGGGATCATCAGCAGGCCGTGGACCTTTCCGGCCAGGATGAGATGCCGGCCTTCCGCAAGATCGCCGACATTGACGGCAACGGCCGTATCCGGCGTCGCATCGACGGACCGGATGATAGTGCGGGAGAGATCGCTGCCGTCCAGATCGAGGACGGCGATCGGCAGGCGTGTCGCCAGGCCGGCGCTGAACACCACGGCCAGGACACCCATCAGGATCAGCGGCAGAATGACCGTCAGGAAAACGAGGAAGGGACGCTTCCGGAACTGCAGCACCTCCCGTTCGAAGACGAGAAGAAGACCCGGGCGGGCTTGGCCCTTCGCCAGCATGTCAGTTGCCCGCACCGGGCCATGAGGCGATGACGCTCATGCCGGGCCGCAGCCCCTCCACCGGCTCGGTGGGTTCGGCACGCACTTCGAACGTCCGCAGATCGAAATCGCCGGTCGCCCGCGTTGCGCGCCAGGTCGCGTATTGCCCCTGCGCGTTGATGACGGTGACTTTCACCTCGAATGCGCTGTTCTTCAGCGCCGGCACGGTCACCTTGAAGATGTCCCCGACCTTCAGCCCTTTGAGAAGATCCTCCCTGAGATTGAAGGTGAGCCAGGGATGCTGCAGGTCGATGATCGAAAACAGGGGTGCGCCGGCGCTGAAATTCTCGCCGAGTTCGGCCACGCGGGTCGTCACCTGTCCGTCGATCGGCGTGTGGATCGTCAGTTCCCGCACATCCGTCTGCTGCTGGTCGAGCGTGGCCCGTGCCTGCTCCACCCTGGCGGCGGCAAGGGCGCGCTCTTCCTTGCTCGCGCCGGCAACGGCCAGATCGAGATTGGCCTGCGCCGCCTCGCGCGAACGCAGCGCCGCTTCGAAATTGCGTTGCGACTGTTCGGCGCGAGCCTGGGGCGCCGCATTCGTTGCGAGCAATTGCGACTGCCGCGCCGCATCCGACTGATAGAGCGTGACGTCGGCCTGCGCCGCCTCCGCTTCCGCCTTCCGCGCGGCGATCACCTCCGTGCGCGTGCTGTTGACGCGCACCAGGTCGGCTTCCGACACCGTCAGCGCCGCCTGCGCCATATGCAGCGCAGCGACCAATTGCGGGCTTTCGAGTTCGGCGATCACATCGCCCCTGCGAACGACATCGCCGACATCTGCGTTCAATGCGGCAATGCGCCCGGAAACGCGCGGGCTGATATCGACACGATTGGCCGATACCTCACCCTGAACCACGAGCGGCGGCGGCAAGGTGGCGTACCACAGCAGAGCGCCGAGTGCGCCGAGGCAGACGATTCCGGCGATGCTGCGAATAATCCTCACCATCGGCCCGCCTCAGGAGCGACCCGGAACGGGTGCAAGGAAGTCCACGCCAGTAATCGCACTGGATGATCTTGCGACATCCGGATCGATGCTGCCTTGACCGGGATTGACCTGGTTTACGATCTCCTCGGACCGGGCCCGGATATGCGGCTCCATCTGGGCGGCATGGGTCAATATCCAGAACTGTCGCGTTGTTATGGCCGAAAAGACCTGCCGCGCGACATCGCCGGGTTCCATGGCATGCGAGGATTTCATCGCATCCGCAGAAGGCGGCGCTCCGGCAGCCTCGTTTTTCATGATGTTCGTCTTGACCAGTGCCGGACAGAGAACGGAAATACCGACACCCGAATGGCTGGCCAGCAGCTCCCGGTAGAGCGTCTCCGACAATCCCACGACGGCATGCTTGCTGGCCACATAGGCGGATGCGGCGGGAATGGTCAGCAGTCCGGCGGCGGAGGCGGTGTTGACGATATGGCCCGACCGCCTCTCCCGGAGACCCGGCAGGAAGGCGAGAAGCCCGTTCACCACGCCGCCGACATTGATGTCGAACATGCGCTTCCAATCGGCCTCGGTATGGTCCCACGTCAGCGCGAGCTTGGTGATCCCCGCATTGTTCGCAACGAGCCAGGGAGGCCCGAGACGCTCAGACGTGCGATCGTGCAGCGCCTGAACATCCGCGAGCCTGCTCACATCCGTCGGCACCGTGATCGTTTCAACCCCGATCTCGTCGACGATCCTTTTGGCCTCGTCCAGCCGCTCCTGGCTGAGATCGGCAAGGGCGACCTTCATCCCGTTCCTTGCCGCCTCGACCGCAAGAGCAAGCCCGATGCCGCTCGCTCCGCCGGTGATCACAGCGACTTTTCCCTGCAGGGTTTCTCCGGCACGTCCCGTCATGCGCAAGCCTCATCTGGTTCGACGTCCCTGCAGGGTACGGCTTGCGGATGGCGGGAGAAGTTAGCCACCCGTGAGATTGCCAGGGCTAACTGTGACTTACGTTTGGCAAAAGGATGCCGTCGAATATTCTCCGGCGCTTCAAATGATTTGACCTATGGCATGATGCGTCGCACGGTACGGCGAAGTTGGCCGACAGCTTACAGGACCTTGAAATGCAGCCCTCCCCTGCGGCAATCCGCCAGCAACTGGAAACCCTGCGGCGCAGCGCGAGCTTCAACGGCTCGGACCGGCTGATGGCCCTGTTGGAATATCTTGTCGAGGAGACGCTCGAAGGCAGGGGCGAGGATCTCAAGGAAGCCGTCATCGGCAATGCCGTCTATCAGCGTGACCCGCCTTACGATCCCAGGATCGACTCGACGGTTCGCGTGGAGGTGCGCCGGCTGCGCAGGAAGCTCGATGATCACTTCGCCCTGGAAGGCCGGTCCGATCCCGTATCCATCTCCATTCCCGTCGGAACCTACAGCCCGCTCTTCGCCGCGCAGAAGCCGGGACGGCCGACGAGACCGGCGGAGCAGGCCGCGCCGGAAATCTTCCGGCATGGCCCCGGAACGGTCGTGGCCATCCTGCCCGTTCGCGCGTTTTCCAGGGAAGGTCCGCTAAGGGAATTTGCAGGCGGCCTGACGGATGAGCTCATTTTCGCATTCGGCTCCGAACCGGGCATCCGCATCCCGTCGCGCGCGACGACTTTTGCCTATACGGAAAATCTGCCGTCGATCCCGGCGCTCGCCGAAGAACTCGGCGCCGATGCCGTGCTGCAGGGAACGGTGCGCGAGGAAGCAGGCATGATCAGAGTGACGATCGAGATATCCGATCCCCGTGGGTTCGTCGTCTCGTCCGACCGTTTCGACGGCGCCTCCGGCGACGGACTGGGCCTGCAGGAAAAGATCGCAACGACACTGACCAGCCGATTGCGCTTCGACAGTTCCCGCATGCGCGCCTTCCAGATCAGCCCCGGCCCGGACGCCATCCGGTCCCACGCCAAGATCTATCGCGCACGCCAGTTGCTCGACCGCCAGATGCCGGCGACGCTGCGCGAGGCGCTCGCGATCTTTTCGGATGTCGCGAATACGGCGCCCGACTATGCACGCGGTCACTCCGGAATAGCCGATTGCTGTTGCGACATGTTCCGCATCGGCATCATCGATGGCGAGGAGGCCCTTCCCCGCGCGAGGGCTGCGGCCGACCGGGCGCTCGAAATCGATCCGCAATCCATCGAGGCAAATACCGCACGGGCGACGATCAGCGCCTGGCTGGAACGCGACCGCAACGCCGCGGAAGCGGGCTTCGAACGCGCCCTCGAACTGGGGGACAACGCCCGCACGGTCCGGGTTTATGGCTCCTATCTCAGCCTGCTCGGCCGCGAGGACGAAGCGGAACGGCTTTTCCGCGAGGCACGGCGCATCGAGCCCTTCTCCCAGCAGCAGGACATAGCCGAGGCGGTGAGCCATTTTCAGGCGCGTCGCTTCGACCGCGCGCTGGCGGATATGGCATCCGCCGGCCCTCCTGCGGCGGCAATGGAAGCCGTCTTCTATAACGCACTGGCCTGCCATTTCGGCGGCGATGCGGACAGTGCGCGTCTCTGCGCAAAACCGCTCGGTCACCTTCCGGCAAGCCATCCCCAGCTCGTTTTCGCCGATGCGGAAGTCGAAGCCTGGCTCGGTGCGCCGCAACGCGCGGAACGATTGCTCGACGCCGGCAACGCCAAGGCCAGCCAGTTCGCCCGGGCGACCCTCGCCTGCGCCACCGGCAATGCCGGCCGCGCGTTCACCCATCTCGCAAAGGCCCTGGAACGACGGGAACTGGCGACCGTGTGGATGCGCGGCGATATCCGCTTCGACGCCCTCCGTGGCACGGCGGAATTCTCGAACCTCCTGGCCGTTCTCGAGGCGCTCCGCCTGTCCTGACCTCCGGCCGGTCCGTCTCACTGGACTCACGGTAAGCTGAAGCGCCCTCACTTCCGGCCGTGGCCGACGGTTCCTATCGTCAGGTCGCGATCAGGAGGCCGGGACCATGACCCAGAACAGCCAATACCGCCACGCCGAAACCATCATCGATCGTATCCACGGCGTTCTCGGCCATTTTCCCGGATACCGTACCCTGCACGCCGACGGGCGGCTCTACAAAGGCACCTTTAAAGCCTATGAGCAGGCCAGACGCTTCACCCGGGCCGCCCACCTTCAAGGACAGGAAGTTCCCGTCTCCGTCCGTTTTTCCAAGGGCGGAGGCAACCCGCACGCCTTCTTCAACGCCACCGTCGGCATGGCGACCCGCTTCTATCTGGACGACGGCCGCGTGACCCATCTCGTCATGCTGAGCCAGAAACTGTTCTTCGCCAGCACGATCGAACAGTTCGTCGGGCTCGTGACATCGGCCCAGCCCCTGGAGCCCGGCGGCCCGGTCAACAAAGCCGGCCTCGACGCTTTCCTTGCCGTCAATCCCAATGTTCTCAACGTCTTCAGGATGCGCGCCGCGGCACTCGCTCCGGTCAGTTTCGGCAATACGGAATTTCATGCCGTTCATGCCTTCCGTTACCTCAACGCCAGCGACGAGGTGACTCACGTCCGGTGTCACTGGGTCCCGCTCGACGACGTCAAGGGTCAGGCCCCCGAAGTGCTGACGCATCAGAGCGTCGACGTGCTGTTCGGGGAGATGAACGAGCGGCTGAAGACCGCGCCCGTCAGCTTCGAACTGGAACTGGAAATTGGCGAACCCGGCGATCCCCTGAACGACGCAACCGCTCTCTGGCCGGAAGGACGCCAACGCGTCCGCATCGGCCGGCTGACGGTGACCGCCCCGACAAGCGAGGACGAACTCGGCGACCGGCTGATGAACCACGATCCGACGATGCTGGTGGACGGCATCGAGGCGACCGACGATCCCATCCTTCAAATCAGGCGCGGCGTCTATGAAATGTCGGCCGCCCAACGCAGCGGCGGCTGGAAAGACCTCGCCCCGGCGGGATCGCAGGCCGGAGAGTGAGGCCATGGGGCGGCGCAATCTCGAACTCATGCGCGCGATCGACACTGCCTGGAACATGCGGCAGTGGGCCGACTACGCGGATCTTCTCGACGAAGATCTCGTCGCATGGATGTCGGGAGAGGATACACCGCATGGTAAAGCCGAGCACATCGTCCGCGCCCAGCGGTTCTGCGCCCGGTTCCCGGATTGCCGCGTCCATATGGACCCCTATCTCGACCTGTTCCTGAGCCTCGATACGAACAGGACATGCTCGATTGCCCTGTTGTCCGGAAGCTCGGCGGTGACGAAGGGGACGTTCAAAGTCTCCTTCACCGCCATCTGCCGGTGGAACAACGGCCGCATCATCGAACAGCGGGAATATTTCGACAACGAGCTGCTGATGAAACAGCTCGGCCTCCATCCGACCATGACCAGCAACGGAGAGCTATGATGACCACCAACATCGCCCCCTTGGAAGACCGTCTCGCCATGGCGCAGACGGTGACCAACCAACCCGACGGTCCCGGAAAACGCATCGGCAAGCGCGGCGAACTCACCATGATCGGCAATGTGCTGCCGGGCGGCGCCGAACTCTTCCGCAAGCGGCTTCCGCAGTTTCAGGCCGAGGCCGCCTATTGGGAAGACCGCGTCGGAACCGTTCAGGACTTCCGCATCCTGCTTTTCGACAACGACAGCAGGTTCCTTCTCTCCCTCGTCTATGACGGCGACTTCAAGCCCTACCTCATCGATATCGTCTCCCAGGCCGCGCCGTGGCTGGACAGCATCGCCAGCGGCGTTCTCGAAGGATATCCGGGAATGGACAGCCCCGATATCGGCGAATGGGTCATCAGCCTGCTCCATCCTGCCGACTTCTTCTATGTCGGCACGCCGGACGCCACCGTTCGCGACGTGAAGAAGATGCAGAAGCTGTCGAAAGCCGTCAGCGATCTTCTGGACGCCGCCGGTTGAACATGATGGCCGCAGAACTCGACCTGTCGGACATCCAGGGAACCGTCCTGCGAAACCGGCCCATGCCCTATTTCGGCAGCTATCTGGTCTTCACCATCAGCGATGCGTCGGCCGCGAGGCAGCTTCTCCAAAGGCTTGTCCCGCATGTGACCTCTGCGGCCGACTGGGACAATCCTCCCGAAGACGCCTGGATCAATGTCGTCTTCTCCTTCGCGGGCCTCCGGAAACTGGTCGACCGCGCAGAGGATCTCGCCGGCTTCCCCGCCGAGTTTCGTCAGGGAATGGCGCGCCGGAACGTCTATCTGGGCGATGTCGGCGCAAGCGATCCCTCGAACTGGGACCTGCCCCATGGCGGCAATGGTTTCGACATCGGGCTGCTGATCATGGCGGGCAACCTGGAACTGAAGGAGGAAAAGCTTGCGATCGGCCACGCCGCCCTGGAGGGGCTGGCCGGAGTGGAGCTCGCAGCACGGCTCGATGTCAGCGTGCCGTCGACGATGCGCGAGCATTTCGGTTATGTCGATGGCATCAGCCGGCCCTTCATCGAGGGACAAGGCGGTCTTCCCCTGCCCGGCCAGGACGTCGTCAAGGCAGGCGAATTCATCCTTGGTCATGAAAATGAACTCGGCGGCATCGCCCGGCTCGAAGGCCCGGAAGCGCTCTGGCGCAACGGAACCTTCATCGCCATCCGCAAGATCCGCCAGGACGTCGCCGCCTTCCGGAAATTCCTGCGCGACAATGCCGAAGCCGCAGGCGGCGAGGAAATGCTCGCCGCAAAGATGATGGGCCGCTGGCGAAGCGGCGCTCCGCTGGCGCTTTCCCCCGACGGCGACGATGCCGGATTGGCGAAGGACCCCGGACGCAACAACGACTTCGCCTACAACGACGACGATCCAGATGGCCGGAAAACGCCGCTCGGCAGTCATATCCGGCGCGTCAACCCGCGTGACGGACTGAAGGAAACGCTGACCGACATCCGCCTCCATCGCGTGCTACGCCGGGGTTTTTCCTATGGACCGGAATTGCCCGAGGACACCTTCGATGACGACGGTATCGACCGCGGCATCGTGCTCGCCATCATCAACGCCGACCCCGGCCGCCAGTTCGAATTCGTACAGGCCCAGTGGATCAACGACGGCGATTTCATCTCCCAGGGCGAGCGCACCGACCCCATCATCGGCCGCCGCGACAGGACGGACGACTTCCAGTTCCCCGCCAAACCCGTTCGCAGACGCGTAACAGGGCTCCCGGACTTCACCTTGGTGAAAGGCGGAGAACACGTATTCCTCCCCAGCATCCCCGGCCTTCGATGGCTATCCGCGAGACAAGGATGAGAACCGACTTGCCGTAGACCAGAGCCTTGCGCCGGCGGCCTTGAAGAACTGACGTATCCGCCCGGATTTGCGGGTCCATGATGACGATGTCACTCAGCTGAGCATCGGGACGAGGTTACCCGTGCCGTATTTCTATCGAGATCGATCGTTCCTGACGTCATTTTACTTCAGCAGGGTTTCGTAGAGGTAAAGGCGCCACGTTGTCCGAGATCGGTGCTTTTGTGTGCGATCTTTCCGGCATCGTTACGTTATCTGCGGGTTCAAAACGCAAAAAGCCCCGCGAAGGGGGCTCATTGGGATCGCAGGGATCGTTGGTTGCGGGGGCTCGCAACTACCGATACCAACATTCGTTGGAAGTGGCAGTATAAACGCCCTGCTAGGACACAAGTCTTCATTACGTCACTCTCCAACTTGTTGCACGGTTGGCATCAGAAATCGGAGGATGGCTTCTAGGAAGACGTCCCTGCCGGCATCGGCGCGGTCGAGATGCACGAAATGCGTGGCTTCCGGGATCCTCACCAGTTCTGCCCTTGGAGCCTCGGCGACGATGTCCCGCGCGTCCTGCGTCCGGCTCCAGAAATCTCGTCCGGATCGCACGACCATGACAGGCATCGTCAGGGCTGCCGCTGCCCATTGGCGCCCGCCTATCGCGAGCTCAAAACTGTCGGCCATGGCCCCACTGGGGGACCGGAAGCTCGGCGGTTCGCGAGTGACCGATGTTTCGTCGGAAGCCAGTGCTGCATCTGCATAGGCGTCAGCGACGCGAGGGTCTCTCCAGGTCGTCTTGTCCGGAGCCGGAATGCTGTTGTCCCAGGCCGTGAACAGGCTCGCTCTTGTGTTGAAGCGATAGGCCCCGAACAAGGAAATGTTGAACTGCCCCGGCTTCAGGGGATCTTCGAGCGGTGAGCCATGACCAGGCGACTTGTGCTCGTTTGATCCGCCGTAGAGCGTATTGTAGAGTACCAGCCGTTCGACAGTCTGTGGATGCTCCGCCGCGAACGCAGCGGCCCAATGTCCGCCTGTCGCCCAGCCGACGATGCTGACCTGCGTATCTCCACTCCACTCGGCGATTGCGTCCACGGCCGCGGCGATGTCGGCAACCGCGTCATTGGTGCGGATCAGAGGGGCGGCGTCGATTGCTGGATGTGCCATCGCCTCGGGGCGGCTCGGCTGCCCATAGCCCCGCAGGTCGAGGATATAAACGAGATGTCCGGCTGCCGCGAGATCAGCCGCCAAGGAACCGCCAGGCACCGCGAGATCGAATGAGGCAACGCCCGGAACTCGTGCGCCGTGCCGGGTGAAGATGATAACTACGTCTACTCCATAGCCCTCCATGACCCTATAAAATAGGCCAAGCATGAGTATTGACGGCCTTCGTGGTGCGATCACCTTCAGCCCGGCTGATCGCACAATGGAACGCTGCGGGGTATCGGGACCATGGAAATCGACAAGGACAAGATCGATGATGCAATCCTTGCGCTGCTTTTCCTCTCACTCGACCGGGACGGCCGATCATGGAAGAGCTTCGATTGGGATGCGATGAACCGGCTACATGAGAAGGGCTTCATCACTAATCCCGTGAGCAAGGCGAAATCCGTCATGTTGACCGAAGACGGTATCGAGCGGTCGGAACATCTCTTCCGGGCTTTATTCTGCAAGCCCTGAACAGGCACCCTCCGCGCCTCGAATAAACGATTTTGGTGGCTGTTCGCAGACAAGGCTGGACATAGCGCAAACCTGGTGGAGAGAGGTGTGCACTAACCTCGGACCAACTGCGCCGCGGCCTCGCCGGCACTTTCCATATAGCTCGGGTCTCGATGAAGCAGCACGACTGCAAATGCGCCGTCGAGTAGAAGGATGATCTGGCGCGCCAGGCATCGTGCTTCGTCGGGTGTGCGTGTGCCTGCGAACACCGAGCACAACCAATCCTCGACGCGCTTCTTGTGCTTGCGCCCTGCAAGGATCGCTGGATGTCCCGGAAGGTGGATCAATTCAACCGATGTCCGCAGGAAGCCGCAGCCCTTCCATTTGGGATGGCGCGCAGACACCGCCAGATTACGGAAGATTCCCTGCACCTTGTCGGCCGTGCTGCCTTCTGTCTCGTCGAACCAGCGTTGGAACAGCGCCAGATTCGGCTGGTCTCGTGTTTCGAGATAGGCGGCGATCAGATCATCCTTGCTGCGGAAGTGGTAATAGAGCGTCCGCTTGGTCAGGCCCGCCTTCTCGGCGACCGCATCGACGCTGACGGCGCGGATTCCCTCGGCGTGGAACAGCTTGCCTGCTGCCTCGATAATGCGTTCGCGTGTGGGAACATCCGTTCTGGTCATGCGCGAATGTATACCGACCAGTGAATATACTCAATCGATGGCTCCACCTATCATCTGCGGCATGAGCAGCCATCTTTCGCACCCCATGCCTATGGACGGGCCACCAGTCGAACTCGCCTGTCCTGATGGGGTGCGGCTGGGCGGCCATTTCTGGCGCACACGGCAGGCCGATCTGATCGGCACGGTCATCGTCAATCCTGCTACAGGTGTGCTTGCGCGCTATTACCATCGCTATGCCCGCTTCCTCGCCGGGGATGGGTTCGACGTCCTGACTTACGACTATCGCGGCATCGGGCTGTCGCGGCCCGAGCGGTTGCGAGGCTGTGGCTATCGCTGGCGCGATTGGGGCCAACAGGATTTCGAGAGCGCGGTCAGATTCGTCGATCAGCAGGGCCGAGGCGACCGACTGCTTGTGGTTGGCCACAGCATTGGCGGTTTCCTGCCGGGCCTGGCCGAAAGCGCCGGGCGGATAGCGCGCATGCTGACGGTCGGGGCGCAATATGCCTGGTGGGCCGACTATGCCGCCCATCGGCGGCTCCCTCTCTTCCTCAAATGGCATGTTGCTATGCCCGCACTGACATACGCTTTCGGCTATTTTCCCGGCCGACGGCTGGGATGGCTCGAAGACCTGCCCGCTGGCGTCGGGTATGAGTGGGGTTTTCGCGGGTTACGTTTCGAGCGCAGTCACCCGCCCGATGAGCGGCAAAACGTGCTGATGCGCATGGCGGCGGTGTCCGCGCCGATTCTGGCCGTCGCCGTCTCGGATGACGAGCTTGGTACGCCGGCCGCGATCCGCCGCACACTTGGTTACTACACCGGCTCTGAACGAACGACCGTCCTGCTTCGGCCATCGGATTACGGCCGCGACGCGATTGGTCATTTCGGCCTGTTTCACGGCAGCCACGCCGCCGGCTTATGGCTCGATACGCTGCTGTGGCTGCGCGACGGCCGCAATCCCTGGCCAGATCACGTCATCGATCCTTGAACTGGAGGTTCCCATGCATCGTCTCTACTATTCGCCCGGAGCCTGTTCGCTCGCCGTCCACATCACGCTGGAAGAGATCGGCCAGCCCTATGAGTCAGAGGTCCGTTCGGCCAAAAATGGTGAGGGGACGACGACGGCGGAGTATCTTGCGCTCAACCCGAAAGGCCGGGTGCCGGCGCTGAGCGGTGTGCCCGGCGGCTCGGGAGGCGCGCCGAACCTGCTCACGGAAGCCGTCGCCATCTTGCTGTTTCTCGCCCGCAGCCATCCCGAGGCCGAGTTGCTGCCCGCGGATTGTGCCGGCGAAGCGCGGTACGTGGAATGGCTGAGCTGGATCTCGGTCGATCTGCACGGGATCGGCTACGGCCAACTCTGGCGTCCGCATCGGTTCGTGCCCGACGCGGCGTTGCATGAGGCGGTCAAAACCAAGGGCCTGGAGAACATCCGCGCCGCCTATGACCATATCGATCACATCCTGTCCGATGGCCGCGACTGGGCGGTGCCCGGCCAGTACACTGTCGTCGATGCCTATCTTACCGTGTTCTGGCTCTGGGGCCGTCGCATCGGCCTCGACATGGAGGCGAACTGGCCGAACTGGGCGGGGCTGATGAGCAGGGTGCTGGCGCGCCCCGCCGTCCAGCGCGCGATCCAGCAGGAAGGCATCGCCTGACGTGAGGCGGATTGCGCCGCATCAAGGGCGGGTACCCGATGTCAGATGTTCGAACAGGCTTCGATCCGTGCTCATCGGGGTCGATCGCTTCGCGCGCCGCTGCTTCGGCACGATGCCCATACCGAGTCTCGGTTCAGGGGAGAAGTAAGCTGCAGTTCGAATGCGGGTGTAGGATTCAGCGGGCAAACGGCGGCTCACCAATATGATAAGCTACAGATGAAGGATACCTCGTAGCATGACGATGCCCGCGCCGGAGATTTCGGGCTCTGGTGTGAGCCGCAAACGGATAAGGCTGCGACGGCCCATCTTCGTGCCTTGCTCAATCTCGATAGCGTCGTTTTTCAACAGTCCCTCCGCTCCGAGATAAGCTGCGAGCGGGCCGGCGGCAGTTCCGGTCGCCGCATCCTCCCAGAGCCCGACAGTGGGATTGAAGAACCGGGCATAGGCGGTTTCGGGCGAAGTGGCGTCCAACGCATAGATGTAGCAGCCTTCCGCCGGTGTTTCGTTCAGGACCGAGAGTAGTTTCAAGGCATCCGGCGCTGCCCTATCGACCGTGCCCGCGTCACGAACACGCACCATGAGATGCGCAGCTCCGGTATCGGCAGGACGCGGTTTCGGCTCGACGAGGATATCGCCGTCACCAAGGCCGAGTGCCGCGGCCAAGGGCGCTATATCTTCCAGCGGCTCCGACAGCCGTAGCGGCGCCTGGCGCATCCGGCCATGGACGCGGCCGTCGATCGATCCGAGCTCAATGGGTAGGACATCCGATCCGATCTCCTGCCGGAACGTCCGGGCCGTCGTCAGCGGGCCGAGATCGCCATGTTCTCCGAGCCACAGCCATGCCCCGAGGGCATTGTGACCCGCACCAAAAACCTCCGCGCCGCTCGCCGTAAAGGATCGCAGTTTCCAGTCTGCACGCGAGCTGTGCTGGATGAAGGTAGTCTCAGCCTGATTGAACTCGCCAGCGATCCGCCTCATTTGCTGGTCCGTCAGATCATCGGCGCCTTGCACCACTGCCAGCGGGTTGCCGGTCAAGGGTGCGTCCGCGAAAACATCGATGATGCCGGCGACCAGTTCGACCATATGGTTTGCCTTCCTTAGATGAGATGATCTCTTGATGAGATGACTTTCGGTCATCATAATCGGCTCGTAGTACGAAGAAAAAATCAAACTCCTCACCTTGAGGATGAATCAGATTCAGCATGACTCGTTTGCGCCTGCCGCCGCTGTCCGCTCTCCGCGCCTTCGAAGCGGCCGCACGCCGTGCAAGTTTCAAGCTGGCGGCCGAAGAGCTTCTGGTCACGCCGACGGCGATCAGCCATCAGATCCGGCAGCTTGAAGCCCATCTCGGTTTCCGGGTCCTGGACCGGACGCCAAGAGCCGTGACGATGACCCCGCAGGGCAAGGCCCTGTATGATGCGACAGCCTCCGGCTTCGGCGAAATCGAAAAGGTGGTGACGCGGCTGCGCGCGGACACAACGCCGGCGCCGGTTACGCTCACATCCACAACGGCGTTTCTGAGCCAATGGCTGGTGCCCCGCATGGAGGCGCTGCGTCAGGCCGTTCCGACGATCGATCTCCGGCTGCATATGTCAAACGCAGTGGAGGAATTGCGGCCCGGCGGCATCGACATCGCGATACGTTATGGGCGTGGTCCGTTTCCCGGCGTGGTCAGCACGCAGCTCTGCGCAGATACCCTGGTGCCCGTTTGCAGCCCCGGCCTCGGCCTGTCGCGTCTGGAGGATCTGCGCGACGCGACATTGATCCATATCGATGGGCGAAGCCGTCCGATGCCGAACCCGGATTGGCCCCGCTGGTGCGCGTTGGCTGCTCTCACCGACGTCCAGACCGACGCCGGGCCGAGGTTCCCCGACACTATGTTGGCCGTGCAAGCTGCTATCGCCGGCCAGGGCGTCGCTATCGTCAGCCGGGTTCTGGCCGGCGACGCTCTTGCTTCGGGTCTGCTCGTAACACCCTTTGCACAGACGCTTGCCGGCGATGCCTATCATTTTGCCTGCGCAACCGGGTTGGAACAGCGTCAGGACATCATGGCGCTCAAGACCTGGCTTCAGGGTTGTTTCGCGACGGTTTAAGTCGTGAACCCATAAATGGGAAACGGCCGAGATAGGTGAGAAGCGGTCAATTCAAACGTCGATTTTGAAGCCCAAGTCGATCTCGCTCGCAGGCTTTCCATGCAATCCCCAATTGACAGGGTCGCTCTCAATGAGGACCGTTTTGATGTCGGACGCAGGCACGTCAAAGGCAGAAAGCTCTTCAACAATCGCTTGATAAAGACGGCGCTTGGCCTCGACCGATCTTCCCGAGAATAGTTTGATTTCAATCACGGTGTAGCGCGGCCCCTTATTCGGAGGCGCTATCATCGCGTCATCGTTGAATTCTTGCAAAAAAATGCATCGGTCATCGTCAGGTATCAGCAACCCAGCAATCAAGGCACGCTGGACTGCCTCGATAAGCTCACGTCGTCGACCGCCAATCCAACCATCCCGTGTCTCTATCCGCGTCGATGGCATCTGCCCCCTCCAGCTCAGTCAGGACATGACTTTTACTATATTGGCGGAGGTCCGCAACAGTTCGCGAACCCACCAGCAACACTCTTAGTGCGCCATGAGGAATGATCTGATTAAGCATTGGCATGAGCCGATATGATCTGACCGACTTCGAGTGGCGCGTGATCGAGCCGCTCCTGCCCAACAAACCGCGCGGCGTGCCACGTGTTGACGACCGCCGTGTGCTAAACGGCATCTTCTGGGTGTTGCGATCTGGTGCGCCATGGCGAGACCTGCCGGAGCGATATGCCCCCCGCACCACTTGCTACAATCGCTTCGTGCGATGGTGAAAGGCAGGCGTGTGGGAAAAGTTGATGGACGCTGTTACCACCACGCGCGAGTGCAATATCCAGATGATCGACAGTACCTCCGTCCGGGCCCATCAGCAGGCAGCGACGGCAAAAAAGGGATCGAGATCCTGCGCGCCGAGCGGCCCGCATGGCTGGCGGTGGACGAGCAGCCGGAAGCCCCTGCCATAGAGAACGAGCCTTTCGCCGTGGCGGCGGAATGAAGGATGGGCCGGGATCGCATCAGCGGTCCCGGCCTGCCACTCGCAAAATCGCGACCGCACGGCTTCCCCGCGCGGCCGGATGACCTCGACAGACCAAGAACATATCGGCACACATCGGAACGTGCAGCGGCCATCGTGGCGATTGCACGAAAGGCGGTGCCGTCAGCAAAGGTGAAACATCATGGTCGCCGTCATGTTCATGAGCGTTGGGCTGGTCGCGCTTCTCTGCGTCCTCGCCTACAATCTCGCTGTCTATGCGCTGCCCTTTTTCATCGGGCTGGCCGCAGCACAATTCGCTTACGAGACCGGCTCCAGCCTGATCGGCGCAGGGCTGGTCGGCCTGTTTTCCGCTGGCGTTGCGTTCGGCATTCTGGCCGGGCTGTTCGAGACGATCCGCTCGCCTGTCATTCGCCTGATCGTCGGGCTGATCTTCGCCGCGCCCGCTGCCGTTGCGGGCTATGCGCTGATCTATGGCATCACCAAGGAGGCCGTGCCGTCCGACATCTGGCGGCAAATCTTCTGCATTGCTGGCGGCGGATTCGTCGGCTTCTCCGCCTTGGCGCGTCTGGTGAACGGTGTCGGCCAGCCCGCGAAGTAAAGGCGCGGAAACGGCTGGCAGAGCAAGGCGACGGCCAATCTTGACATGATAAGGAATATTCCTTACATTCCGCTCGACCGATTTATGGAGGCCCGCCATGGGAGCGCTGCTGAAAGAAGAAAGCACGATCACCGCCAAGGGACAAACCACCGTGCCGAAGTCCGTTCGGCAGGCGCTGGGCGTGGACTATGGTGGACGCATTGCTTTTCTCATTGATGAGCAGCACCGCGTCTATGTCCAGAAGGCCGAGATTGAAGAAACCGCCGATCCCGTGATCGACCGTTTTCTCGAATTTCTCGCGCGGGACATGGCGAAGCAGCCCGAGAAATCTGTTCTTCCGTTCCCGCAATCCTTGCTCGACCGGGCTGTTGCCCTGACGGCGGGCATGACGGTCGATCTCGATGCCGAGATCGAGGGGGACGTTTCAATCTGATATGCCGACGATCAATGGCTGGACCGTCCTCGCACACCCTCTCTTTCTAGATCAGTGGGAAAAGCTGATCGAGGCGGTCGATACGCTCAAAGCGAAGAAACCGGACGATTATCAGAAATCCGCCGACGCCAAGTTGCTTGCGTCCTTGGTCCAGCTTGTCACCGTCAATGTGCCATCGGACCCGACAGCATCCATCTATCGCCAAGGCGCGACTCTTGGCGATGACCGCAAGCACTGGTTTCGCGCCAAGTTCGGCAATGGTCGTTTCCGGCTCTTTTTCCGCTACAGCAGCACCAGCAAGGTCATCATCTTCGCCTGGGTGAACGACGAAAACAGCTTGCGGACCTACGGCTCCAAAACGGACGCTTATAAGGTCTTCAAGGGGATGCTGGATGACGGCAACCCGCCTGACGATTGGGAGGCGCTTCACAGGGAGGCTTCCGACCCCAAGGCGGTTGATCGGCTGGAACAAGCCTCTCCCCCGAATCTGTAACGAATGCTGTTGAACGTCAAAGGAAGGTCAAGCCTTGGTCGAGAGTAACCGCCGAATACTTCTTGCCAGCCGTCCGGTTGGCAAGCCCACCCCAGACAACTTCAGACTTGATAGCGCCCCGCTTTCAGAACCGGACGAAGGTCAAGTTCTGCTCAAGATCCTCTACCTCTCGTTGGACCCCTATATGAGGGGCAGGATGAACGCCGGGAAGTCCTATGCCAAGCCGGTAGAAATCGGCGATGTCATGGAAGGCGGAACGGTCGGCAGGGTAGTCCGATCTCGGCATCCCGATTTTGCGGAAGGCGATGTCGTTCTTTCCCATTCCGGATGGCAGAGTTTCGCGCTTGCCGAGGGATCGACCCTTCGCAAGCTCGATCCGGCAGCCGCTCCGATCAGCACCGCACTCGGCATTCTCGGGATGCCCGGCTTTACGGCCTATGCGGGCCTCCTCACAATCGGCCAACCGAAGCCCGGAGAAACCGTTGTCGTCGCAGCGGCAAGCGGGGCCGTAGGGTCAGCCGTTGGGCAGATCGCGAAGATAAAGGGCGCTCGCGCGGTCGGTATCGCTGGCGGCGCGGACAAGTGTGCGTTCGTGCGCGATGAACTCGGTTTCGATGCCGTGGTCGATCACCGCGCCCCGGATTTCGAGGCCCGGCTAAAGGCTGCCTGCCCGCAGGGGATCGACGTCTATTTCGAGAATGTCGGCGGCCATGTCTGGGATGCAGTCTTTCCGCTTCTGAACGATTTCGCTCGCGTGCCGGTTTGTGGACTGATCGCGCAGTATAACGATGCGGCGGCGCATTCCGGGCCAGACCGCCTGCCGGGCGTCTTGCGCGATGTGCTGAGCCGGAGCCTGCTCATTCGCGGTTTCATCCAGCGTGAGTTCGTCGATCAGCGGCCTGCCTTCTACAGCCAGATGGCGGAATGGATCGCATCTGGTCAAATCCGCTACAGGGAAGATGTCGTGGACGGGCTGGAGGCTGCGCCGGAGGCTTTTATCGGCCTGCTGGAAGGTCGCAACTTTGGCAAGCTGGTGGTCCGTATCGCAGAGTGATGGCATTCGGGTGAAGCTCAGAACCACAGCCTGAAGTTACTATGATTGGGCGTTGCCCTTCGGGCCGGGCTTTCGGCTGCGCCGGAACCACGCCGAGGGCGCGTTTCCGCCATTCGGCTTCAATCCCATAACGCAAGGGCGGCGGCGGACATTTCGCGGCAAGCCCCATCCGGCTGACGAGGCAGTCTCGCGGAGCCGGTCATGGTCGCCACGGCAGACCCACGAGGTTGGGCTTTCCGTCCGCTTCGACGGGCCGGACGGATCAGCGCCGGGAAACTCGGATCATCTGCTTGGTGAGATATGGCGTGCGGCCCGCAAGCGGTCTCCCCACCACACCGGACACGCCAGCACCGGCGAAGGTCAGACGAAGCCTCGCCCGCAAACGCCCACTGGCATCATACGAACTGGCCTTGACGGTCAGGGCAGAAAAGACCGCAGCCAAGGCGACCGGCGCAGCGTCCCGATCCCGGCGCGGCACAGGACAGCCGCCATTGCCGTATTCCTACAATTTCCTGAAACGGGCGCTCCATCCGCGTCCTCGATTGGCACGGTCTGACCGAAGACCGGCTTCACCTCGCTCGTCTTCAGGTGGGATGCCGCTCAACACGCTTCACCTTTCTGGCGTGGCTCATAGCCCACCAGCAGCGCCGCGCTGGGCAGCACCACAACGGCCCCGGCAGTGAAGGTCGCACTTAGGCCCATGTGATCGACGATGAAGCCGCCGGACGCCGACCCGAGAGCGATGGCGACCTGGCAGGTGAAGGTGAACATGGCTGACGAGGCCTCCGTGTCGCTGCCGGACACACTGCGGTTCCAGGTGTTCAGGCACAGCGGCAGAGCTCCCCACGCGATGCCCCACACCAGGATGAGGGCTATCTCGGCCAGCGGTAGACCAGCCAGCCAGGGCAGCGCGGCCAGGGATGCAAGCAGCAGTACCTTGGCTGCGAGCAGGCTGCCGCGCAGGCTTCGGCCAATGAAGTGGCTGGCCACGAAGTTCGCGAAGAAGCCCGCAACGCCATACCCTAGCAACAGGAGGGTGATGTTCGAGGGGCCGATGCCGGCTTGCTGCATCAGCGGCGCCACATAGGTGTACGTGCCGAAGTGTGCGGCGAACACCAGCGTGATCATCAGCATGCTCTTGCGCGAGGCGGCGCGCTGCATGAACGCCACCAGCGATGCGATGCGCATCGAGCCTGCGGCGGGAATCGGAAACAGCGCCCATGCCTGCATCAGCACTGCCGCGGCAGCAATGGCGGCAGCCGCCAAGAAGGCGCCACGCCACGAGAAATGCTCGGCGACCAGCGTGCCGAGCGGCACGCCCAGGATCATGGCCGCCGTAACACCAGCGAATACCGCAGCAGCGGCCTTATGCGCTTTCTCGGCATCCACCAGCCGCACAGCCACGGCCAGCGCCAGCGCCCAGAAGGCCCCAAGGCTGATACCGACCATGGCACGGCTGAGCAACATGATGCCGTAGGTGGGCGCCCAGGCGGAGAGCAGACATGCCGCCAGCAAGATGACCGAAAGCAGTAGCAGGATGCGGCGGCGGTCGGTGCTCCCGGCAAGGAGCATCACGCCGGGTGCAGCCAACGCTGCCAAAACACCAGGCAGCGTCATCATCAAGCCCGCACTGCCCGCAGTGATCCCGAAAGACTCGGCAACCTCCGGCAAGACGCCGACCGGCAAGAACTCTGCGGTCACGGAAGCGAAAGAGCCCAGCGCAAGCGACAGCACGGCAAGCCAGGAGCGTGCCGGAGACGTTGTCCCGTTCATGTCTCGCCCCTTCATAGATGCAGGATCACCGAGCCGACGGCCTCGCGCGACGTCAGGCGGCTATACGCCTGCTCGAAGTCCTCGATGAGGTACGTGCCGTCGATAACCGGCTTCAACAGGCCTTGGGCGGCCAACTTGCCAATGTCAACCAACGCTTGGGCCGCCGTCTCGTCCGGCTCGGCGTGCAGGCTGTACCCGATAAGCGATTTCTCATTGACGATCACGTCCACCACATCCACCTCGGCCTGCTTGCCGCCGGTGAAGCCGATGGACACCAGCGTGCCGCGAGGGCGCAGGGCCTGGAGCAACTGTCCGAACAAGCTACCGCCCACCGGGTCGAGCGCCACGTCGGCCCCCTGGCCGTCGGTCAGTGCATGCACTGCCTCGCCCACATCCTGCGTCGAGAGGTCGATCGCCTCGAAAGCCCCCGCGGCACGCACGCGCTCTGCCTTAACGGCGGACGAGGCAATGCCGATGGGTCGCCCGCCCAATGCTTTGGCCACTTGCACCAGTGCGTGGCCGACGGAGCCCGAAGCGCCCGAAATCAGCACCACCTGGCCCGGCTGCACCTTGGCGATACGTGTCAGCGCCAAGTAGGCGGTCAGATAGTTCACCGTCAGGGCCGCGCCTTCGTCCCAATTGAGGTTGTCGGGCAGCGCCAACAACCTCCTGTCCTCAACCAACGCCCACTGCTGAAAGAGACCATCGCGCGTAATGCCGAGCACGCTGCCGCCGTAGATGGCGACGCGAGTGCCGGGTTGGAAACGGGCACCGGCCTCCACCACGCCCGAGCCTTCATTCCCGAGCACGAGGGGCGCAGGCGCTGACGCCATCTCGCCCTTGCGCAACGTGTTGGAGAGCTGGTTAACAGTGGCTGCGTGCAGGCGCACCAAGCTGAAACCGTCCTTGGGAACGGGTTGATGGCGATCCTCCACAACCATTTCAGGGGGATTACCGAACTTCTTGACGACGATGGCTTTCATGTCGATCTCTCGCTTTCTCAAATTCGATGATTTCGGGTGCGGGCTGGGGTCGGCGCCCTTGGCTCGTCACCAGACGGCCTGTTGCCCGATTTCTGCCGAGGCCAGCAATCGGGTACGCGCGTCCCTTGGTTCGCACCGACACCGCGACGGCCGGATAGGTGCGTCAGTCTGACCATTAGGATAATGGCTGATTTCAGAAACAAAAGACATTTATCTTGCCATCACTATCCATACTGATGGATAATTAGAGCGTCTTAAGGCTGCGGAGAGCGCCCATGAACCAGTTGCTGGCGATGCGCGCCTTCGTGCGCGTGGTCGAAACCGGCTCCTTCAGCAGAGCCGCTGAGCAGTTGGCGCTGCCTCGTTCGACCGTGAGCAAGTTGGTCACGGATCTGGAGAGGCACTTCGGCATCATGCTGATGCACCGCACGACGCGCGCGGTGGCGGCCACGTCCGAAGGGCTGGAATATTACGAGCAGGCGATGCGGCTGCTGTCCGACGTGGATGCAATCGATGATTCGGTGCGTGGCAAGACGCTCAAGCCTCGCGGGCACCTGCGCATCGACGCGCCAGTTTCGTTTGCCAACTGCTTATTGATTCCTGCACTGCCGGACTTCCGCCGCCAGTACCCTGACGTGACCATCGCCCTGGGAATCAGTGATCGAACGCTCAATATCGTTGGAGAGGGCGTCGATTGCGTGATCCGCGCCGGCGCCCTTCAGGAAATGACAATGATCGGACGGAAGATCACAGATCTCGATTACGCAACCTGTGCGTCACCCTCATATCTCAAGCTCCGGGGGGTGCCACGTTCGCCACTGGATCTGAGGGACAACCATCTTCACGCCGGCTATTTCTTTGCTGCAACCGGCAAGCCGGAACCAATGGTATTTGAGAACGGGGCGGACCGCCACGAGATCACCAAGTGCGCGTTTTCGACCAACGAGGGCAATGGCCTCATCAATTTGATGCTTGCGGGGCTGGGGGTGGGGCAGCATCTGCGACGCTTCGTCCAACCGTATATCGACTCGGGCCGGCTGGTCGAGGTGCTGCCGGAATGGACGCGGCCCGGCCTCCCCTTGCACGCGGTCTATCCGCCCAATCGCCACCAGAGCGCGCGTTTGAAGGTTTTCATCGACTGGCTGATTGACACCTTCCGGCGGTGATAAAATATCCGGTTTGAATTTGCGTCCAGAGGATAATCAACCATCGCACACAGTGGTCGCATTGATTTCAGATCAACCGTCTTTCAGCAGAGGCAGACGCCCGAGCATGTTTTGCAGCTTAATCGCGACCCTCGGCATGTGTTCGGCGACAGTGAGACCCACCAGATCGGAGTGCTCGGCAAGATCGTTGATCAAGCGGACGACCTCATCCACCTTCATTCCGTTAGGCTCGACGCCCACGGCGGCGATCATGTCCGATGGATCAATGACGTCGAGATCGAAGTGCACCAGCACCTTCGATGCTCCGGTCTTCCTGAGCCACTCCAGCACGGCCGAACTATCCAGCGCGACTTCCGCAGGCGACAGGCTTTTGACCCCGAAATCGTTCTGGCGTTGCGGGGTGCCACCTTCCTTCTCCCACGCACGCAACCCGACGATGAGCACCTTGGAAGCATCCACCTTTGCGGGAAGCAATTGCATCATGCCGGTATCGCCTCGCCCCATCGTGGCGGCCAGGGCCATCGCATGGTATCCCCGATGCCCTTCTCCCGGCAGGTTGAGGTCCGGATGTGCGTCGATCCACACGATAGCCACATCGTCGAGGTATTTCTCGGCCAGAAATGTGAATGGCACCACGCTGACGGAGCACTCGCCTCCCAGCGTGACGATCCTGTCGGGGTCATGCTGGCGAAGGATTTGTAGTGCGGCATGCGACTGTCTCAGAAGCGCCCGATAGGAAATGACCCCGCTTTCTTCCTCTCTGTCCTTGATATCCAGCGACACCGGGACTTCGACCGTTCTCTGGCCGTTAGCCGGCGCCAATATCCTCAGCAGTTGCGCGCCAAGAAAATACCCTTTGTAGGCATCCTCCGCAGGCAACTCAGGAATGAACTCGGCAATGGGGCCACCTCCTTGCCATTGGGGATAAACGAGACGGATGGTTGATGCTTTGTTGTCTGTGCTCACGTGGTTCACTTGTATTGAACCGTGGCGGCCTCCACCGCCATTCATGACAGGCAAAGTGAATTTGCGCGCCCACGGTCGTTCGCGGATGTGGTCTCCTCACATGCTAGTGGCTACCGCCAGCGACGGAAATACCTTTTCATTGCCATCTGCATTCATACCCATGGACAATCGCGACGACTGTCAAAATGTGCGAGTCCCTAAGTTCGAAAGCACTACCCATTCAGGTGTCCGTGAGCATGGATAGTGAAGGCGGTTCGTAACCACTCGAAATACGCTGATGATGCTATGGTTGTGTTCAGCAGGAATGGGACATAACATCCACTCCTCATGTCGACTTTTGGAAAGGCAGACAACATGATGCAAACACGAGTGATACAAGTAGACAGCGCGTTCCGTGACACGCGTCCCGTTACCACTCCCGCCATTCCGCGGTGATATCTTCATCATCCTGGAGGCTGAAGCCCGACGCCCTTACCACCGCGTCTATCAGGGTACCGAGCTCATCGCGTTCCAGCGTTTCGATCATCCCGTTTCTGCCGTTGATCTCGTTAATCGCAAGAACGATGTCCTTGACCGCCGCCTGGATAGCCTGCGCATCCCGCTGGCTGGTAGCGGCTTTCACCGTGTCGACGAACGCATTCAGTGCCGCTTCAGCCACGGCGATATCCGCTTCGTTGAAAAGCTCGTCTCCCTCGACCATTGATCTCCGCCAGCGTGGCGTCGGAATCTGGCCTCGCAATGCTTCGACCTTATCGACATTGCCAGGCATGATCTTGTGCTTTGGCAAGGACGCTTTTTGGCGCCTGCCCCTGAGCATGGTGCGGTCAGCCGGCATCAGGTAAACCGCCATCAATCGCAAGTCCGCGTCATATTTTGCGATCACGACCATATTGCCGACAGTGTGGGAATGATCGAAGCGTTGGGCTGAATATTCTGGCAGTGTGCTGCTCTTGGCTTCCCTAAACGGACCCGTCCCGAGCTTCTCAGCCACGACGTCGCTGCTGTCTCCAAACGTCAGACCAAATGGCAGCGCCGCCGGATAGGCGCGTTGCACCGCCCTGATCGCATCCAGTCCGGTAAATGACAGCCGGAGACGATCCTTTCCTCATCGTCTGGCAGGCTTCTCGACCGTACCTCTTCGAATTGGGCACTATATGCGGAAAGGCTTTCCACCTGCAGACCGAACCCACTGTCGAAGCCGCCGAAAAAGCCCATCTCCGCATTCGTACGAAAATCGGTAGGGTCCAGCTTTTCGTGCTTGGCCAGATAAAACTCGACAACCGGGTCGGCAATGCTGCGGCCAAGTATATCGAAATGATTCATCTTCTGCCTTTTCTGTCACAGTATTCCTAGCCGGCATTGCCTTGCGGCCGTTGTGACGTCGAACGTGTTACGTCCGCTTACGGCACGACCGAGCTGTTGCAAATCTTCCCCAAACCGCGACATCCAAATTTCACGTGCGTCCTTCGGCGTGGCGATTGGCGATCCACGAGAGGTTCGGGATATCGCCTCCGCCAGATTCCACGACATTGGTGCCGTGGAACATGACGCCATAGCCATGCTCCCGATCCCATGTACATGCCAGTTCCGCCCCGAAATAGGGAAGCTTACCCTTAATAGGAGGCAGCGTAAGCTGAAGCAGCCGGACCATCTGACGCAGCATCGGCTCGTCACAGCTTTCAGGGAGCGGCTTATCCTCGTCCCCCAGTACGATACCGCTCTGGATGTCGCGCAATCTTGGCATGTCGCTCAAGATCGTGTCGATAATGACCCGCTCTACTTCCTCATCGTTCTCGATAAGCCACCGTGCCGTTTCAAGCATGATGGGATCAGGGGAGTCGCCTTCGCCATCGTCATTTTCAAAGGAAACAGGTACTTCGCCGGGCTCGGCGAAGTTGGAATAGCCTCGGCGGGGATGAGGCGGGGCAACGAGAGAATGCCAGAGCGTCGACGTCTGCGGCATCGGGAGCGCCGTTTCCCAAAATCCATCTACGCCGTAGAGGGTGGGCAGTCCATCGAATGTATAAGGAGCGTATTTGGGGGAGAGCTTGTCCACGAGCATCGTGTTTATCCTCTTGTTGAGTCAGAAATTGTCAAAATCCGCATCTCCCGCGAAGCTCCCTCAGTTTGCGCGACACGGGAACGCCTCGGCTAATCCCTCCACCACAAGCGATGATGCGCTCCCTTTCAGCCGGTCTGGCGCAAGGGTGCGAAGATTGGTGTAGACGCGGTCGACAAGCTCATGGGGAAGAACATTGCCGGCTCCACACCATCGCGTGCCGCTCGTGGCGTCTGCGACACCGGCGATATAAGCGATGGCGCGAGCATTCGACACGATGCGGCCAGCCTCGCCGGACATTCCATCGCCCGATCTGCCTTCAAGCGCTTCGATCAGTTCAAAGCCGCTGAATATCCAGTCGCGTTTTTCTGCGGCTGCCGGTGCTCCTCGCACAATACTCATGGCCCACAGTACCGAGAGCAGAATGGCTAAAATATACCGTCGAACTTGGATTGTCTTTCTCCTGCGCGAAAGGGTTGCAGCATGCTCATGAGCGATACGTGCATTTCACGCCGAACGTAACAGACTTCCTGCTGTACGCAGACGCTCCTCAAGCGCTTCCAAAAGTTGTTCCTCATCGCGGATGCGCCCTTGCCCGAATCCGAGCTTTAAGACCAACTCGCGCCAACCGTGCCGCGGGTGGATTTGGGGTGCCCCATAAGCGTCGGCGAACGAAGCGAGATTGACAGCATACCCGTAGCCATATTCCATCTCTACCGCACCGCCCACGGACACCCAAATATCCGCGCCGATAAAGATTGGGGTCTTGAAATCGCCTCCAATTACGAGAGCCGAGTCTTCTCGTGATGCGAAAACCCAATCCTTCACAAGGACATTTCCTGTCACAAAAATTGTGCTTGCCCAATCATGGTCGATGCTACTGCACGTCAAGTTTCCGAAGACAACCAGTGTGACATGTCCATCGCCTCCCTCGATCTTGGTGTCAGGCGAAGTGAGAAACTGACCCCCTGACGAAATGAAGAACTGCGCCCTCGTTTCCCAACGAGGAGAGATGGATGACGAGGTTGGTTTCAGCGCATCCTGCATTGTCGCGAACGATGCAGGGC
>NZ_JBHMAA010000032.1:0-331986 GCF_042429745.1 Neorhizobium puerariae | reverse complement strand
AGCGCCTCGATCTTCTCCACCGCCTTGTCGACGCACACGACCTCATGGCCGAAATCCGCAAAGCATGCCCCCGAAACAAGGCCAACATAACCCGAGCCAACCATTACTATTCGCATCTGATATCCCCATTGCAGTCGAGCAAAATACCTGCTCCGGTATTGAAGTGTTCCTAGCGTATCCAGCTTCTATTGTAACGTGTCATCCGGAGACGAGGCGTCGAATCTGGATTTCATCCCTCTGGCCACGGCATCCTGTTCGCGGACATATGTGACCTGGATATGAAAGGGCGTCAGTCGCCCCGGGCCGGGACGCAGCCGTCCAGGCCTTGCTTCGGGCGCATTCCCCATGCTACGAAGTCCGGATTGGCGAAATCGGTGAAGCCCGTCCGCCCGGTCTTGCCATAGCGAAGCGACCTGCCGTCGAGATCGAGGGTCGCTCCGCCGGCGGCGCGCAAGACGGCATCGCCAGCGGCGGTATCCCATTCCATGGTCCGCCCGAAGCGAGGATAAAGGTCCGCGAGACCTTCCGCCAATATGCAGAATTTCAGCGAGGAGCCGATCGTCCGGATATCGGAAGCGCCGGACTGCGTCAGGAAGGCCTGCGTCTCGGGAGAGCCGTGGGAACGGCTCGCAACGCAGACGGGCGGCGTTTCGACCGGCCGGGTGGAAATCGGATTGCGGCTGACGATGGCCAGATCGTCGTCGAGGACGAGCTTCTCAGCCTTTCCCTCGCCACCGAGATAGGCGATGTGCAGCGCCGGGGCGTACACCACTCCCAGCAGGGGCACTCCCTCTTCGATCAGGGCGATGTTGACCGTGAAATCCTTATGCTTGCTGACGAATTCCTTTGTGCCGTCGAGAGGGTCGACCAGGATGAAGGAGTGTCCCTCGATCGATGGCACACGGCCGGCAGCCACCGATTCTTCCGCCACGACCGGAATGTCGGGGCACGCCCTGGCGAGTTCGGCGAGAATGATCTTCTCGGCCTGTTCATCGGCTTCCGTCACCGGCGAGCGGTCGGCCTTGTAGCGGGTATTCGGTCCTGCCCTGTAGATTTCCAGAAT
Source organism: Neorhizobium puerariae (assembly GCF_042429745.1). Taxonomy (NCBI): domain Bacteria; kingdom Pseudomonadati; phylum Pseudomonadota; class Alphaproteobacteria; order Hyphomicrobiales; family Rhizobiaceae; genus Neorhizobium; species Neorhizobium puerariae. The sequence continues at coordinate 330,923 of NZ_JBHMAA010000032.1, read as the reverse complement.
GGCCCTGCCTGCGAGAAGCGCTGCTTTTTCGAATGTGGCGAGCATCGGCATCATCGCGTTTCCGAAGAGCCCGTGCCGGATCGGGAGAGGTGCTGTCGCGTCGCATAAAGTGCGATTGCGGCTGCATTCGAGACATTGAGCGACTTGATGGAGCCCGGCATGTCGAGCCTTGCGAGCGCCGTCACCGTCTCGCGCGTCTTCTGGCGCAGCCCCTTGCCCTCCGATCCGAGCACCAGCGCGATCCGGTCGCCGGCAAAGGTGCCCTCGAGCGGAGCGGGGCCTTCCGAATCGAGCCCGATCGTCTGGAAGCCGAGCCGGTGCAGTTCGCCGAGCGCATCGGCGAGATTGGTGATCTGTATATAAGGTATGAGTTCCAGCGCGCCGGAGGCGGACTTGGCAAGGACACCGGATTCTGTCGGGCTATGTCTCTGGGTGGTGATAATGGCGCCGGCGCTGAAAGCCACGGCCGAACGCATGATGGCGCCGACATTGTGCGGATCGGTCACCTGATCGAGAACGAGGAGCAGGGGGCTGTCCCTCAACGCCTCCAGACGGCGGATCGGCAATGGCCGGGTTTCCAGCATCACCCCTTGGTGGATGGCTTCCGGACCCAAAATCCTGTCGATATCCTGCGGTGAGACGAATTCGACCGGAAAGGGCAGGGCGGATGCCTCGCCGACATCGAGGCGGGCGAAGGCATTCTGCGTCACGGAAAGCTTGATCAGCTTGCGCTCGGGGTTGTCGAGCGCGGCCCGCACCGTGTGGAGGCCGTAGAGGAAGACCTGGTCCGGCTGAAGCTGCGGCGGTTTCCAGTCCTTGTTGGATTTCTGCCGTTTCTGTGGCGGCGTGGGGATTTCGCCGCGCTCGCGCCTGGCGTCGCGCACGGCTCGCCTCAGCGTCGCGTAATGGGTGTCGCGGCTGGATTTATCCTGTTTGTTATCCTTGCTCATGGCGCCTTATAGCGGGGCAGGCCCGTTCGGCAAAGACCTTGCGTCACTGTCCGCGCGTGACACGGCAGTTTTATTTTTTCGTCATTTTTCCAAAATCCTCGTGTTGACAGACGGGAACGGGGCAGTCATATACGCGGCGCAGATCGAGGGGCGGCAAGCTTCACGGTCTGACGAACTTGGTCTCACGATCCGGACGAAAACTGGAGAGATGCCCGAGTGGTTAAAGGGGACGGACTGTAAATCCGTTGGCTCAGCCTACGTTGGTTCAAATCCAACTCTCTCCACCATTCGTCTCTGATCGGACACCACACCGCGGGTATAGCTCAATGGTAGAGCAGCAGCCTTCCAAGCTGAATACGCGGGTTCGATTCCCGCTACCCGCTCCATCCTCCGCCTCTCTTCCAATAATATTGCTTTCCCGCGGCGCTTCGCGCATCGCAGGTCATGGCCGGCGCTTTCGCCCGTCCGGTTTCCCGAGGTTGTCATGGATGCGTTCGTCGCGAGGTGGCCGGCTCGCGGAATTGCGCCATCCCGGGCCTGTTTCGCGCGAATTTTCCGGGCTCCCCTTGTCCCGGCTCGCGTCGTAATTATGTCTTGCGCATTCTGGTGGAAAGCCTTAAACGGCGACACCAAACCCGCTCGCCGGGTCCACCTCTTATGTTCACAGGAAGCATTCAATGGCAAAGAGCAAGTTTGAGCGCAACAAGCCGCACGTCAACATTGGGACGATTGGTCACGTTGACCATGGGAAGACGTCGCTGACTGCGGCGATCACGAAGTACTTCGGCGAGTTCAAGGCTTATGACCAGATTGATGCGGCGCCTGAAGAGAAGGCGCGTGGCATCACGATTTCGACTGCGCACGTTGAATACGAGACGGCGAACCGTCACTATGCGCATGTCGACTGCCCCGGCCACGCCGACTATGTGAAGAACATGATCACCGGTGCTGCGCAGATGGACGGCGCGATCCTGGTCTGCTCGGCCGCCGACGGCCCGATGCCGCAGACGCGCGAGCATATCCTGCTGGCCCGCCAGGTCGGCGTTCCGGCGATCGTCGTGTTCCTGAACAAGGTCGACCAGGTCGACGACGCGGAGCTTCTGGAGCTGGTCGAGCTTGAGGTTCGCGAACTTCTGTCGTCCTACGACTTCCCGGGCGACGACATCCCGATCATCAAGGGTTCGGCGCTTGCCGCGCTTGAGGATTCGGACAAGAAGATCGGCGAGGACGCGATCCGCGAGCTGATGGCTGCGGTGGACGCTTACATCCCGACGCCCGAGCGTCCGATCGACCAGCCGTTCCTGATGCCGATCGAAGACGTGTTCTCGATCTCGGGCCGCGGTACGGTGGTGACGGGCCGCGTCGAGCGCGGGATCATCAAGGTCGGTGAGGAAGTCGAGATCGTCGGCATCCGTCCGACGACGAAGACGACCTGCACGGGCGTTGAAATGTTCCGCAAGCTTCTGGATCAGGGCCAGGCTGGCGACAACATCGGCGCGCTGCTGCGCGGTGTCGACCGCAACGGCGTGGAGCGTGGTCAGATCCTGTGCAAGCCGGGTTCTGTGAAGCCGCACAAGAAGTTCAAGGCGGAAGCCTACATCCTGACGAAGGAAGAGGGCGGCCGTCATACGCCGTTCTTCACGAACTACCGTCCGCAGTTCTACTTCCGCACGACGGACGTGACGGGGATCGTTACGCTTCCGGAAGGCACGGAAATGGTGATGCCGGGCGACAACGTGACGGTTGACGTCGAGCTGATCGTGCCGATCGCGATGGAAGAAAAGCTGCGCTTCGCGATCCGCGAAGGCGGCCGCACCGTCGGCGCCGGCATCGTCGCTTCCATCGTCGAGTAATTCGGCCTCGGCGCAGACCTGGTCTGCGCTGACTGCATGGAAATCTTTTAAGCAAGCGGCCCTTAGCCGCTTGCTTATGACATAAAAATGTAGCAAATGGCGCGCGAGCGCGATTTGCCCCTGCTTCGGCTTTCGGGGCAGCAATCAAGATATAAGGTGGGTCGCAAGGCCCGAAGACTGGAAAGGGATGCGGTCTTCCGTGTCCCCTTCGATCTTTGAAACCGGTGGTCCGCCTTAGGAAGAACGAACAACCCGTGCCTGTTGTTGGCGCGGAGGAAACAGAAAACAAGGATAACGTCGAATGAACGGCCAAAATATCCGCATTCGCCTGAAGGCGTTCGATCACCGGATTCTCGATGCTTCCACGCGCGAGATCGTGTCGACGGCGAAGCGCACCGGTGCTAGCGTCCGGGGCCCCGTTCCGCTTCCGACCCGCATCGAGAAGTTTACGGTTAACCGGTCCCCCCACATCGACAAGAAGAGCCGCGAGCAGTTCGAGATGCGCACGCATAAGCGCCTTCTCGATATCGTTGACCCGACGCCGCAGACGGTGGACGCGCTGATGAAGCTCGACCTCGCCGCCGGTGTTGATGTTGAGATCAAGCTCTGAGACTTCGGTTTCAGACTGAGTGAGAAGGATTGAACCGATGCGTTCGGGTGTAATTGCACAGAAGGTGGGAATGACCCGCGTCTACAACGACGCCGGCGAGCATATCCCGGTAACCGTATTGCGGCTGGAAAACTGCCAGGTCGTCGCGCACCGCACCGTTGAGAAGAACGGCTACACCGCTCTTCAGCTCGGTGCCGGCACGGCCAAGGTAAAGAACACGTCCAAGGCCGAGCGCGGCAATTTTGCCGTAGCCAATGTCGAGCCGAAGGCGAAGCTCGTCGAGTTTCGCGTTTCCGAAGACAACATGATCGATGTCGGCACCGAGCTGAAGGCGGATCATTTCACGGCCGGTCAGCTGGTGGACGTCACCGGCACCACGATCGGTAAGGGTTTTGCCGGCGCCATGAAGCGTCACAACTTCGGTGGTCTGCGCGCCACGCACGGTGTGTCCGTTTCGCACCGTTCGCATGGCTCGACTGGTAACAACCAGGACCCGGGCAAGGTCTGGAAGGGCAAGCGCATGGCTGGTCACATGGGCCAGACGCGCGTCACCACCCAGAACCTCGAAATCGTCTCCACCGACGAAAACCGTGGCCTGATCCTCGTCAAGGGCGCCGTACCGGGCTCCAAGGGCGCTTGGATCGTCGTTCGCGACGCCGTCAAGTCGGCCGCGAAGTAAGGGAGCCAGCTACAATGGAATTCAACGTCAAGACCCTCGAGGGAAAAGACGCCGGCAAGGTAGCCCTGTCGGACGAGATTTTCGGCCTCGATCCCCGTGAAGACATCCTCGCCCGCATGGTTCGTTGGCAGCTCGCCAAGAAGCAGCAGGGCACGCACAAGTCCAAGGGCCGCTCCGAGATTTCTCGTACTGGTTCGAAGATGTACAAGCAGAAGGGTACGGGCCGCGCTCGTCACCATTCCGCGCGCGCTCCGCAGTTCCGCGGCGGTGGCAAGGCTCACGGCCCGGTCGTCCGCAGCCACGAGCATGACCTTCCGAAGAAGGTTCGCGCTCTTGCGCTCCGTCACGCCCTGTCTGCCAAGCTGAAGGCTGAAGAACTGATCATCGTCGACAATCTGGTTGCCGCTGAGGCGAAGACCAAGGTTCTCGCCGGTTCGTTCGAAGCGCTCGGCCTCAACAACGCGCTCTTCATCGGCGGCGCCGAGCTGGACAACAACTTCAAGCTCGCAGCCCAGAACATCCCGAACGTGGACGTTCTGCCGGTTCAGGGCATCAATGTTTACGACATTCTGCGTCGCGGCAAGCTGGTGCTGTCGAAGGCCGCAGTTGAAGCTCTAGAGGAGCGTTTCAAGTGACCGATCTTCGCCACTATGATGTGATCGTATCTCCCTCGATCACCGAAAAGTCGACGCTGGTATCCGAACAGAACCAGGTTGTCTTCAACGTTGCCAAGACTGCTTCGAAGCCGGAAATCAAGGCTGCCGTAGAAGCGCTCTTCGGTGTGAAGGTCACTGCCGTCAATACGCTGGTCCGCAAGGGCAAGGTGAAGCGCTTCCGCGGCTTCATCGGCAAGCAGAAGGACGTCAAGAAGGCTGTCGTCACCCTGGCCGAAGGTCAGACGATCGACGTCTCCACCGGTCTCTGAGGTAAGATACAATGGCATTGAAAAGCTACAATCCGACGACCCCGAGCCAGCGTCAGCTGGTCATCGTCGACCGCTCGGGCCTCTGGAAAGGCAAGCCGGTCAAGACGCTGACGGAAGGTCTCTCCAAGAGCGGCGGGCGTAACAACTACGGCCGCATCACCGCCCGCTTCATCGGCGGCGGTCACAAGCGTACCTACCGCCTGATCGACTTCAAGCGTCGCAAGTTCGACGTCGAAGGCACGGTCGAGCGTCTGGAATACGACCCGAACCGCACGGCGTTCATCGCGCTGATCACCTATACGGACGGCGAACAGGCCTATATCCTCGCTCCGCAGCGCCTCGCTGCCGGCGACAAGGTCATCGCTTCCGACAAGGCTGTGGACGTCAAGCCGGGCAACACCATGCCCCTGCAGTACATCCCGGTCGGCTCGATCGTGCACAACGTCGAGATGAAGCCGGGCAAGGGTGGCCAGATCGCCCGTTCGGCTGGCACCTACGTGCAGCTCGTCGGTCGTGACTCCGGCATGGCGATCCTTCGTCTGAACTCCGGCGAACAGCGCCTCGTTCCGGGCTCGTGCCTCGCCACCGTCGGCGCCGTTTCCAACCCGGACCACGGCAACATCAACGACGGCAAGGCCGGTCGTACCGTATGGCGTGGCAAGCGTCCGCATAACCGCGGCGTTGTCATGAACCCGGTCGACCACCCGCACGGTGGTGGTGAAGGCCGCACGTCCGGTGGCCGTCATCCGGTCAGCCCCTGGGGCAAGCCGACCAAGGGCAAGCGCACCCGTTCGAACAAGTCCACTGACAAGTTCATCATGCGTTCGCGCCATCAGCGCAAGAAGTAAGAGAAGGAAAGTCGTTCAATGGCTCGTTCAGTTTGGAAAGGTCCGTTTGTTGACGGCTATCTTCTCAAGAAAGCTGAGAAGGTACGCGAAGGCGGACGCAGTGAAGTGATCAAGATGTGGAGCCGTCGCTCCACGATCCTGCCGCAGTTCGTCGGTCTGACGTTCGGCGTCTACAATGGCAGCAAGCACATTCCGGTCAGCGTCAACGAAGACATGGTCGGACACAAGTTCGGTGAATTCGCTCCCACCCGGACCTATTACGGTCACGGCGCGGACAAGAAGGCGAAGAGGAAGTAATCATGGCGAAGGCAAAGACCGAACGCCGGCTGAAGGACAACGAGGCGCAGGCCGTTGCGCGCACGCTCCGTATCAGCCCCCAGAAGCTGAACCTTGTTGCCGCCATGATCCGCGGCAAGAAGGTCGACCGCGCGCTCGCCGAACTTGAGTTCTCGCGCAAGCGCATCGCCGGCACGGTGAAGAAGACCCTTGAGTCTGCGATCGCCAATGCCGAAAACAACCATGACCTCGACGTGGACTCGCTGATCGTTTCGGAAGCCTATGTCGGCAAGTCGATCGTGATGAAGCGGTTCCACGCCCGCGGCCGTGGCCGCGCATCGCGGATCGAAAAGCCGTTTGCGCACCTGACGATCGTCGTCCGCGAAGTCGAGGAAAAAGGGGAGGCCGCATAATGGGCCAGAAAATCAATCCGATCGGCTTCCGCCTCGGCATCAACCGTACCTGGGATAGCCGCTGGTTCGCCGACAACGCCGAATATGGCCAGCTCCTCCATGAGGACCTGAAGATCCGCGCCTACCTGATGCAGGAACTGAAGCAGGCCGGTATCGCCAAGGTGGTCATCGAGCGTCCGCACAAGAAGTGCCGCGTCACGATCCATTCGGCTCGTCCGGGCCTGATCATCGGCAAGAAGGGCGCGGACATCGAGAAGCTCCGCAAGAAGCTTTCCACGATGACCAACTCGGAAACGCACCTCAACATCGTCGAAGTGCGCAAGCCCGAGGTCGATGCGACCTTGGTCGCCCAGTCGATCGCCCAGCAGCTCGAGCGCCGCGTGGCTTTCCGCCGTGCGATGAAGCGGGCCGTACAGTCGGCCATGCGTCTCGGCGCCGAAGGCATCAAGATCACCTGTGCCGGCCGTCTCGGCGGTGCTGAAATCGCCCGTACCGAATGGTATCGTGAAGGTCGCGTTCCGCTTCATACGCTGCGCGCCGACATCGACTACGGTACGGCTGAAGCAGAAACCGCGTTCGGCATCTGCGGCATCAAGGTCTGGATCTTCAAGGGCGAGATCCTTGAGCACGATCCGATGGCTTCCGAACGTCGCGCGCTGGAAGGCGACGCACAGGGTCCGGCAAGCCGCGAACGTGGCGACCGCGGCGATCGTCGTCGCGAACGCGAAAACGCTTGATAAGCGCTGGCGAAAGATAAGCTCGGAGAAGTAAGAAAATGTTGCAGCCAAAGCGTACCAAGTACCGCAAGCAGTTCAAGGGCCGCATCAAGGGTGTGGCCAAGGGCGGCTACGACCTGGCCTTCGGCGAATTCGGCCTGAAGTCTCAGGAGCCGAACCGTGTCAACGCCCGCGAGATCGAAGCGGCCCGCCGCGCGATCACCCGTGCGATGAAGCGCGCCGGTCGTGTCTGGATTCGCGTGTTCCCGGATGTTCCGGTGACCGCCAAGCCGACCGAAGTGCGTATGGGTAAGGGCAAGGGTTCCGTCGAATACTGGGCATGCAAGGTCAAGCCCGGCCGCATGATGTTCGAGATCGATGGTGTTCCCGAGGAGCTCGCCCGTGAGGCGCTTCGTCTCGGCGCCGCCAAGCTCTCGGTCAAGACGCGCTTCGTACAGCGCATCGCAGAGTAAGGAGAGGGCACGATGAAAGCCGAAGACGTACGCGGCCTCACGGCCGACCAGCTCAAGGACAAGCTTGCCGACCTCAAGAAGGAGCAGTTCAACCTGCGCTTCCAGAAGGCGACCGGTCAGCTCGAAAAGTCCTCGCGCATCAACGAAGTTCGCAAGGACATCGCCCGCGTGAAAACCATTGCCCGCCAGAAGGCGGCAGAAGCCAAGGCCTAAGGAAGAATAATATGCCGAAACGCATTCTGCAGGGCGTAGTCGTTTCCGACAAGAACGAGAAGACCGTTGTTGTCCGGGTAGAGCGCCGCTTCGCGCATCCGCTGCTTCAGAAGACGGTCCGCCGTTCGAAGAAGTACAAGGCGCATGATGAGAACAATCAGTACAAGGTAGGTGACGTGGTTTCCATCGAGGAATGCGCGCCGATCTCCAAGGACAAGCGCTGGACGGTCGTTTCCGCCCAGGCTTAATTCTTACGGTTCCGCGCCAGGCCTGGATGTTTTTGGCCCTTGCGTCTGGCGCAGAATCCTGTATGTAGCACGCCACTGGCGTAGAACGCTCGGCAACGGGCGTTCTTTTGCTTTGAGCGCAGGGAAGGTCCCTTTCAGGGAAACCACCTTGGCAAGATCCATCCCGCGCACACTGAAATTCTGTTCATAAGCCGGCTCCGGGCGCTTTTGCGCGCGGGTTCGCCGGGCATTAGGAAAAGGCGACCTGACATGATTCAGATGCAAACAAACCTCGACGTGGCGGACAATTCCGGCGCACGTCGTGTCATGTGCATCAAGGTGCTGGGCGGCTCCAAGCGCAAGTACGCTTCGATCGGCGACATCATCGTCGTTTCGATCAAGGAAGCCATCCCGCGCGGCCGCGTGAAGAAGGGCGACGTGATGAAGGCGGTTGTTGTGCGTACCGCCAAGGATATCCGTCGTCCGGACGGCAGCGTCATCCGCTTCGACAACAACGCGGCGGTTCTCATCGACAACAAGAAAGAGCCGATCGGCACCCGTATCTTCGGACCGGTTCCGCGCGAACTTCGCGCCAAGAACCATATGAAGATCATCTCGCTGGCTCCGGAAGTACTGTAAGAGGGAGCGGGACAAATGCAGAAGATCCGCAAGGGCGACAACGTCGTCGTATTGACTGGCAAGGACAAGGGCCGCACCGGCGAAGTCCTCCAGGTCCTGCCGAAGGAAGACCGTGCCGTTGTTCGCGGCATCAACATGGTGAAGCGCCACCAGCGTCAGACGCAGACGCAGGAAGCCGGCATCATCAACAAGGAAGCATCCATTCACCTGTCGAACATCGCGATTGTCGCGAAGGACGGCAAGCCGACCCGCGTTGGCTTTTCCGTCGTCGACGGCAAGAAGGTGCGTGTGGCCAAGCGTACGGGAGATGTGATCGATGGCTGAGGCAAAGTACGAGCCGCGGCTCAAGAAGGAATACGTTTCCCGCATTCGCGCCGCGATGAAGGAGCAGTTCAACTACTCCAACGAGATGATGATCCCGAAGATCGAAAAGATCGTGATCAACATGGGCGTTGGTGAAGCGACTGCCGATTCGAAGAAGCCCACCGTGGCTGCTGCCGACCTTGCAGCGATTGCCGGCCAGAAGCCGGTCATCACGCGCGCCCGCAATTCGATCGCAGGCTTCAAGGTCCGCGAAAACATGCCGATCGGCGCGAAGGTCACCCTGCGCGGCGCCCGCATGTACGAATTCATGGATCGCCTGGTCAACATCGCGCTGCCGCGCGTTCGCGACTTCCGCGGCCTGAACCCGAAGAGCTTTGACGGCCGTGGCAACTTCGCCATGGGCCTCAAGGAACACATCGTGTTCCCGGAGATCAACTACGACAAGGTTGATCAGATGTGGGGCATGGACATCATCGTTTGCACGACGGCTACCAAGGACGACGAAGCCCGGGCTCTTCTGAAAGAGTTCAACTTCCCGTTCCGCCAGTAACCGTAACGACGAGCGTTTAAAAGGAACTCCGATATGGCGAAAACCAGCGCAGTTGAAAAGAACAAGCGCCGCCGCAAGACCGTCGCCCAGCAGGCTGCAAAGCGTGCTGCCCTGAAGGCGACCATCATGAACCAGGAACTTCCGATCGAAGAACGGTTCAAGGCAACCCTGAAGCTCGCTTCGCTGTCCCGCGATGGCTCGAAGACGCGCATCCGCAACCGTTGCGAAGTCACCGGTCGCCCGCGCGCTTTCTATCGCAAGCTCAAGATGTCGCGTATCGCGCTTCGCGAGCTGGGCAATCTCGGCAAGGTGCCGGGCATCGTCAAGTCGAGCTGGTAAGGAGATCGTTAGATGACCATGACTGATCCCTTGGGCGATATGCTCACCCGTATCCGCAATGGCGCTTCGCGCCGCAAGTCGACCGTTACCACGCCGGCTTCCAAGCTTCGTGCCCGTGTCCTCGACGTTCTGCAGTCCGAAGGCTACATCCGCGGTTACACCCAGGTCGATTACGGCAACGGCAAGTCCGAGCTGGAAATCGAGCTGAAGTATTATGAAGGCGCGTCGGTGATCCGTGAGATCGGCCGCGTGTCGAAGCCGGGCCGCCGGGTCTATGTCTCGGTAAAGTCCATTCCGCAGGTCGCGAACGGCCTCGGCATCACCATCCTTTCGACCCCGAAGGGTGTGATGGCCGATCACCAGGCTCGCGAACAGAACGTAGGTGGCGAGGTTCTCTGCTCGGTCTTCTAAGGCCAGGCAGGGGAACTCCATAACGAACAGACAGGATTGAAAAATGTCTCGTATCGGTAAGAAGCCCGTTCCGGTTCCTGCAGGTGTTACGGCCGCCGTTGACGGCCAGAAGGTGACTGCTAAGGGCCCGAAGGGCGAGCTGTTCTTCGTCGCAAACGACGAGATCAAGCTGGAATTCAAGGACAACGCCGTTTCGGTGACCCCGGTCAGCGAAACCAAGGATGCTCGTTCGAAATGGGGCATGTCCCGCACGATGATCGAGAACATCTTCAGGGGCGTCAAGGACGGCTACGAGCGCAAGCTCGAAATCAACGGCGTCGGTTACCGCGCGGCCATGCAGGGCAAGAACCTGCAGCTTTCGCTCGGTTTCAGCCACGACGTGGTTTATGAGCCGCCGCAGGGCATCACCATTGCCGTGCCGAAGCCGACGGAAATCGTCGTCACCGGCATCAGCAAGCAGCAGGTCGGTCAGGTTGCCGCGGAAATCCGCGAATACCGCGGTCCGGAGCCCTACAAGGGCAAGGGCGTCAAGTACGCCGAGGAACGGATCGTCCGCAAGGAAGGCAAGAAGAAGTAAGGATCACGCGATATGGCTAGCAGGAAAGAAGCACTTGCAAAGCGCGCGAGCCGCGTGCGCCGCCAGCTCAAGGCGGTCGCCAACGGCCGTCCGCGCCTGTCGGTTCATCGCTCGTCGAAGAACATCTATGCCCAGGTCATCGATGACGTGGCCGGCCGCACGCTCGCTGCCGCATCCACGCTCGATGCGGGTCTGCGCTCGTCTCTGAAGACCGGTGCTGACGTTGCGGCTGCCGCCGCCGTTGGCAAGCTGGTTGCAGAGCGCGCCTCCAAGGCCGGTGTGAAGGAAGTCGTGTTCGATCGCGGCGCCTTCATCTACCACGGCCGCGTCAAGGCGCTTGCAGATGCCGCCCGCGAAGGCGGCCTGAGCTTCTAAGAATTTCGCCCGGTCTTTCTCTTTAAGGGAAGGGCCGGGCGAATTGCGGTTCGCCGCGCCCTCCGGATCGTACCGGAATTCCAATTGTAATCTGCCGATTGCACCCGGAAAAGAAAAAGGAAAAGGACAATGGCACAGGAAAGAAGAGGCCAGCGCGAAGATCGCCAGGCCCGCGAGGAGCGCGATAGCGAGTTCGTCGACAAGCTGGTCGCGATCAACCGCGTCGCAAAGGTCGTCAAGGGCGGCCGTCGCTTCGGTTTTGCGGCTCTCGTCGTCGTCGGCGACCAGAAGGGTCGCGTCGGCTTCGGCCATGGCAAGGCACGCGAAGTGCCGGAAGCCATCCGCAAGGCGACCGAGGCTGCAAAGCGCGACCTGATTTTCGTACCGCTGCGCGACGGCCGTACGCTGCATCACGACGTCAACGGCCGTCACGGCGCCGGCAAGGTTCTGCTGCGCTCGGCCAAGGCCGGTACCGGTATCATCGCCGGCGGCCCGATGCGTGCCGTTTTCGAAACGCTCGGCGTCCATGACGTCGTCGCCAAGTCAACCGGCTCGTCGAACCCCTACAACATGGTTCGCGCCACGTTCGACGCCCTGAAGCACCAGGTTCATCCGAAGGACATCGCAGCCCAGCGCGGCATCAAGTATGCTACGCTTCAGGCTCGCCGCGCGTCTTCCGGTGTAACGTCGGAAGAATAAGGAGAGCGGATCATGGCCAAGAAAGCAGAAGCCGCCAACAAGACGATCACGATCGAGCAGATCGGTTCGCCCATCCGCCGCCCGGAAGTCCAGCGCAAGACGCTGATCGGGCTCGGCCTTAACAAGCTGCACCGGACCCGTACGCTGGAAGACACTCCTTCCGTTCGTGGCATGATCCGGGCTGTCCAGCATCTCGTGCGCATCGTCGACGAGAAGTGAGACGGAGGAAGACACCATGAAACTGAATGAGATCAAGGACAACGAAGGCTCGACCAAGGAACGCATCCGCGTCGGTCGCGGCATCGGTTCCGGCAAGGGCAAGACCGGCGGCCGCGGCGTGAAGGGCCAGAAGGCTCGTTCCGGCGTTGCGATCAAGGGCTTCGAAGGCGGCCAGATGCCGATCTATCGTCGCCTGCCGAAGCGCGGCTTCACCAACATCTTCGCCTCCGAATACGTCACCGTTTCGCTCGGCCGTATCCAGACCGCGATCGATGCCAAGAAGCTCGATCCGAAGGCAACGATCGATGCTGCCGCCCTCAAGGCTGCCGGCGTCATCCGCCGCCCGAAGGACGGTGTTCGCATCCTCGCCGACGGCGAGCTGACTGCCAAGGTTTCGATCGAGGTCGCCGGCGCTTCCAAGGCTGCCGTCGAGAAGATCGAGAAGGCCGGCGGTTCCGTCAAGCTTCTCGTCGTTGCCGAAGCCGCAGCGGAATAAATCGATTGGAAATCGCCCGGTTTGAGCTTCACACCGGGCGATTTAATCTCCATATGTGAGCCTCACGATCCCGAAGCGATCCTGCCGGTCGCCTGACGGGGATCATACGGAAAACAGGGTGAGGCATCCGATTGCGCCCGCAATCTCCGCGCCCGGTTTTTTGAACCAGAATTTGAGACTGCTTTCCGGACCCGGCACGTTTCCCGCCGCCGGAGAATTGGTCAGGCGGAGAATTGCATGGCTTCTGCAGCGGAACAACTTGCCTCCAATCTGAATTTTGCCACCTTCGCAAAGGCGGAGGACTTGAAGAAGCGGCTGTGGTTCACCCTCGCAGCGCTGCTCGTCTACCGTCTCGGCACGCATATCCCGCTTCCGGGGCTGAACCCCGAAGCCTATGCCCAGGCTTTCCGCGGCCAGGCTGGTGGCATTCTCGGCCTCTTCAACATGTTTTCGGGCGGCGCCGTGGAGCGCATGGCGATCTTCGCGCTTGGCATCATGCCTTACATCTCCGCGTCGATCATCGTGCAGCTCATGACTTCGGTCGTGCCCTCGCTCGAAGCTCTTAAGAAGGAAGGGGAGGCGGGCCGCAAGATCATCAACCAGTACACCCGCTACGGCACGGTCATCCTCGGCGCTCTGCAGGCCTACGGCATCGCGGCCGGTCTTGAGAGCGGCAACGGCCTGGTGCTCGATCCGGGCTGGTTCTTCCGTCTGTCCACCGTCGTGACGCTGCTTGGCGGCACCATGTTCCTGATGTGGCTCGGTGAGCAGATCACCTCCCGCGGTATCGGCAACGGCATTTCGCTGATCATCTTCGCCGGCATTGCAGCCGGTCTGCCCACGGCGCTGGCCGGCACGCTGGAGCTTGGCCGCACCGGCGCGCTGCCGACGGCGCTGATTCTCACCGTCATCGTCGTCGCGATCGGCGTCATCGCGCTGATCGTCTTCGTAGAGCGCGCTCAGCGCCGTCTGCTGATCCAGTATCCGAAGCGCCAGGTCGGCAATCGCATGTTCCAGGGCGATACGTCGCACCTGCCGCTGAAGCTCAATACTTCGGGCGTCATTCCGGCGATCTTCGCCTCTTCCCTGCTACTGTTGCCTGCGACGGCCGCCGGCTTTGCGGGGAACGCGCAACTCCCGAACTGGGCGACCATGGTCATCTCGTCCCTTGGACATGGCCAGCCCCTGTTCATGCTGCTTTATGGTTTCCTGATCGCCTTCTTCGCCTTCTTCTACACGGCAATCGTCTTCAACCCGAAGGACACGGCCGACAATCTGAAGAAGCACGGCGGCTTCATTCCGGGCATCCGTCCCGGCGAGCGGACAGCCGAATATATCGATTATGTGCTGACCCGCATCACGGTCATCGGCGCGATTTACCTCGTCTTCGTCTGCATTCTGCCGGAATTCCTGGTGGCCCGCACCGGCGTGCCATTAGCCCTTGGTGGTACTTCGCTTTTGATCGTTGTGAGTGTAACCCTTGATACGGTTGCACAGATTCAGGGACATCTCATTGCGCAGCAATATGAGGGCCTGATCAAGAAGTCGAAATTGCGCGGAGGAAAGAGGGGACGATGAGATTGATTCTTTTGGGGCCGCCGGGTGCGGGCAAGGGGACCCAGGCCCAGCGGATCGTGGAGAAACACGGCATTCCGCAGCTCTCCACCGGTGACATGTTGCGTGCGGCGGTAGCTGCCGAGACCGAGGTGGGCAAGCGCGCCAAGGCTGTCATGGACGCCGGCAACCTTGTTTCCGACGAGATCGTTAATGCGATCGTTTCGGAGCGCATCGACCAGCCGGATGCGGCGAACGGCTTCATCCTCGACGGTTTTCCGCGCACGCTGGTGCAGGCGGATGCGACGGAGGAGATGCTGAAGTCCAAGGGACTCGATCTTTCCGTGGTCGTCGAATTGCGTGTCGACGACAAGGAACTGGTCCGGCGCGTTTCGGGCCGCTATTCCTGCGCCCAGTGCGGCACGGTCTATCACGATACGGACAAGAAGCCGGTCAACGAAGGCGTTTGCGACAAATGCGGCTCGACGCATTTCAAGCGCCGTCCGGACGACAATGCCGAGACCATGACGAAGCGCCTCGAGGTCTACTACAAGGAAACCTCGCCGCTGATCGGCTATTACCACGCCAAGGGCAAGCTCAAGGTCGTGGATGGCATGGCCGAGATGGACAAGGTGACCGCCGATATCGAAAAGATCCTGGCGGGCCTCTAGGAGCGTGTCTCCCAAAAGCGGGAACCGGTTTTGGGACAAAGACATGCGCAAAAGCAGATCCGTCATCGATCTGTTAAAGAATCTTGGGGCGGAACGGTTGCATTTCAGCGCTGATTCCGCTAAACACCGCGCCAACTCGCGACAGCTTTGAGCGATCGGCGCGGATTTCCCGATGAGGACATCCGGGACCGGTCGTTTTGACCTGTTCCGTATGACGTTTGAACTGGCGGCCGATGAGCCGCTTTCATGGAAGAAGTACCACTTGCCGGATGGCAACTGGAACGCAAGGAGAATAGGCGTGGCACGTATCGCTGGCGTCAACATCCCGACTGCGAAGCGCGTTGTGATCGCGCTGACCTATATTCACGGGATCGGCCCGAAATTCGCTCAGGAGATCATCGAAAAGGTTGGTCTTCCGGCTGACAAGCGCGTTCATCAGCTCACGGATTCGGAGATTCTTCAGATCCGCGAAACCATCGACCGCGATTATCAGGTCGAAGGCGACCTTCGTCGCGAAACCGCGATGAACATCAAGCGCCTGATGGACCTCGGCTGCTACCGCGGCCTGCGTCACCGTCGCGGCCTGCCGGTTCGTGGCCAGCGCACTCACACCAACGCCCGCACCCGCAAGGGTCCCGCCAAGGCGATCGCCGGTAAGAAGAAGTAATTTGAGGGGCGAATAGAGAGTAGCGAATAGCGAATAGATATTTTCCTCTATTCGCTGCCAACTATTCGCTTCCCAAGGTGGAGCCGCTGGAATTACGGCGGTGCAGAGATCAACGAAAGGGATAATATGGCCAAGGAAGCCACCCGCGTTCGCCGCCGCGAGCGCAAGAATATCACGTCGGGCGTTGCCCACGTCAATTCTACCTTCAACAACACGATGATCACCATCACCGACGCGCAGGGCAATGCGATTGCCTGGTCGTCCGCTGGTGCGAAGGGCTTCAAGGGTTCGCGCAAGTCGACCCCGTTCGCCGCTCAGATCGCTGCCGAAGACTGCGCCAAGAAGGCGCAGGAGCATGGCATGAAGTCGCTGGAAGTCGAAGTCTGCGGCCCGGGTTCCGGCCGTGAATCGGCTCTGCGCGCTCTGCAGGCTGCCGGCTTCATGATCACCTCGATCCGCGACGTGACCCCGATCCCGCACAACGGATGCCGTCCGCGCAAGAAGCGGCGCGTCTGATCGTTGGAATTGAAGGGGCTGCCGTACTTCAATGGAGGTTGGGTGGCCTCTCTCGTGAACTCGGACACGAGCCGCCTGACCCTCCCCGGAGGATCGGCGGCTTTGCCCATATCGCCGATGAACAAGATTTGTTCCGCTCGGTAATCCTCATGCTCGGTTGTCACGATTGGATGGTGGCAACGAACGGAAGGTATTCATCATGATCCAGAAGAACTGGCAGGAACTGATCAAGCCGAACAAGGTGGAATTCACCTCTTCCGGCCGCACCAAGGCAACTCTGGTTGCCGAACCTCTGGAGCGCGGCTTCGGCCTGACGCTCGGCAACGCGCTTCGCCGCGTGCTTCTGTCGTCGCTTCGTGGTGCTGCCGTAACGGCGGTCCAGATCGACGGCGTATTGCATGAATTCTCCTCCATCCCCGGTGTTCGGGAAGATGTGACGGACATCGTGCTCAACATCAAGGAAATCGCCATCAAGATGGATGGCGACGACGCAAAGCGCATGGTCGTGCGCAAGCAGGGCCCGGGCTCGGTAACCGCCGGCGACATCCAGACGGTCGGCGATATCGAGATCCTGAACCCCGACCACGTGATCTGCACCCTCGACGAGGGCGCCGAGATCCGCATGGAATTCACGGTCAACAACGGCAAGGGTTATGTTCCGGCCGAGCGTAACCGTGCAGAGGACGCCCCGATCGGTCTCATTCCGGTCGACAGCCTCTATTCGCCGGTCAAGAAAGTGTCCTACAAGGTGGAAAACACCCGTGAAGGTCAGGTTCTCGACTACGACAAGCTGACCATGACCATCGAAACCGATGGCTCGGTCACGGGTGAAGACGCCGTAGCCTTCGCCGCCCGCATCCTTCAGGACCAGCTCTCGGTCTTCGTCAACTTCGACGAGCCGCAGAAGGACGTCGAAGAGGAAGCCGTCACCGAACTCGCGTTCAACCCGGCTCTCCTCAAGAAGGTCGACGAACTGGAACTTTCCGTCCGTTCGGCGAACTGCCTGAAGAACGACAATATCGTTTATATCGGCGACCTCATCCAGAAGACCGAGGCGGAAATGCTGCGCACTCCGAATTTCGGTCGCAAGTCGCTGAACGAGATCAAGGAAGTTCTGGCATCCATGGGCCTCCATCTGGGCATGGAAGTTCCCGCCTGGCCGCCGGAAAACATCGAAGATCTCGCCAAGCGCTACGAAGACCAGTACTGACAACCATTAAACTGCAGGTGCATGCCTGCAAGTAAAGGAGAAGAGAGATGCGCCACCAGAAAGCCGGCCGCAAGCTCAACCGCACCGCAAGCCACCGCAAGGCAATGTTCGCCAACATGGCTGCTTCGCTCATCACTCATGAGCAGATCGTCACCACGCTTCCGAAGGCGAAGGAAATTCGCCCGATCGTCGAGAAGCTCGTTACCCTCGGCAAGCGTGGCGACCTGCACGCCCGCCGTCAGGCGATCTCGCAGATCCAGGATCAGGCTGCCGTCCGCAAGCTGTTCGACTCGATCGCTTCGCGTTACGCCAACCGCAACGGCGGTTACCTGCGTATCATGAAGGCTGGCTTCCGCCAGGGCGACAATGCCGCGATGGCCGTCATCGAATTCGTCGAGCGCGACGTCGATGCCAAGGGCGCTGCCGACAAGGCTCGCGTTGCTGCTGAAGCAGAAGCTGCCGAAGCCGCTTGATAGCTCACATCGTCGGTTGATTCGAGGCCGGGCGGAAACGCCCGGCTTTTTGCGTTTGGTCCGAAAGGGTGAAGCTTCCGGTGTTTGATCTGGATCAACGATGGCTTTCAAAAGCTGCGGTTCACTGATGCCGTTTCCTGCAATGGCTTCGGCCAAATCGATCCAAGCATCTGCGCATCCTCCCCAAGGGCGCAGCAGGACCGTTTTCCCGCGGTCCGGGGAAAGGCCGGGCTCCCCCCGCCTTTCCCGTTTCTGCGGACGAAGCCCTCGCCGTGCGAGGCGCATGTCATTCTCCGGAGTTCGATGGCGGAAAAATTGCCGGATTGACCTTCGTCAAGGTGAGGGGCCGCAGCTGCCTTAGTCTTGCCACATAGACATCAAACACCCGGCGAGGCAGTAAAATGACATATCCTTCGGTATTCGATAACGAAAAGAAAGAACTCGTTATTCCCGCTCTCGGTCCCTTCTATGAGAGGCTGGCCCAGCCCATGGCATGGGGTATTTTCCGGTTGGCGATCGGCGGCATGCTGACCGTGGAAGGCTGGCCCAAGATCATTGCGCCTTTCGCCCAGGTCGGTTTCGTGGAAGGTCTTGGCTTCCATCCCGGCTGGCTCTGGTCTCCCGCATTGGCCGCGATGCAGTTCTTCGGCGGCATGCTGATCGCCGTTGGCCTCTTCACGCGGCCGATCGCGCTTGCCAATGCCGTCATGCTGGCAATCACCCTATGGTTTCACTATTCGCATCCCTACGGCGACGCGTTCCTTACGCAAGCCGGCATCGATGCGTTGAAGGCCGGCGGGCAGCAATTGTTCACGCCCGAGGCGATGGCGAGGCTGGCCGATGGCGGTCACCGTTTCCTCGAACAGGTACAGAGCAAAGCCGAGCTTGCATCGCTGTTCTGGACGGGCGGAGCCTTCCTCTACGCGGCGTTCGGAGGAGGCTATCTCTCGCTCGACCGGCTGCTTTTCCACAAGCGCTTCTGAATTCGTGCGGAACTGGCGCATGAGGAATGAAGCCGGGCTGCTGAGGCCCGGCTTCTCTTTTTTGAAGGGCGTCAGATCTTCGACTGCGCGATTTTTGTGGTGGGACGATTGCCGCGTTTCCAGTTCATGATCGGGCGGCGCAGCGGCCGATAGGCGAGGAGCAGCGCGATCAGCGCGATATGTGCGAATGGCACGAGCGTCACCGATTTCACGGCAAGCACATAATGGATCGCGCCTCCGATGGCGATCAGGTAGATCAGCTTGTGCAGCCGGTTCCAGGCCGTAGCGAGCTTTCGGATCGACCAGTTGTTCGAGGTGACCGCAAGCGGGATCAGCATCAGCAGGCAGGCAAAGCCGATCGTGATATAGGGACGTCTGGCGATATCGCCTCCGACGGCGCCAAGATCCAGCCTCAGGTCGAGCAGCGCATAGACCGTGAAATGCATCAGCACATAATAGAAGGCGATGAGGCCGAGCGCCCGCCGATACCGGAGCCAGTTGATCCCGGCAAGGTCGCGAAGCGGTGTGATCATGAGCGTCGCGATGATGAAGCGCAGTGCCCATATGCCGAGAAGGTGTTCGAATTCCTTGACCGGATTGAAGCCGAGCCCGCCCGTGGCCGCCAGATAGAAATACCAGGCGGCCGGACAGAGGCCGAGGGCATAGAGCGCCCATATGCTGGCATTGTGGTAACGGCGGGGCAGGGCGGGAATGATCGCCATGATCAGTAGTTCGCCTTCAGGTCCAGGCCGGCATAGAGGCTGGCGACCTGATCGGCATATCCGTTGAAGGGCAGGGTCGGTCGCCGGGCCGTGCCGAACAGGCCGCCTTCGCCGATCCGCTGTTCGGTCGCCTGGCTCCAGCGCGGATGATCCACCGACGGGTTGACGTTGGAATAGAAGCCGTATTCGCGGGCATTGGCGTTTTTCCAGGTCGTCTGCGGCTGTTGCTCGACGAGGGAGATTCTCACGATCGACTTGATGCTCTTGAAGCCGTATTTCCACGGCACGACGAGGCGGATCGGGGCGCCGTTCTGGTTCGGCAAAGTTTCTCCGTAAAGACCGATGGCAAGGATCGTCAGGGGATGACGGGCCTCGTCGAGACGAAGACCCTCGATATAGGGCCAGGGCAACGGCTGGAAGAAACCTTTCTGGCCGGGCATTTCCTCCGGTCGCACCACCGTTTCGAACGAGACATACCTGGCGCTGCCGAGCGGCTCGACCTGATCGAGGATGGTCGACAGAGGAAAGCCGATCCAGGGGATCACCATCGACCAGCCCTCGACGCAACGCATGCGGTAAGTACGGTCTTCGAGCGGCATCTTCACAAGTTCTTCGAGGCCGAATTCCCTCGGCTTGCCGACCATGCCCTCGACCTTCACCGACCAGGGCGCGGGCTTGAAATCGCCGGCATTCTGCGAGGGGTCTTCCTTGTTCACGCCGAATTCGTAGAAGTTGTTGTATGTGGTGACGGCTTCCCTCGGCGTCAGCTTCTCATCCGGCTTGTAGGCGCTCGGCACTGCCGCAAGCGGGGCGGCAAAGGCGTTGTCGGCGCCCACAAGCGCAAGGCCGGCGACCGTTGCAGCTCCCATGAAGCTGCGGCGCGACATGTAGATGTTCCGCGGCGTGATCTCGGAAGCGGGAATATGCGGCGGACGATAGGCAGGCATGGAAAATCTCCTTGTCGGCAGCGAATGCCTTTCCTCCCTATACGTAATGCGGAATAAAAACGTTTCACAGCGATGCGAAGATTCCCGCGGGCCACGTTTGCGTGAAAAAGCGCGTGCCGGATCGACGGAAGAACGGCGAGGAACACCGCGAGGCCGCATCCTGTAAAGCAGGGCGGCGGCGAACCGTACCGCTTTGGCCTGTCATGATAGTGACACCCCGCGCCGTTTGCGGTAGGAAAACCGCAAAACAGGGGCCTTTTGCGCGTCCGACGAGAAAACGGTAGACTGTCGCCGGCCCGAGAAGAGATCGAGGACAACACCATGCCTGCTTATCGCTCCAGAACCACGACCCATGGCCGCAACATGGCGGGCGCGCGCGGGCTCTGGCGCGCAACCGGCATGAAGGACACGGATTTCGGCAAGCCGATCATCGCCGTCGTCAATTCCTTCACCCAGTTCGTGCCGGGCCATGTGCACCTGAAGGACCTCGGGCAGCTCGTCGCCCGCGAGATCGAAGCGGCGGGCGGTGTCGCCAAGGAATTCAATACGATCGCGGTCGACGACGGCATCGCCATGGGCCATGACGGCATGCTCTATTCGCTGCCGTCCCGCGAAATCATCGCCGACTCCGTCGAGTACATGGTCAACGCCCATTGCGCCGACGCCATGGTCTGCATCTCCAACTGCGACAAGATCACGCCCGGCATGCTGAATGCCGCCATGCGTCTGAACATCCCGTCGGTCTTCGTGTCCGGCGGCCCGATGGAAGCCGGCAAGGTCGTGTTGCATGGAAAGAAGCATGCGCTCGACCTCGTTGACGCCATGGTCGCTGCTGCCGACGACAATGTGTCGGATGAAGACGTGAAGGCGATCGAACGATCCGCCTGTCCCACCTGCGGCTCCTGTTCGGGCATGTTCACCGCGAACTCCATGAACTGCCTCACGGAAGCGCTGGGGCTGTCGCTGCCGGGCAACGGTTCGACCCTTGCCACCCATTCGGATCGCAAGCGACTTTTCGTCGAGGCAGGCCATCTCATCGTCGATCTCGCCCGCCGTTACTACGAGCAGGAGGACGAAAGCGTTCTGCCGCGTTCGATCGCGACCAAGAAGGCGTTCGAAAACGCCATGTCGCTCGACATCGCCATGGGTGGCTCGACCAATACGGTCCTGCATATCCTGGCTGCAGCCTATGAGGGAGGGATCGATTTCTCCATGGAGGATATCGACCGCCTGTCGCGCAAGGTCCCGTGCCTTTCCAAGGTGGCGCCGGCCAAGAGCGACGTGCATATGGAGGATGTCCACCGCGCCGGCGGCATCATGCGCATTCTCGGTGAACTGGAGCGTGGCGGCCTGATCCATCGCGATTGCTCCACCGTGCATGCCGCAACGCTCGGCGATGCGATCGATCGCTGGGATATCACGCGCACCAATAGCGAAAGTGTTCGGGAGTTCTTCAAGGCGGCGCCGGGCGGGGTTCCAACCCAGGTCGCCTTCAGCCAGTCCTCGCGCTGGGACGAGCTTGATACGGACGGCGAGACGGGCATCATCCGGTCCGTCGAGCATCCGTTCTCCAGGGACGGCGGCCTCGCGGTTCTTTACGGTAATATCGCGCTCGATGGCTGCATCGTGAAGACGGCCGGCGTCGATGAGTCGATCCTGAAATTCACTGGCCCGGCGGTGGTTTTCGAAAGCCAGGATGCAGCGGTGAAGGGCATTCTCGGCAACGAGGTCAAGGCGGGCGATGTCGTCGTCATCCGCTACGAAGGACCGAAGGGCGGCCCGGGCATGCAGGAAATGCTTTATCCGACGAGCTACCTGAAGTCGAAAGGCTTGGGCAAGGCCTGTGCGCTGATCACCGATGGCCGCTTCTCGGGCGGCACGTCCGGCCTTTCGATTGGCCATGCCTCGCCGGAAGCGGCGCAGGGTGGTGCGATCGGTCTGGTCCGTCAGGGAGACATGATCGAGATCGACATCCCGAACCGCACGATCAACCTGGCGGTTTCGGAAGCGGAACTCGCCGCACGACGCCGCGAGCAGGACGCGCTGGGCTGGAAGCCCGCCGTGCCGCGCAAGCGCAACGTCACCACGGCGCTGAAGGCTTACGCCACGTTCGCCGCCAGCGCCGACAAGGGTGCTGTCCGGATCTTGCCGGAATAGGCTGGGGACTCGGCTTCATTCCTGATCAACGCCAAGGATGGACCATACCATTTCTTCGTCATCGCCGAGATGCTGGAGAATGATGCCGATGAGTTCGCTCTTCGTCATACGTCGCAACCGTCGCTCCAGAAGCTCGAATTCTTCCCGTCGGGTTACATAGCGAGCGCTCGGGCGATAGCTCTCCTTGGCATGGGCTATAGCCGCGAATGCAGTTGCCGCCATGTGTTTGCAAGGTCCGAAATCGGCGAACGCGGGACAATTGCAATTACCGGTTAGCTGTCCCCCAATCAGCCCCAGTTCAACCTTGTAAAGCTGTGTCCCGGCGCAACGTGAAGTGACGTTACCTGGACCGGAAGTCACGATCTCCACCATGCCTTCCTCGAAATAGGCTCTTCCGCGATCGATATATCTCTGCTCGAAAAGCGAGGTAATATGATGGTGTTCCAGCTTCATTGAGATGTTTCACAATATTGTCGAACATTTATCAGGGGATATCATGCCGGGTGAAAAATGTGTATGGGTGCGGAGCGCGAAGCGCCCGGTCAAACCGGACGAGGCTGAGAAGCAGCGCATCATAGCTGCCTGCGAGCGTCTTATCGAAACTTTTTTCAAACCGCGTTTCCTGTCTGAGATCAGAGCCGCGGAATGGAATTACGTCGTTGATATTCGCGGTCGCTGGTCAGGCGCTCGCTATCGCTTCGTGCAGCGCTACCGATCGGGTGTGGAACACAACAAGGGCGAAGAATTCGATGCGCCTTTCGCTCGCCTCGATCGGATGGGGCCGGATCGTTTCGACCTCTATTGGCATCGGCACACCGGGCAATGGTGGAGGAGGCATGAAGGCCTGGTTTTGTCGGCAGCCTTGCGGGCGCTGGAAACGGACGGACTTCTCCACCCTCCGTGAGGCGTGTTGCTTCACAGCGGTCGGTTGAGGTTCCTGTAGGCCTCGTCGAGCTGTTTCAGCCGCTCGTCATAGGTGGCGCGGATGCAATCGACATCCTCGCCGCAGGCCTGCCGCTTCTTCAACCAGGCGCTCTGGTCGTCTCGAAGCTTGTCGCGATTGCCCATCGGCATAAGTCCGGTGAGGAGATCGAAGGTGGTCACCATCTTCACGTCCGCATCGTTGAGCGAGCGCGTATCGCAGATGACCTTCTCGTCCGCGGCAAGATCGGCGCGCTCGCAATCGAAACTCGCGGCGGATGCTGCGTGAGGCAAGGCGGAGACCAGCAGGCAGGCAAAAAGCCCGGTCAAGGCGATAACGGTCGAAATATGTCTCATGCCAGTGCTCCTCGATGTCGATGCGCGGAGCCGGATCAGAACATTCTCGACAGGCTCCCAAGGACCAAGATGAGGCAGCCGAGCCAGATGGCAAGGATGAAGGCAAGTCCGCCGCGGCTGACGGGGCGTGCCGTCCGGCGCGTCGCTTCCTCGCGGAATTCGATCATCAAGGGCTCCGGAACCAGCCGGATCGCCAGCATGATGCCGAGTGGCACGATCACCAGATCGTCCAGATAGCCGAGCACGGGCACGAAGTCCGGGATGAGGTCGATCGGCGAGAGCGCATAGGCCGCGACCGCGCCGGCGACAAGCTTGGCCTGGAGGGAAACACGCCTGTCCCGGGCGGCAAGCCAGAGCGCCACGACGTCGCGTTTCAGTGCTTTCGCCCAGCTCTTCGCTTTCGCCAGCATACCCATGGCTTTCTCCTGATCCTGTACTTATATAGCGTTCAAAACCTTATGATATCTGCCATTTTTCCGTGCTTCGGCCACCTTTCCTTTCTAGCGTCCCGCGTTACAAATCGTTCCGGATTTTCTGAAGTGAGGAATCAAATGCTGATGAGCGTGCTGAAACGCGTTTCGACCGGTCTTCTTGTCCTGGCGCTTCTGTGTCCCGTCGCAGCCGTTGCGCAGGAGAACAGGGCCGTGCCGCAGAACCGGCAGGAGATGCAGCTCTCCTTTGCGCCACTGGTCAAGCAGACGGCCGGTGCCGTCGTCAATGTCTATGCCGAGCGCGTGGTACAGCGCCTCAATCCCTTCGCGGGCGATCCATTCTTCGAGCAGTTCTTCGGCCAGCGCATGCCGAACCGGACCGAGAAGCAGTCTTCGCTGGGCTCCGGCGTCATCCTCTCGCAGGATGGGCTGGTTGTAACCAACAATCACGTCATCCAGGGTGCCGACGACATCAAGATCGCGCTTGCCGACGGCCGGGAATTCCCGTGCGACGTGGTCCTCAAGGACGAGAGCGTCGACCTCGCGGTGCTGCGGATCAAGGCCAAGGAGCATTTCCCGGTTCTTCCCGTCGGCGATTCCGATGCCGTCGACGTGGGTGACCTGGTGCTTGCAATCGGCAATCCGTTCGGGGTCGGCCAGACGGTCACGAGCGGCATCGTCTCGGCGCTTGCCCGCAACCAGGTGACGACCGGCGATTTCGGCTTCTTCATCCAGACGGATGCTTCCATCAATCCCGGCAATTCCGGCGGCGCGCTGATGAACATGAAGGGCGAGCTGATCGGCATCAATACCGCGATCTTCTCGCGGGGCGGCGGCTCGAACGGTGTCGGTTTCGCGATCCCGGCCAATCTCGTCAAGGTGTTCCTCGCCAATGCGGCGGAGGGAAGGACGACGTTCGAACGGCCCTATGTCGGCGCGACTTTCGATGCCGTGACGTCCGATGTCGCGGAGGCCCTGGGGCTCAAAACCGCCCGTGGGGCCCTGGTCGTTCGGGTCGTCGAGGGTGGTCCCGCCGACCGCGCGGGCCTGAAGCCAGGCGAGGTGGTGATCGCCGTCAACGGCATTCCCGTCGAGCATCCCGATGCACTCGGCTACCGCCTCACGACTGCCGGCCTCGGCAAGCAGGCGGCCCTGACCGTTCAGACCGGGGACGGCCAGCGACAGCTCAACATCGCGCTGAACACCGCGCCGGAAACGACGCCGCGGGATGAGCGCATGCTGGAAGGGCGTAATCCCTTCGCCGGCCTGCATGTCGCCAATCTTTCGCCCAAGCTCGCCACGGAACTGCATATCCCCGCCGAGAAGGCAGGTGTCGTCGTAACCGACGTCGCGCGCGGTTCGCCGGCGGCCCGTTACGGCTTTGAACCGAGGGATATCGTGATTTCCCTGAACGGCACGACCGTCACCACCACAAAGGCGCTGGAAGCCATGCTGGACGACGATCCGGGTTTCTGGCGGGTCGAGATCGAGCGAGACGGCCAGCGTATACGGCAGTTCTTCCGATGAGCAACGACCTGTTCGCGCCGCGGGTCCCGGAGGAGGTCGCCAACCGGCGGCCGCTTGCGGACCGGCTGCGCCCGAAGACGCTTGCCGAGGTGACCGGCCAGCCGCATCTGACCGGAGAAGATGGCGGGTTGCGGCGAATGATCGCCTCGGGCTCGCTCGGATCGATGATCTTCTGGGGACCGCCTGGCACCGGCAAGACGACGGTCGCGCGGCTTCTGTCGGGCGAGGCGGGGCTTGCTTTCGAACAGATATCGGCAATCTTCTCGGGTGTCGCGGACCTGAAGAAAGTGTTCGAGGCGGCCCGCATGCGGCGCATGGACGGCCGCCAGACGCTTCTTTTCGTCGACGAGATCCATCGCTTCAACCGCGCCCAGCAGGATAGTTTCCTGCCGGTCATGGAGGACGGCACCGTCATACTTGTCGGTGCGACGACGGAAAACCCGAGTTTCGAGCTCAACGCCGCTCTTCTGTCGCGTGCCCGTGTGCTGACTTTCCGTCCGCACGACGAAGAAAGCCTCGAAGAGCTGCTGCAGCGCGCCGAAAAGACCGAAGGCAAACCGCTGCCGCTCGATGATGACGCGCGGACGAGCCTCATCCGCATGGCCGATGGCGACGGCCGCGCCGTGCTGACGCTGGCGGAAGAGGTCTGGCGCGCGGCGCGGGAAGGGGAGGTGTTCGACACCACGGGCCTGACCGAGATCGTCCAGCGCCGCGCTCCGGTCTACGACAAGGCGCAGGATGGCCACTACAACCTCATTTCCGCTCTCCATAAATCGGTGCGCGGTTCCGATCCGGATGCCGCGCTCTACTATCTTGCCCGCATGTTCGATGCCGGCGAGGACCCGCTTTATCTGGGGCGGCGCCTCGTGCGCATGGCGGTGGAGGATATCGGCCTTGCCGACCCGCAGGCGCTGGTGATCTGCAACGCCGCCAAGGACGCCTACGACTATCTCGGCTCGCCGGAGGGGGAACTCGCGTTTGCCGAAGCCTGCGTGTATCTGGCGACCGCACCGAAATCGAACGCGGTCTATACGGCCTTCAAGGCGGCGACCCGGGCCGCCAAGGAAAACGGCTCGCTTCTGCCGCCGAAACATATCCTCAACGCCCCGACCAAGCTGATGAAGGGCGAAGGATATGGCGAGGGCTATCGCTACGATCACGATGAGCCGGACGCCTTTTCCGGCCAGGACTATTTCCCGGAAAAGATGGGCCGGCAGACGTTCTACGATCCCCCGGAGCGCGGTTTCGAGCGCGAGATCAGAAAAAGGCTGGACTGGTGGGCGAGGCTCCGCAAGGAACGGAACGGCCAATAGGCCGGGTTAGGACGCCTGCTGATGTCCGGCGGTGGTGGTCGATGCGACGATGAGTTTCACCGAAGATTCCGCAAGCCCGTGATGACCTTCCATGTCGACGATCAGGTGCCAGTGTCCGTTTTCCGGAATGACCAGGCGGATCGGCGACTTCTTGGCCACGCCGCCGATGTATTTGAAATCGAGCAGTTCGGTGAAGCGCTGGAAATTGACGGACGTCATCAGGCGCACGTTGTTGACCGCATTCAACGTCACCTCGATCGTCGTCCCCGCGCGCTGCGGTTTCAGATCGTAGTGCGTATAGCGGAAATGCGGAGCGGCCATCTCTGCCTCATTGATGCCAGCATACAGGGTCATCAATCCTAACGTCACGTCCTTAACGAAGGATGGAACCTTGCGGTTACCCAAGGGTTAGCCTTGAGGATTGGAATTCCGTGCCGGCATGAAACTGTGCCGCATTGGGTTCAAGAAGGGCGGCTTTCGTCCCCTGCAGCCGCCTATAACGATAATATTCGACCTCCTGACTTGATATCCCGCCGTTTCCTTGCGGCGGGATTTCCTTTTTCGAAAGCGGTGATGGGGCTCACGAGAGGTCGGTCGTGCCGGTCTTCGGCGAGAGCGACATGATCCGCCGTGGACATATCGCGGGAATTCTATCGCAATGCTCGCCGGCGGACTGAAGGATGCCGGCTGGATGCGCGAGGGCATATCGAAGAGCCGGCATCGCCCCGTATTTTCAGATTGTTGATGAGGTTTATTGATATCCGGCTGGAGGGAGCTGACTCAATTTCTGAGGTTCTCCTGGTCGAGCTGGATGGTGAGCGCCAGGACGGTCTCGCAGGTGGGCGTGGGGACCCCGGCGAGCTTGCCGAGCGCGACCACCATGCCGGTGAGCGGAACGATCTCCAGCGGCTTGCCGGCGAGCAGGTCCTGGAGCATCGAGGTACGGACCGGGCCGAAGCCGCCGGAGCGGCCCAACGCTTCCTGGATACCACTGCTGAAGACAGCGCCGAGAGCTTCTCCGACCGCCTTGGTCTCCGCCATTACCTTGGCGACCTGTTCCACCAGCGGCGGGTTCTCCATTATCTTGTCCATGCGTGCCCGGGTAAGCGCGCTGATCGGGTTGTAGGCGGCGTTGCCCATCAGTTTCAGCCAGATCGCATCGCGGATGCGCTGGGTGGGGATGATGGTGAGGCCGGCGCGGCCGAGAAGATCGGCAATCGTCACAAGGTCGCGGGAGAGGTCGCCGGAAGGTTCGCCGAGGAAGAAACGGCCATCGCCGTTGAGCTTCACGGTGCCGGGCTCGATCACTTCCGCCCCCTGATAGGCGACGCAGCCGATGACGCGTTCCGGTCCGACATGCCGCCAGAGCTTGCTGTCGGGGTCCAGTTCCGCAAGCTGGCGTTCCGCATGGCCGCTTTCGGCATCCCGGTGGAAATACCACCACGGAATGCCGTTCAGGATCATGATCACCCGCGTGCCGTCCTTGAGCAGGCTTGCGAGACCCTCCGCCGCATCGGCGAGCTGATGACCCTTGAGGCCGGTGATGACGAGGTCCTGTTTCGGCAGTTCCGAAGGGTCGCTGGTGGCGGCAACGCGGACGTGAAGCGGCGCGTCTTCCCCCTCCTTGATGACGCTCAGGCCCCTTTCGCGGATCGCCGCGAGATGTGCGCCGCGCGCCACGACCGATACGTTCACCTCTTCGCCGAGCCCGCTTGCGATCTTCGCCGCGAACGTGCCGCCGAGCGCCCCTGCGCCATAGATGCAGATATTTCTGATCGTCATGATGTCCTCGTCTCCGCTTCTTGTGCAATGCGGTAGACTTAGGCCATCTTCCACGGTCAGGCGAACGAGTTTTTGTGATGGATCAATGGGCCGGGCTGCCGGGCAGAAGTTCCGTGCGGCGCAGTTCGTCGATGGCTGCGACCGCATCTTCGACGGACCACCCGGCCCGGACGGCCGCAGCGATCATCTTCAGTTCCGCTTCTTCTTCGAGCGCCAGGAAAAGCGGCTCCAGTGCTTCCTGCACGGTGAGGATATGATCATCCGGCGTGGCGACGGACATGCGTGCGGCAGACGTAGGCATGATACGCGGTGCTCCTCTCCGTCTTATGATCGAATCCGCACAATTACTGTGTTCGAAAAAGGTTCCATGCAACTTGTGGAAAATTTCATCTATTGCCCCGCCCCCATGTGGAGCTTGTTCTTTCGCCAAGCCTCTGCCTTGTTGCGCAGCTAAAATGCAGACCGATTCGGGTGGCCAAGGGGCCGCCCGGCCGGCGGGGTGCCGATGCCAAGGAGATTGCGATGACGGACGGCAATAGATACCAGATCACCGAAATGCGGCCGAAGATCACCGTGATCGGTGTCGGAGGCGGTGGCGGCAACGCCATCAACAACATGATTTCCGAAAATCTCGAAGGCGTCGATTTCATCGCCGCCAACACCGACGCGCAGGTTCTCGCCACCTCGAAGGCCTCGCGCCGCATCCAGCTCGGCGCGCATGTGACCGAAGGCCTCGGCGCCGGCTCGCTGCCCGAGATCGGCCGCGCGGCGGCGGAGGAATCGATCGACGAGATCATGGACCATCTCTCCGGCTCGCATATGTGCTTCGTGACTGCCGGCATGGGGGGCGGAACGGGCACGGGGGCTGCGCCGATCATCGCCCAGGCCGCCCGCAACGCCGGCATCCTGACGGTCGGCGTCGTGACGAAACCCTTTACGTTCGAAGGCAACCGCCGCATGAAGACGGCCGAATCCGGCATCGAGGAACTGCGCCGGGCGGCCGACACCGTGATCGTCATCCCGAACCAGAACCTCTTCCGCATCGCCGACGCGAAGACCACCTTCGCCGACGCCTTCATGACCGCCGACCGGGTCCTTTATTCCGGCGTCGGCTGCATCACCGACCTGATCGTCAAGGAAGGCCTGATCAACCTCGACTTCGCAGACGTGAAGTCGGTGATGAAGGGCATGGGCCGGGCCATGATGGGCACGGGCGAAGCCTCCGGCGATCAACGCGCGCTCAGCGCCGCGGAAGCGGCGATCGCCAATCCGCTGCTCGACGAGATCTCCATGAAGGGCGCCAAGGGCGTGCTGATCTCGATCTCCGGCGGCTCCGACATGACGCTGTTCGAGGTGGATGAAGCCGCAAGCCGCATCCGCGACGAGGTGATGGACGACGCGGATATCGTCGTCGGCGCGATCTTCGACCGCAATCTCGATGGCAAGTTCCGTGTCTCCGTCGTCGCGACCGGGCTCGATGGTGGCGAGGCCGTTGCCGCCCCCGGTGCTCCCGCCGGCCTCCAGGCCACGCCCCGCACGCTGCAATAGGCAACCTGAGCCCGGTCATTGCTCCGATCCGCGCCTTCCGGAGGTTTTCCCTCCGGAAGGCGTTTTCGTCTTCCCAATGTCACGGAGCGCGGATATAGCTCGCCGCCCATTTGACCTGAGCGAGGAAGAGGATCATGGACGCAAAGACCGTTGCAGCCCATTGGGAAAGCAATGCCGAGACCTGGACGATCTATTCGCGGGCAGGGCATGACAAATACCGGGACAAGCTGAACACCCCCGCTTTCCTCGACATGCTGCCGCAGGTCGAAGGGCTGAGGGGCCTCGATCTCGGCTGCGGGGAAGGGACGAATACCCGCGCCGTTGCCCGTCTCGGGGCAAGAATGACCGGCCTCGACATCGCGCCGACCTTCCTGCGCTACGCTCGCGAGACGGAGGAGAAGGACCCGCTTGGTATCGACTATCTGCTTGGAGAAGGACTGCGTATCGATTTCCCCGAGGCGAGCTTCGATTTCGTGACCGCCTTCATGTCGATGATGGACATGGCCGATCAGCGGGCAATGCTGAAAGAGGTCACCCGCGTGCTGAAACCCGGCGGCTTCCTGCAGTTCTCGATCCTGCATCCCTGTTTCGTGCCGCCGACACGCAGGAACATCCGCGACGAACGCGGCGAGGCCGTGGCTGTCCAGATCGCCGACTATTTCGACGAAACGGAAGGACGCATCGAACGCTGGCTGTTTTCCGACATTCCGCCGGAGGAACGGGAGAAACTTACGCCTTTCTCGATTCCGCGCTTCCACCGGACGCTTTCGAACTGGGTGGCGATGATCGTCGAGGCCGGACTTGTCATCCAGGCTTTCGGCGAGCCCATGGCCTCCGAAGAGGTCGCGGCAGCCGAACCGGTCGTCGCGGATACCCGCGTCGCTCCGATCTTCCTGCATATCCGTGCGGTGAAACCGTAAACCGGTCGGGCTTCCCCACTGTCGGAACAGCGCCGCCATTCGCCCCGCCGGACCTTCCCGGAAGCGCTGGGCGAATGATCGGCCTGACGTGTTTACGTTCCTTCTTGCCGCCTGGAGGAGGGGACTCCCGGGACTGTTACACTTGTTGATCGGCAAGTGTGCCGGCGCAGCCTGCCGGTTAAGGAACTGTTTATGGATTCATGAAAATTAAGGGAAATCTACTGGTGACGCGGGATCGCAATGTCGTCCGAACATCCGGTGAAACGCCCGGTATTGCCGCGCAGATTGTAACGAGTAATTGCTTGCGTACCTCCAGACGCAGGCGCTGTACGGAGTAAAACATGACCACGAACGTGAAGCCTTTTGCGCTGGCGATGATTGCCGCTTTCTCCACCACACCTGTCTGGGCCGCCGATCTGACGCCTTATTCCGAGCCGCCGACCTACAACGAGCCTGCGTCGAGGTCTTCCGGCTGGGGTGGCGCCTACGTCGGCGGGGATATCGGCATGGCATCCCGCAAGCTCAATCCTTTCGACGGCGACAAGGGGCTGGTTCTCGGCGTCCACGGCGGCTACAACATGGACTTGGATTCTGGTGTCGTCGGGGCCGAAATCGAGGCGTCGCATCTCGGTAACGTGGAAAGCCGCGTGCCGGGCGGCAAGATCAAGGAACGGGGCCGCGTCGCCGCGAAAGCCAAGGCCGGTGTCGGCATCAACGACACGCTCGTCTACGGCACCGCGGGCGTTGCCCTCTCCAGCTTCGGCGACAAGAACGGCACTTCCGGTCCGGACGGCTGGAAACCGGGCTGGATTCTCGGCGCAGGCGTCGAGCAGAAGCTCTCCGACAATCTCTCGGCCCGTTTTGAATACAACTATACCATGACCAATGATGTCCGCAGCACCACCGGCGGCGTCAGCTCGAAGACTGATGTGCGCGATCAGGTGCTCAAGGCCGGCGTGAACTACCGGTTCTGAGCCGGGATTTCCAAACTGCGCGGATTGCAGCGCCGTGTGCCTGAAAGCACACGGCGCTGTCGCTTTTCCTGAGGGGCATTCGAGGGTCGCTGAATGGCCGCTGCGGTCTAGCTCGCTCCGGCCATTGCAAGCCGGGGCAGGGGGCTGCCGGCAGCCTGCCATTCCTGCGCGAACGAAATGAAATCGGAAGCCGGCATCGGTTTCGCCAACGCATACCCCTGCAGGACCTGACAGCCGAGGCTGCGCAATATCTCGATATGGGCGGATGTCTCGACGCCTTCGGCGACGATCTCGATTCCCTGCGATCGGCCGATTTCCACGATGGAGGCCACGAGCCGTCGCTGCGGTCCGGCAGCCTCGAGCGGGGTGATGAGCTTGCGGTCGATCTTCAGCCTTTTCGGGCCGAGTTCCAGCAGGCTGACGATGGAAGCGTGGCCTGTGCCGAAATCATCGATCTCGATATCGATCCCGAGAGCTTTCAGGTTGAGGATGGCGGCCTTCAGTTCGTCGTCCTGTCCTTCGAACGAGATCGACTCCAACAGTTCGAATGCCAGCGTTCCGGGGGAGAAGGGCAGCTCGGCGAGCCGCTTGAAAAGTTGTCTGTCCTTCAGTCTTTGCGCCGAGATGTTGACCGAAAGATGCGGGACGTCGAGCCCGAGGGCGCGCCATCTCGTCATCTGGAAAAGGGCGCTTTCGAGGATGATCGCATCCATGTCGGAAGCCCGGTGCAGGCTTTCGGCGATCCCGAGGAACGTATCGGGTGCCAGCAGGCCGCGCGTGGGGTGCTGCCAGCGGGCCAGCGCCTCGACGCCGACGATGGCGAGCGACTGGGCATCGAACTGCGGCTGGAAGTAGGGAACGATCTGGTTGCGCTCCAGGGCGTTCAGGAATTCGTCCGACATGCGTTTCATCAGCACGGCCGCAGCACGCAGCTTTTCCGAGAACATCTCGACACGGTTGCGGCCAAGCTTCTTGGCTTCATAGAGCGCGATATCGGCGTTGATCAGCAACTGGCTCAGCTCCTCGCCGGCGCTCGTCTGGCAGGCGATGCCGGCGCTGCAGCCGATGCGACATTCATGGCCGTTGACATCGATGGGCTTTGCAAGTGCCGCGACGATGGACTGCGCAAGATACTCCGCGCGCTCCTGCGGGGCCGATCCACCCGTCACCACGACGAACTCGTCGCCGCCGATGCGGGAGGCGAACTCGTCGTGCCCGATCAATTGAAGAAGGCGGAACGTGGCTTCCTTCAGGACCGCATCGCCGGCCGCGTGGCCGAACGTATCGTTGACCTCCTTGAAGCGGTCGAGGTCGATATGGATGAAAGCCAGTTTGTGATCCTGGGTCGCCGTTTCCTCGGCGGCCATGAACTGGTCGAGGAAGCGGCGGTTCGGAAGCCCCGTCAGCGCATCGTGCAGCGACTGGTGCTCAAGCGTCCGCCGGGCCGATCTCAATTCCGCGTTCTGCCGCTCGGCTTTCGTCCTTGCCTCGCGAAGCTCCGTCTGGAGGGTCACGTCCCTGGTGACGTCCCAGTTCGCGCCGACCACTCTCTTCACGCCGCTCGCGGTTCTGTAGGGAGCGCCATGTGCGCGGATATGACGGATTTCGCCGCTGCTGGAGACGACACGGAATTCCGTCCGAAAGCGGGTCTCTTCCCGAAGGGCCTCCAGGAACTGTCTCTCGGCGGGTTCCGCGTCCTCGGGATGCAGCGCATCTCGCCAATCGCTGTATTTGCACGTCTCCTTGTCCTGGGGCGCGTCATAGAGTTCACGCATGCGCCGATCCCAGATCAGCGTGTCGGAGGACGGTTCGTATTCCCAGACACCCACGCCGGAGGCTTCGAGCGCCAGCTCCAGCCGCTGGGAAAGGGTTTCGAGCTGTTCCTCGCGCTGCTGCAGGGTAAGGATATTCCGGTGGCGCTGCTTCATCAGGAAACCGGCCCATATCAGCGGCGCGACGATGCAGAAGGCGATCACGAGCGCTATGACGCGGAAGCTGACGATGTCCGGAGGAGAGCCCAACCATCCGCCCTTCGGCATGGCGGCGAGATACCAGGTGTCGTAACCGAGTTCGATTCGCGCCTTGACCGGGTCCTGTGAGAATACGCTGCGCTCTCCGAGGAAGACATCGCCTTCGCCCGGCATAGGCCGTCGCGAGATGGCAATCTCCAGCCCCTGGCGCGGCGTGTTGATGTTGCTGTCGGCATAGAGCCTGTCGAGGTCTATGACCGCGGAAATGATGCCCCAGAACCTGCCGTTGGCCAGCGAGAAGACGGGATAGCGTGCAATCAGGCCCTGGCCGCCCTGCACGAGGTTGACCGGCCCCGTGATGATCAGCGCCCGCCTTGCGACCGCTTTCATCACCGCATCCCGCTGGGCCTCGTTGGTCCTGTAGTCGAGCCCGATGCTCTTCCGGTTGGCTTCCTCCGGATAAACGAGCCTGATGACGAGATCGGGCGCGCCGGCGATGTTCCGGAGCTGGGAAGGGGAGGAGAAGATGCGGTCGGCCATCGCCGAAAACTGCGGCTGCGTCATGTTCGGATTGGCCGCCACGGCGGCGACCAAGCCATAGATCAGGTTGACGTTGCCGTGGATGTTGGTTTCCAGGCTGGAGGCCACCCTTGCCAGTTGCTCCGCCGCCTTGACCTGCTGGGTCACATGGAACTGCTCGTGCTTTTCGATATCGGCTCTGACGACGCCGATCACCACGGCGGTGATCGCCAGAATGGCCGGGAGGAAGTAGCTGAGACCGAGAAAGCGAAGTTGAAGGGATCTTGATTTCGAGACGAGCGGCAGTGGGGTCATTTGGATTTCCGACAGGGGTCCCACACTGTTGCCGATAAACACTTTAAGATTATCTAATTTGCTATCCGCGATTGGGACGCCGCGGACCCGGACGGCGGTAGATTTGTGCCGCGCCGCCGTACCTTTCCCCGGCAAAGACGCCTTGCCTTTCCCGCGGACCTTGTGCTCCATGAGGTTTTTGACGTCACGAGTCCCGCCGGCATGCTCAAGGATTTCTCCGTTCCTGCCCTGATGATGGGGCTGCTCACCGCCTTCGTTGGCTTCATCAGCTCCTTTGCCGTCATCATGCAGGGGCTGCAGGCCATGGGTGCGAGCGCTCCGGAGATCGCCTCGGCCCTGCTGGCGCAATCCGTTTCGATGGGGTTGCTGGCGATCGTCTTCTCGAGCATCTACCGCATGCCGATCAGCATCGCCTGGTCGACGCCGGGGGCGGCGCTATTGTCCGGCATCGGCATGGTCGAAGGCGGGTTTCCCGTCGTTGTAGGCGCCTTTGTGGTCTGCGGCGCCCTGATCGTCTTGTCCGGCCTTTTCCGGCCGCTTGGCCGCGCGATCCGCGCCATCCCCGCACCGCTGGCGAATGCCATGCTCTCCGGCATCCTCCTGAGCCTCTGTCTTGCGCCCGTGAAGGCGGTGGCCTTCGATGCCGCGCTCGGCCTGCCCATCGTGCTGACCTGGATGGTGGTCGTCTCGCGCTGGCGGCTATGGGCGGTGCCGGCCTCGCTTGCGGCCCTGATCCTGGTGCTGATCTTCGGGGTCGACCTGCCGCCGGATATCTTCGCCCAGATCGGGGCGGCGATCCATCCGGACCTCGCCTTCGTCCAACCGGTCTTTACCTGGCATGGGATCGTCTCGGTCGCGATCCCGCTCTTCATCGTCACCATGGCCTCCCAGAACATTCCCGGCATTGCGATCCTCAAGGTGCACCACTACGAGCCGCCGCCGGGCGTGCTCTTTGCGGGAACGGGCATTTTCTCGATACTCGGAGGCCTCGTGGGCGGCGTGCCGGTCAACATGGCGGCAATCACGGCGGCCATGTGCGCCAGCGAGGATGCCAACCCCGATCCGAAGAAGCGCTACTGGGCGGCCATGGTCGGCGGTTTCGGTTATATCGTGCTTGGTCTGGTCGCGGGCGGCATCATCGCCTTCGTATCGCTGGCGCCGCCGATTCTCCTGCAGGCGGTCGCGGGCCTTGGGCTCGTCAGCGCTTTCTCCAGCGCGGCCTTTGCAGCCTATCGGGAGCCGGAGACGCGGGAAGCGGCGGCGATCACCTTCCTGGTCACCGCTTCGGGGACCTCGTTTGCCGGCATTTCCGGTGCTTTCTGGGGGCTGATCGCCGGCGGTATGATGATGGCGCTGCGACACTTTCTGCGTGCTTTGAAAAAATAGGTGGGGACTTGCCTCGACAATCCGCCGCGGTTATACATCCTGACATGACCATGACAGGCGCAATCATGTCCGACCGTTCGCAGACCTGCCGCATCGCGGCCGGTGCGCCGGTTCTTGCGCTTTCCTCGCTTCTTAGCCTCGACCTTACGCGCGGTTGCCGGGTCCGTTGAGGAGCGCCCGGCGGCCGATAAAGCCTGCCGGCGTAAGAGCTCCTCTCACAAACGTTCAAGACCAATCCCAATCAGGCCGCTAAAGGTCCGCGTCGATGACGGCTTGCCCTGCAGGGTGGCGAAGCGACGCACGAAGCGAGAAGAGACTCTGAGACCATGGATACCAAAACCAATTCTGCCGAGAATGCGACCCCAGCCAGGGCCGGCATGCCTCAGGCGTCGATGAAGTACCGTTCGTACCCGGCGATCAATATTCCCGACCGCACCTGGCCCTCCAAGGTCATCACCAAGGCGCCGATCTGGTGCTCCGTCGACCTGCGTGACGGCAATCAGTCGTTGGTCAATCCGATGGGACATGACCGCAAGGCCCGCATGTTCAAGCTGCTGCTCGACATGGGTTTCAAGGAAATCGAAATCGGCTTTCCCTCTGCCTCCCAGACGGATTTCGATTTCGCCCGCTGGTGCATCGAGGAAGGCAACGTGCCGGAAGACGTCTCGATGCAGGTGCTCGTCCAGTGCCGGCCGGAGCTGATCACGCGTACCTTCGAAGCACTGGAAGGTGCGCATAAGCCGATCATCCATTTCTACAATTCGACCAGCGAGTTGCAGCGCCGGGTCGTCTTCGCGAAGGACGTGCCGGGTATCAAGCAGATCGCGGTCGATGCGGCGAAGATGATCACCGACATGGCCGAAAAGGCCGGTGGCGGCTATCGGTTCCAGTATTCTCCGGAAAGTTTCACCGGCACGGAGCTGGAAGTGGCGCTGGAGATCTGCAACGCCGTCATCGAAGTGGTGAAGCCGACCGCAGACAACAAGCTGATCATCAACCTGCCGTCCACCGTGGAGATGGCGACGCCGAACATCTATGCGGACCAGATCGAATGGATGTGCCGCCAGATCGACAACCGCGAAAACATCATCATCTCGCTGCATCCGCACAATGATCGCGGCACCGGCATAGCCGCGACCGAACTCGGCCTGATGGCGGGTGCGGACCGTGTCGAAGGCACGCTGTTCGGCAACGGCGAGCGCACCGGCAATGTCGATATCGTCACGCTGGCGCTCAACATGTACACGCAGGGTGTCGATCCGGAGCTGGATTGCTCGGATATCGAGCGGATCAAGTCGGTCTACGAATATTCCAACGAGATGAAGATCCCGGAACGCCATCCTTATGTCGGCGAACTGGTCTACACGGCCTTTTCCGGCTCGCACCAGGACGCGATCAACAAGGGCATGAAGGCGATCAAGGTCGCCAACCACCCCGTCTGGGAAGTGCCTTATCTGCCGATCGACCCGCGTGACGTCGGCCGCTCCTACGAGGCGATCATCCGCATCAACTCGCAGTCGGGCAAGGGCGGCATCGCCTACATCCTTCAGGAGGACTACGGCCTGAACCTGCCGCGCAACCTGCAGGTGGAATTCCGCGAGGACATCCAGCGCATCACCGACGAAGAGGGCAAGGAGCTTCCTTCAAGGCGCATCTACAACCGCTTCATCGAACGTTATGTCGAACAGCCGGACGCGCGGCTGAAATTCGTCGACCACCACACCTATCCGGCCGGCGCGGACCATAAGGGCATCCGGATCGTCGCGGCCGAGATAACCGATGCCGGCGAGACGAAGCGCATCGAGGGCAGGGGAACCGGCCCGATCGACGGGTTCATCAACGCGCTGTCGATCTATCTCGGCATCGACCTGTCGGTGGCGGATTATTCCGAGCATTCCCTGCAACACGGCTCCAACGCTTCGGCGATTGCCTATGTCGAGGTCGAGTATCCGGGCGGAAAGCTCTTTGGCGCCGGCATCAACACGAACATCGTCGCCGCATCGCTGGAAGCGATCGTTTCCGCGGCGAACAGGGTGCTGGAGGAGCGGGCGGCAAAGGGCTGAACCCATGGGCCTTCATGCCGAGCTTTATGGCGATCCGCAACTGGCAGTGCCGCTCGTGCTGCTGCACGGGTTTGGCGGAAGCGCTGCGGCCTGGCTGAAGGTGGCGACGGTATTGGCGGCCGAATTGCCGGTTGTTGCCTACGATCTGCCGGGTCACGGCAGATCGCTTTTCTCGAGGGCAGCCGGAGGTGCCGGCACGATGGCCAGGGACATCGCCGCCGATCTCCGGGCGCGGGGCATAGAACGATTTCATCTCGCCGGCCATTCCATGGGCGGCGCGGTGGCAACGCTGATCGCATTGCGGGCGCAGGAGCGCGCGAAGAGCCTGACCCTGTTTGCACCGGGCGGTTTTGGCCCGGTCATCAACGGCTTGGCCTTGAAGCGCTATGCTCTCGCCGAGGACGCCGAGGAGATGCGCGAGGCGCTTCGGATGATGAATGGTTCCGGTCATCTCGTGAGTGACGAGGAGATCGAAAACACGCTGGAGCGGCGGGGTCTTGCCGGAGCCCGGGAGGCATTGAGGAATATCCTCGACATCATACTCATCGACGCTGAAGGCGGGAGACAGGGCACGCTGCCGGTCGCCGATCTTGCCGGGTTGGCGATGCCGGTGCGCGTGGTTTGGGGCGAACGGGATACCGTTCTTCCGGTTACGCAGGCCGAAGGCCTGCCGCCCAATGTCGTCGTCCACAGGGTCGGGGATGCCGGGCACATGCTCGTTGATGAGCGTCCTGCTGACGTTATCCGTTTCATCCGCAGCAGCATCGCTGAGACGACCTGAAGCAACTCCCGCCGCCTCTGCCGCTTCCTGGCCTCACTTGACATTGGGCGTCGGCAGGGACGCTCGGCGGAGCGGTTCTTGCGACAAGCCGGACTCGTTCGGCCGAACCTCTGGAACAGGCGTGCGTTGCGACGAGGTTTCATCGTCGCAATAGCCTTCACCATCCTGTTGCCTTCGCAGGAATTCCAACCTGAGTCCGTCACCTCGCTCCGAGGCGATCAGGTGAAGCATATACAGCAGTTGCATTGGCGCGGGCCTCCCTGCTCCCCGCGCAATGTCGGTGATTGCCCTGGCCCATTCCACCTGTTTCTTGCCGACGATATCCGGGGCTTAGAT
Source organism: Neorhizobium puerariae (assembly GCF_042429745.1). Taxonomy (NCBI): domain Bacteria; kingdom Pseudomonadati; phylum Pseudomonadota; class Alphaproteobacteria; order Hyphomicrobiales; family Rhizobiaceae; genus Neorhizobium; species Neorhizobium puerariae. Next base: position 291,068 of record NZ_JBHMAA010000032.1, on the reverse strand, counting down.
CAATCCCGCAGCCTTTGCCGCTATGTCGTCGAGATCGGCGGCGGAGGAAGGCCCGACGATCAGATAGGTCGCGAGCGGCGTGACCCAGGTGACGAGCCCCGTGTCGTTGCGGATTTCCTCCACGGAGCGGTTGCCCTCCGGCCGCGCCTTCGTGAAGGTGATGGCGATCACGTCTCCGTCCCCGTCGGTTCGGCGGTAGAAGAGCTGGCCGACCGGCGTGCCGCTGGCGGCGAAGAGGCGGGCGCCCTGGAATGTCAGGCCGCTGTCGCCGAGATCGGGGATGCGGAAGCTGACCCCGGTATTGATCGTCAGCCATTCCAGGATATCGGCCGGCCTTTGGGCGGGGATTTCGGCGAGATGGTTGGTCTGGCGCGCGTAAAGCCGGTAGTTGGCGATGATGTCGTCCAGCCAGTCGCGGCCGTCCGCAACGGGGGCCGTGGCCGGAGCGGGGTCCGGTACGACAGGGCGTGCTCCCACCATGTAGCCAAGCCCGCTTCCCAGCAGGAAAAGCATGAGACAGGCGGCAAAGGTCTGCGGGCCGGAAGGCTTGAAGGCGATCGACGGACGCGGCGCTTGCGGCAGGCGCACCGCCCGGCGCGGCAAGGGCGCGTTCTTGATCGAGCGCACCAGATCGAGCGGCACCGGCTCCTTCAGCATGTCCTCGAAGGCGAGCCGCCCGGCGTCGGTGCCGCGCTTCAATGCATCGTGCAGCGCCCGGGCCTGCGGATCGTTGACCAGCAGTTCCTCGACCTCCTGGGCGTCACGATCGCTTGCCTGATTGTCGACATAGGCGGAGAGCCGCATTTCGAGCGGCGAAGGCTGGAAGCTGCTCATCGTCAGGCTCTCCGCTCGCTCGTCGCAATCCCGCTCGAAGCGAGCGTGAGACGGGCGGCGCAGAGACGTTCGGCAAACTGGTCGGTCCGGATACCAAGGATCGCGGCGGCCTCCGCATAAGTGAAGCCTTCCACGTCTGCGAGCAGCAAGGTGCTGGCTAGTCCGTCCGGCATGGAAAGAATGGCATTCGATGATTTGCGGCTTTCGGCGGAGGCGTTGCCGCCGACTGCATCCGGTTCCATCCGCCTGCGCTTCTTTTCCTCGTCCGCCCAGATGCTGCGCATCAGGCTGAAAAGCCAGTTTTCCAGTCTGTCTTCGCCTTTCCAGTGGTGGCTTTTCTGGATCGCCCGGCCGGCCGCTTCGCTCACCAGATCGTCGGTCGCGGCCGCGCTTCCGGCCAGCGTCAGCGCGAAACGGCGCAGGCGCGGCAGAAGGGCGACAAGATCGCGCCGGATATCGGTCGATGGGCTCGGTTGGTTCATGGACAGAGAACGGCTCTACTTGTGATGTTCTACAACGATCGCAGTCATTTATCAGCTATGACGGGATTGTGGCGATTCCGCAACAATTACGCCGCTTAGTCTACAACATTCTGGCTGCTTCCGGAATCGATACGCTGGCCGGGGCCTCGCCATAGAGAAGCCGGCTGTTGTCGAGCGCGATGCCGTCGCCCTTCTCGGTCAGGCTGTAGCGCTCGCACAGGAGGTTCCACGCCCCCGGTTCGCCCGAAAGGGTGAAAAGGTTGTAGGCGGCGCGCGGCTTGTGCCCGCCGGGGCCTTGCGAGGCGGAGGCGATGCCGACGACCGGCACCTGCCCGTGGTGGCTCTTCAGCCAGTAGAGCGTGTTCAAATGGGTATGGCCGTGCAGCACCAGCTCAGCTCCGCCTGTGGAGATCGCGGCGGCGAACCGTCGGATGCCGATCATCCGCTTGTGCGAGGAGGTGGCGCCGTGGATCGGTGGATGGTGGATCAGCACCACGCGGAACAGCCCGGCCTCGCCGGCTTTTTTCAGGAGGTTGACCGTCTCCCGCGCCTGGCGGGGGCTGTAGTAGCCCGAGGCGGAAAAGGGCGGCGTGGCGTTGGAAGTGGAGCAGCCGATGATCGCCACAGGCCCGCGTCGGCGGAAGGTTGGAAAGACATGGTCGTCTTCCGGCCACGTCTTCGGGGCATCGTCGCTTCGGATGAAGGGATACCAGGCCTTCACCGATCTATTGTGCGCTCCCGGCACATAGGCGTCGTGATTGCCCGGTACGACCGTGGTTTCGGCCGGATCGCCGATCGTCTCCAGCCACTCGCCCGCCAGCCTGATTTCGATCCCGGTCGCAAGATTGACAAGATCGCCCGTCACGACGAGGTGATCCGGTTCGCGCGTCTTCAGGTCGCTCAGAAGCAGGTCGAGCGTGTTGACGAAAAGGTGCTTGCGCCGGTTGCGATGCCAGTTCACAAATCCCGTGATGCGCTTCGAGAAGAGTTCACGGAGCGTGAGTTTCGGAAGCGGCCCCAGATGGATATCGGAAATATGCGCGAACTTGAACATGGCGCACACATAACGCATCGGCGAGGAAATCGTTATCGATTTCTCTGACCGCTCCCGGAGTTATGAATGACTGAAGATGGTGTTCCGGAGGTTCGCGGATTTCGAACCCGGGCAATGGTCTGGCTGCTGCACCGGTTCTTCATCCTGAGGCGCGGCATGACGATGGGCGTGCGGGCCGCCTGTTTCGATGCGCAAGGCCGCGTTTTCCTCGTCCGGCATACCTATGTGCCGGGGTGGTACATGCCGGGCGGCGGCCTGGAACGGCACGAAACGGCCCTTGTCGCGCTCCGCAAGGAACTGCGCGAAGAGGGTAATCTCGAAATCCGCGATGAAGCGGAACTCTTCCATGTCTATTACAACCGCAATGTCAGCAAGCGGGACCATGTGCTGTTCTATCGGGTGAACGTGGAGCAGACGGCGCCGCGCCTGCCCGACATGGAGATTGCCGAAAGCGGGTTCTTCGCATTGGATGCCTTGCCGAAGGATACGACCAGCGCGACGCGGAGGCGGCTGAGGGAACTGGCCGGGGAAGCGGCGAAATCGGATTATTGGTGAAAGCCGGGCGCTGCCTTTCATGCCGCCTTTCCCAGCGTGTCCCTTCCGTGCGGTGCATCAAGATCGATCGCCGGACCGGCGGGCACGATGCCCGTCGGGTTGATGGTCCGGTGGCTTTGGTAATAGTGGTTCTTGATATGGAACAGGTTGCAGGTCTCTGCCACGCCCGTATGCTGGTAGAGGTCGCGCAGGTAACCTGAGAGGTTAGGATAATCGGCGATGCGGCGTATGTTGCACTTGAAGTGGCCGACATAAACCGGGTCGAAGCGCAACAGCGTCGTGAAGAGCCGCCAGTCGGCCTCGGTCAGGCGATCGCCGAAGAGATAACGGCCGCCGGAAAGCCGCTTTTCCAGCATGTCGAGTATTTCGAACAGGCGGGCGACCGCTTGTTCATAGGCGTCCTGCGTCGTTGCGAAACCTGCCTTGTAGACGCCGTTGTTGACCGTATCGTAGACGATGGCATTCAACGCATCGATCTCGTCGCGCAAGTCCGACGGATAATAATCCGCCGTGGAACCCGTCAGGCCGTCGAACGCGCTGTTGAACATGCGGATGATTTCGGAACTCTCGTTCGAAACGATCGTATTCTGCCGTTTGTCCCACAGGACCGGTACGGTGACGCGGCCCGTATAGCCGGGATCGGCTTTGACATAGGCCTGATAGAGATAATCGAAGCCGAAGAGATCGTCGCCGGTCGCGCCGTCGCGTTTCCTGAACTCCCAACCGTTTTCGAGCATCAAATAATCGACGACCGAGACGGAGATCAGGTCTTCCAGTTTCTTCAGCTTGCGGAAGATCAGCGTGCGGTGCGCCCAGGGACAGGCGTACGAGACGTAAAGATGATAGCGACCGGCCTCTGCCCCGAAGCCGCCGGCTCCGGAGGGGCCTGCGGAGCCATCGGCGGTTACCCAGTTGCGGAAATGCGATGCGGCACGCTTGAAATGACCCTTGGTAGCCTTCGTATCATACCAGGCGTCCTGCCATTTTCCGTCGACGAGCGTGCCCATGGTGGTCTCCTTGCGGTTTCTCTCGCGCAATAGATACGGCAGCGAAGGGAGATTGCGAGGCGGGATTTCATGAACACTGCGTTTTTGCATTGGACGTGGACAAATTTTCCTGCTAGGTCGCTTTCCGCAATTTAAGGGCTATTTCCTGTCATGACCGAAGCACGGGCACTGCGACGACGCTGATCTTCACACCAGGACGCTGATCGAAAGGCGTCACCGAGATCCCTTGTCCTGTCCGCTCTTGATCCTACGGCTTCGGTTCATCCATGTCCCAGCAACTTCTCTATAAGCACGAACTCGTCTACCTCACCGAGGACGCGTCTCATGACGACGTCATCGAACTCATCAATGCGGAAGCTTTCGGCCCCGGCCGGCATACCCGCGCCGCGGCGCGTATCCGCGAGCAGGGGCCACATGACCGGTCGCTTTCCTTCATCTGCGCCGATGACGGCGAGACGATCGCTTCCGTGCGGATGACGCCGGTTCTGGCGGGGGACGTGAAGGGGCATCTCCTGGGACCGCTTGCCGTCCGGCCGTCGCACAAGAATATGGGCATCGGACGGGAACTGGTCCGGATCGCCATCGAAGCGGCAAGGCGCAAGGGGTCGGAAGCGGTGATCCTGGTCGGCGACCCGCCATATTATTGCCCGCTCGGTTTCGAGAAGGTCGCCTATAACGCGCTGGAATTTCCGGGACCTGTCGATCCCGGCCGCGTTCTCGTCGCGCCCATTGCGGAAAATGTGCATCCCCGCCTCAAGGGAACGATCGGCTGGCGCCCATAGGGCAATTCCGCTAAGCCTCTTTGCGTGGCCGGCAGGGAATGCCGGCGGGATTCGTGTCTTTCGCAGAGCGTCCCGGCGCCGTTCGGCGCTTCGGGAGGCAGGCTTGTAGCCGGGGGATGGGTGCATGACGGCAATTACGATGGACGAGGCGCTGGACCGCGCAGGGGCGGGAACGTACCAGCGGCGTCTGATGGGTATTTTCGGCCTCGTCTGGGCGGCGGACGCGATGCAGGTTCTGGCGGTCGGCTTTACCGCCGCCTCGATCGCGGCGACCTTCGGGCTCACCGTGCCGCAGGCGCTGCAGACGGGCACGGCTTTCTTCCTCGGCATGCTGCTCGGCGCCATGGGGTTCGGCAGGCTGGCCGACCTGATCGGCCGCCGCCGTGTGCTGATCGTGACCGTCGCCTGCGACGCCTTGTTCGGCACGCTCTCGATCTTTGCGCCCAGTTTCACGATCCTGCTCGTGCTGCGTTTTCTCACGGGCGCGGCCGTAGGCGGCACCCTTCCGGTCGATTATGCGATGATGGCGGAATTCCTGCCGGCCAGGAACCGCGGTCGATGGCTGGTCCTGCTCGAAGGCTTCTGGGCGGTGGGGACGCTGATTGTCGCGCTCGCCGCCTGGGCGGCCAGTCTCGCAGGCGTGGCCGATGCCTGGCGATACATTTTCGCGGTGACTGCGATCCCCGCGATTGCCGGTATCGGGCTTCGTTTCCTCGTACCGGAATCGCCGCTCTACCTGATTCGGTCCGGTCGCGGCGACGAAGCCAAGGCGATCGTCGACCGGATTCTCGCCGTCAACGGCCGGCCGCAGCTTGGTCCCGGCACCAGCCTCGTGTCTCCGGCGCCGATAAAGGCGACCGGTATTTTCTCGGCGGAACTGCGCCAGCGCAGCATCATGATCCTGGCGATCTGGTTTCTCGTTTCCGTGTCCTATTACGGTGTCTTCACCTGGATGCCGGCAAAGCTCGCCGGCGACGGTTTCGGCTTCGTGCGGGGCTATGGCTTCCTCGTGCTGGTGGCGCTGGCGCAGATCCCGGGTTATGCGCTCGCCGCCTATGGGGTTGAAAAATGGGGCCGCAAGCCGACGCTGATCGGTTTCTGCCTGCTGTCCGCGCTTGGTTGCCTGCTCTTCGTCATCGCGCCCTTCGCCCTTCTGATCGCGATAGCGCTGTTGATCATGAGCTTTGCATTGCTCGGCACCTGGGGCGCCCTCTACGCCTACACGCCGGAACTTTATCCGACCACGTCGCGTGCCACGGGCATGGGATTGGCCGGCGCCATGGCGCGTCTCGGCGGGTTGCTCGCTCCGTCCGTGGTCGGTTACGTCGTCGCGCAAGGGGTTGGGCTTACGATCGGTATCTTTGCTGGCCTGCTGGTCGTTGCCGCGCTGGCGGCCGTGCTGATCAACGCGGAAACCCGGCAGGCCTCCCTGGCCTGAGATATCCCGCGGTCAGGACGAGAACCGCTTTTCCAGCCATGTCACCGAATGGCCGCCGGCAAGATCTTTCAGGCTGCCGATTTCGGTATAGCCCTGTTTCCGGTAGAGCCTGAGTGCCTGCGGGTTCATCGTGTCGATATAGGCGCCGATGCAGCCGCGGGCACGGGCTTCGGCTTCCGCCATCTCCAGCATGCGAGCGGCGAGCCCGCGTCCGCGCAACTCCTCGGGCACGTAAAGCAGGGACGTATAAAGCCAGCCGCGCCCGGTATAGCCGACCAGTCCGCCAATGAGCCTGCCGTCGTCGTCGTAGAGAGGGACCGCGATCTCACGTCGATCCGTCTGCCCGAAGGTTGCGACGTTGTAGGCCTTGATCCGGTTGAGGATGATCTCCTCTTCCCCGGGAGCGACGCCTTGGGTGAGCTTCAGTTCGATATCCATGCGACTCACCGTTGGGCATAAGGGCGTGACGAGCGAATGGATAGCTCAAAGTGTCTTCTTGAGAAAGGTGCGGGTCCGGCCGGCCGGGAAATCCGGCAGTTCGCCGAAAATCTCATAACCCTGTCGCATATAGGCCTTGCGGGCGACCGGGCTGAACGTGTCGATCCAAGCCCCATGGCATCCGCGCGAGCGGGCTTCCCCTTCGGCCTCCGTCAGCAGCTTGCTGGCCATGCCGCCTCCGCGCAACGCTTCCGGGATGAAGAGCCATTGGGTGAAAAGCCAGCCCCAGGCCGTGTAGCCGTGGAGGCCGCCGATCACCTTGCCTTCCGCATCCCTGATCAGCACGGCAAGCGGCTTGCGGCCGGAAGGGCCGACATCGGCATCGTTGAAGGCGGAGAGCCCGTCGCCGATCGTTGCCAGATCCTCCGGAAGAGGAGAGGCGGTCACTTCGAATTGTGCAGACATCTATTCCTATCGTCCCTCGCGCCACCACATGGCCGCAACCGCGAAGAGCAGGGCGGAGAGGCCCGCAAAACCGGCAAACAGCGGCAGCGTATTGATGCCGCGCAGCACCGTTTCGTCGGTCAGGCGGATGACCAGCCGATCCGGATCGTTGACACGCACCTCGCCGCGCACGGGGAGAATATCCGGCAGCGAGATACCGTCCCCGGAGGCGACGCGGGTGACCAGACCGTGGGTCTTGTCGGCATAGGGTTTCAGCGTGTTCTCGGTGGAGATCATCGCCTTGAATTCCGGCGCGTCGACGGTGCCGACATGGACGAGGGTCGAGAACTGTCCGTTCGAAACCTCGAACAGCCCGGTTTCCTCCATGCGGCGCTCCAGCCTGTACTGGCCGGGGCCGGCTGCCGTCATCGGCACGGTTTCGGTGCGCCCGGAGGGATATCGGATCGTCGCGGGGCCGGGATCGTTGCCGATCGTCTGGCGGGTCGCCTCCAGCGTGCGGCCGACGGCGCGCGCGGTCAGCGCCTCTTCCTCAAGCTCCGGCTCCTTCATCAGCCAGTGCGCGATACGGCGATAGAGAGAGACGTGCGGGCCGCCGCCTTCGAAACCACGCGCCCAGAGCCAGCCCTGATCCGACAGCAACATCGCGACGCGTCCCTGGCCCTGACGGTTCAGCACGAGGAGCGGGCGGTTGCCGTCGCCTTCCATCACCGTCTGGCCCTGAGGCCTGTCGACATCGATGGTGCGGAACCAGCGGCCCCACGCCGGCGGGTTCTGGTTCGACCCATCGAGACCCCGGGTGACGGGGTGTTTCTGGCCGGCTTCCGAAAGATGCGGATAGAAAGCGGCATTGTGGACCTCGCCGGTCGGAGCGGCGGGCAGAACCTGTTCGAGCGGCGTCGAGGCGATCGAATCCTCACCGGCATGCTCGGGGCCAGCCGCGATCAGCAGGGCGCCGCCATTGTTAACGTACTGGGCGATATAGTCGTAATAGAGGATCGGCAGGACGCCGCGATGCTTGTAGCGGTCGAAGATGATCAGGTCGAAGTCCTTGATCTTCTCGACGAACAGTTCGCGGGTCGGGAAGGCGATGAGGGAAAGTTCGTTGATCGGCGTGCCGTCCTGCTTTTCCGGCGGGCGCAGGATGGTGAAGTGGACGAGGTCGACCGACGCATCGGATTTCAACAGGTTGCGCCAGGCACGTTCGCCCGCATGCGGTTCGCCGGAGACGAGCAGGACGCGCAGGTTTTGGCGGATGCCATCGATCACATGGACGGCGCGGTTGTTGGCGGTCGTCACTTCACCGGGCAGTTCCGCGACGGAAAATTCCATGACGTTGTTGCCGCCGCGCTGAACGTTGAAGGAGAAGGGGGTTTCGACACCCGGCCTTGCCTGTAGCGTGGCGATCTGCTGGCCGTTCATGCGCACGGTCACCTGCGCGTTGCCTCCGCTCTGTCGCCCGTCGTCGAAGACGCGCAGCGTCAGTTCCTGTTCCTCGCCGACAATGCCGAAGCGCGGTGCGCGGACCACTTCCACGCGACGGTCGAATTCGTCGGGCCGGCCGGTGATCAGGCCATGGAGGGGAGCGTTGAAGCCGAGATCCTGATTGATGCCCGGCAGGTCGTGGATCTGGCCGTCCGTCAGGAACACGGCCCCACCGATGCGCGCCGGCGGCACGTCGGAGATCGCCGATTGCAGAGCGGTGAAAAGCTTCGTGGACGGCGTGTCCGACTCGCCGTCGTCCGCAACTTCGACGATGCGCGTCTCGATGCGGGGATAACGGGAGAAACGATCCTGCAGGCTTGCGAGCGCCTCGTCCGTCTGCTCCTTGCGTTGCGCAGTCTCCTGGCTCTGCGAGCGGTCGACGATGATCGGCACGACGGTCGAAAGCTGTTCCCGGTCCTCCTGCGTCAGGGTCGGGTTGGCAAGCGCCAGAAGAAGAGCCGCAAGCGCGAGCGCGCGCAACGCCGCACCGCGTACGCTTCGCCGGAAGGCGAGGGCGGCGAGCACGACAGCCAGCAGGCCGAGGCCGGCAAGGATAGGCCAGGAGAAGAAGGGCGCGAATTCGATCGTCATCCGGTTCCCTCCCTATTGGCCAAGGCGTTCGAGAAGTGCGGGCACATGCACCTGATCGGCCTTGTAGTTGCCGGTCAGCATGTACATCATGATGTTGACGCCGGCGCGGTAGGCATATTCACGCTGCATCTCGTCCGGCGGCACCGTGGGCAGCACCGGAGCCCCCTGCGGATCGATCGCCCAGGCGCCGGCAAGGTCGTTGCCGGTGATCAGGAGCGGCGTCACCCCGTCGCCCGAGGACGAAAGCTGCGCGCCTGAATTCCTGGCATCCTGGCGGGCCTCGACCCAGAGCGGGCTGCCGGTATAGCGGCCGGGGAAATTGGTCAGCAGATAGAAGGAGCGGGTCAGAACATGATCCGTCGGCGTCGGTTCCAGCGGCGGGATGTCGATATTGGCGAGGATTGCCTGCAGCCGCTCGCTGTTGGGCGTGGTGCCGCCGCCATCGAGCGACGAATACTGGTCGCGCGTATCGAAGAGAACCGTGCCGCCGTTGCGCATATAGGCGTCGATGCGGGAGATCGCGGCCTGCGACGGCATGGGCGCGTTGGCGGAGACCGGCCAGTATATAATCGGGTAGAAGGAGAGTTCGTCCTTGCTGATATCGAGGCCCACGGGTGCGCCCGGTTCCAGCGTCGTGCGATAGGTGAGGAACTGGCTGAGACCTTCGAGCCCCTGTTCCGACAGACGATCCACATCCGTCTCGCCGGTGACGACATAGGCGAGATGGGTGGTGTCGAGCCGTTCCAGAATCTGTTCGTCGCCAGGTTTGGAGCCCGCTCCGGGTGGCATTTCCTGAGCCCGGGATTGTCCCGGCAGGAGGGCAAGGAGGCCGAAGGCGAGGGCCGCGACAAGGCTTGCGGCCGCAGCACTCCGGCCCGGACGCGGACCGCGAGGGACGCGCGAGAATGCGCCGTTCATGAACAGCACGACGAGGCTGTCGAGCAACAGCAGGGCGAAGGCGGCGGCAAACAGGGCGGGGCGGAGCGAACGGGCTTCCCCGCCGGCCAGGCCTTCCCGGGCGACCGGCCGGCCGGCCGCCGCCACGTCGAAGGGGGCGATCACCGTCTTCGGTGGCAGCAGGTTGACAGCTGTAAACCCGTCTTCGGTGCCGTAGAGGCCGGGCGGATGGTCGAAGCTCGCGACCGGGGTCTGGTTCGCGGCGATCGCGATCGGCCGCGCGGTGCCTGTTTCGGTGGTCAGGATGCCGTCGGCCGTCAGCAGCCGGTATGGCGGCAATGTCGCAGTCGCGCCATCGGCGCCTGTCCCGGAAGAGGCCGCACCGCCGGCGCGGGCGAGCTGTACCAGCCGACGCAGCATCTCGACGAAGTTGCCGGAAAGGGGCAGGTTCGACCAGGTGGCTTCGGCGCTGGTGTGGAAGAGCACGATACGGCCTGCCTCGACTTCCTTTTCCGTGACGAGCGGCGTTCCGTCGGCAAGGCTCGCCCAGGTGCGTTCGGCGAGATCCGGCGTCGGTTCGGCGAGAACCTGACGGGTGACGGTGATATCGGCGGCGCGCGGCATGCCGGCGAAGGGGCCGAAGCCCGGGAAATCGGCAAGCGGCTGCGGTTCCGACCAGGACATGGCGCCGCCGAGGGCGCGTTCGCCCTGGCGGAGGACCACCGGAACCAGAGGATCGTCTGCAGGCGCGGCGGCAAGGCGGGGTCCGGCGAAGCGGATCAGCGTGCCGCCGCGGGAAATCCACTGCTGCAGCGGCGCGTAGGTTTCAGCCGGCAGGCGGCCGATATCGGCCATGATGATGGCCGAGGGGTTGCCTTCGAGAATCTGCGGAATGGAGACCGCGAGATCTGCCGTATTCGGCTGGATGACGTCCGCATAGGGCTGCAAGGCGCGGCTGATATAGTAGAGCGGCTGGAGAAGCGGCTGGAAGTCGCTGCCGCTCTCGCCCGCGAGCAGGGCTATGCGCCGGCGCTTGAAGCCGTCGTCCAGCAGGTGCGCCGCGCCTGCCGTGGCAAGGCCGTCGACGCCGAGTCGGGCGAAATCGTTGCGCAGTTCGAAGGGAGAGGTGATCTCGGCGGTGGCCGTCGCCGCGCCGGCGGCGAATTCCAGCGTGCCGGACGCCAGCGCGCGGCCCTGAGGGTCGAGCGCATTGACGCTCAATTGTTGCGGCGCTTCGATCGAAAGGCGTGTCGCCGTGACCGACATCGCCCCGGCATTGTTGACCGCATCCGTGATCGCGACGGCGCTTCGGCCGTCCCCTTCGATCACGCGCATTTCGGCGGGCGAAAGCGCCGTCAGCGCCGACAGGGCCTCGTCGTCGTCGGGGGCGGCGATGCCGTCGGAAAGGAATACGAGCGTACCGGGGCGGCTGCCGTTCATGGCTTCGCTGATGGCTTCGGCTGCACGGGCGCGATTCGGCACCAGCGGCCTGGGGCTTGCCGCCGCAAGTTTGTCGCGCGCGGCCGCGGCCGTGCCGGGGACGGGTTCGTGGCTCGGGTCGGCGGTGAAGGTGATGGAGACGGGCACATCGGCGTTTTCGGCGTCATCGATCAGAAGGCTGGCGGTCTGCACCCGACGCTCCCAGTCGGTGGCGGTCGCCCAGCCGTTATCGACGAGGAGGACGAGCGGTCCGCCCACATTCAGTGAATTGGCGCGAGGGTTCAGGACCGGGTCGGCGATCGCCAGGATGACCGCGGCAGCGAGCAGCATACGCAGCAGCGTCAGCCACCACGGGCTCTTTGAGGGCGTCTCCTCGCGCTTCAGCACCGTTGCCAGGATCTTCAGCGGCGGAAAGACCTCCGTCTTCGGGCGCGGCGGGGTGAGCCGTAGCAGCCACCAGATGATCGGCAGTGCGATCAGGCCGAAGAGGATGGCGGGGTTTGCGAAGGCAAGTGCGCTCATGGTCTGCTTCCGCCCGGTTTAGGCGCCGGCATGCCGGACAGATAGCCATGCACGGCGACCAGTGCTTCGGATGCGAGATGGTCGGTCCGGTGGAAGACGAAACTCCAGCCCAGCCGGCGCAGGCCTTCTCCGAGCGCCTCTCGGCGCGCGAGATATGCGCGCTGGTAGTCTTCACGGATCGTTTCCGCGCGGCCGGAAACAAGTTTTTCGCCGGTTTCCGGATCGGTGAATTCGGTCCGGCCGCTATAGGGGAAGGTTTCTTCGGCCGGATCGGCGATCTCGACCACATGGCCGCGCAGTCCGCGGCGGCCGAGGGGCGCGATGCGCTCCATCACCCTGTTCGCGTCATCGAGGAAATCGCCGATCAGCACGATATCGCTATGGCCGCGGATCATGCTCGTCTCCGGCAGGCCGGCGGTCAGCGGCGCATGCATGATGGCGGCGGCGAGACGCTCGGCGGCGTTGCGGGACGAGACCGGCTCCATGACGCCGGGACATCCGATCCGCTCGCCGGAGCGCGCAAGGATTTCGGCAAGCGCCAGCATCAGCACGAGTGCGCGGCTTTCCTTGGAAACAAGCGCCAGCGTCGATTTGTACATCATCGACGGCGACATGTCGGCCCAGAGCCAGACGGTGTGGGCGGCCTCCCATTCGCGGTCGCGGACATAGGTATGGTCGTCGCGGGCGGAGCGGCGCCAGTCGATGCGCGACAGGCTCTCTCCCTCCGCATAGGGGCGGAATTGCCAGAAATTCTCGCCGATGCCGCGCTTGCGGCGTCCGTGCCACCCGGCGATCACCGTGTTGGCGATCCGCTTTGCCTCCACCATGCAATCCGGAACCAGGGCGGCGCGCGCCTGCGCGCGGGAGAGGACTTCGCTACTCGGTGTCTGCTCTACAATCTGGCCGATGGATGCCACGCATTGTCCTTTCTAAGCCGGCGCCCTTTATCCGCGGGCCTGCTTCACCAGCCCGGCGATCACGTCGCGCACCGACATGCCTTCGGCGCGCGCCGCGAAAGTCAGCGCCATGCGGTGTTCCAATACCGGCTCGGCAAGTGCGTAGACGTCGTCGAGCGACGGGGCGAGGCGGCCTTCGTAAAGGGCGCGGGCGCGGGCCGTCAGCATCAGCGACTGGCCGGCGCGGGGACCGGGACCCCAGGCGACATTCTTGTCCGTCGTCGCGTTGCCATGGCCGGGGCGGGCGGACCGCACCAGCGAGAGGATCGCATCGACCACCTTGTCGCTGACCGGCATCTGGCGGATGAGGATCTGGATTTCCTGCAGGCGGGCCGCATCGATGATGCCACGGGGCTTTGCTTCCGAAAGGCCGGTCGTCTCGAGCAGGATCTGCCGTTCGGCGGCAAGCTCCGGGTAAAGCACGTCGACCTGCAGCAGGAAGCGGTCGAGCTGGGCTTCGGGAAGAGGATAGGTTCCTTCCTGCTCCAGCGGGTTCTGGGTCGCGAGCACATGGAAGGGGGCAGGCAGGTCGTAGCGCTGGCCTGCGACCGTGATGTGATATTCCTGCATGGACTGGAGAAGCGCCGACTGGGTGCGTGGCGAGGCGCGGTTGATCTCGTCGGCCATGAGGAGCTGGGCGAAGACCGGTCCCTTGACGAAACGGAAGGAGCGGCGGCCCGTCTCGTCGGTATCCATGACTTCCGATCCGAGGATGTCCGAGGGCATCAGGTCCGGCGTGAACTGGATGCGGTTGGAGCCGAGGCCCAGAACGGACCCGAGCGTGGTCACGAGCTTGGTCTTGGCGAGGCCGGGCACGCCGACGAGGAGCGCATGGCCGCCGGAGAGCAGGGCGAGCAGCGTGTTCTCCACGACCTTTTCCTGGCCGAAGATCACCTTGGCGATTTCGGTGCGGATCGCGGCAATATCGGCGAGGGCGCCTTCGGCGGCGGCGATGATGGCCTTCTCGTCGAGAACGGTTTCGCTGGAATTCATCATGCCCATGTCGTTCTCCATCGTTCAGAACCGGCAGGCTTGCACAGACCGGGCTCATGCCCCGGCGGCGAATCGCTGCGCCGCAGCACACACCCATTCGAACAAACTTATTCCCCGAAATATGGCTGACAAGCACGTATTGAATGACTATCTCGTGAGGAACGATTGCTGGGGTGAATGATTACGGTCGAACCGGGACTGAAAGATGGCGGCGCAGATGATTAATTCGGCATCCGATGCCGCGGGGCTCGCGGCCCTGATTTCGCGTGCTTCCGAGCAGACTGGCGCGGGAAAGCGTGGCCCGCCGCCCGTCGACAGGTGGAATCCGCCCTTTTGTGGCGATATCGACATGGAAATCCGTGCCGATGGCACATGGTTCTACATGGGTACGCCGATCGGGCGGGCGCCGCTCGTCCGGCTGTTTTCAACCGTTCTGCGCAAGGATGAGGACGGCAGGATCTATCTCGTAACACCTGTGGAAAAAGTCGGCATCCGGGTCGTCGATGCACCGTTCCTGGCCGTAGAAATGCAGGTCACGCAACGTGAGGGAAATCAGGTCCTCACGTTCCGTACAAATGTCGGTGACGTGGTGGAGGCGGGTGCGGAACATCCGCTGCGTTTCGAGATCGCCGGCCAGAACCATGAGCTCAAGCCATATCTTCTCGTGCGCGGCCGGCTGGAAGCGCTTGTCTCGCGCGCCGTCATGTACGACCTTGTCGAACTCGGCGAGACGATGATGATGGATGGCGTACCGATGTTTTCCGTCCGTTCCGGAGCGGACGTCTTTCCCGTCATGCCCGAGGCCGAACTGGATGCCCTGTCCCAATGAATGAATTTCCCCTTTTTTCGGCAAGTGACTTCCGCAGCCGGGCGCTGAACCAGAACGGTGGCCCGGTCGACCATGCCTGGCGCAATCACGGCGATCACCTGCTCAATCCGACGCTGGTGGATTTCGCCGCGGGGCTGAAGCTCAAGGATGCGGCGGTCCTGGTGCCGGTCGTCGATGACGGCGATGAAGCCAAGGTGATCCTCACCCAGCGGACTTCGAACCTCAGGAAGCATTCCGGCCAGATCGCCTTTCCGGGCGGGGCGATCGATCCGGAGGATTTTTCTCCTGAACAGGCGGCGCTGCGCGAAGCGGAGGAGGAAATCGGCCTCGACCGGTCCTTCGTCGAGCCTCTGTCGCGATTGCCCACCTATTATGCGGCCACAGGTTTCCGCATCACGCCGGTGCTTTCGGTGGTCAGGCGCGGCTTCCACCTCACGCTCAATCCGACCGAGGTGGACGAGGTTTTCGAAGTGCCGCTCTCCTTTCTGATGAATGAGGCGAACCACCAGCGCGGCAGCCGAGATTTCGACGGCACCGAACGGCACTTCTATCTGATGCCATACGAAGACCGGAACATCTGGGGCATTACCGCCGGCATCCTGCGCACGTTGTATGAAAGGCTGTATGCATGACCTTGGCTACCTCCGTTGCGGACGAGGCGTGGTTCCGGGAGCCGGCGCTGAAGCGCGTGCTGGAGATGCTCAATGCCGGAGGCGGCGAGGCCCGGGTGGCGGGCGGCGCCGTGCGCAACGCGCTCATGGGGCTGCCGGTCGCCGACGTCGATATCGCCACGACGCTTCTTCCCGAACAGGTCGTGGAGCGGGCGAGGGATGCGGGCATCAAAACGGTACCGACCGGGATAGAGCATGGAACGGTGACGCTGGTCGCCGATGGCCACCCCTTCGAGGTGACGACGCTGCGCCGCGACGTCGACACCGACGGCCGCCGCGCTAAGGTCGCTTTCGGCACGGACTGGCAGGCGGATGCGGAGCGGCGGGACCTGACGATCAATGCCCTTTATGCGGCAGCCGACGGCAAGGTGATCGATCTCGTAAACGGCCTGCCGGATATCGAGACGCGCACGGTGCGGTTCATCGGCGATGCAGCGCAGAGGATTGCCGAGGACTACCTTCGCATCCTGCGTTTCTTCCGTTTTTTCGCCCATTACGGGTCCGGCCGGCCGGACGCGGACGGCTTGAGAGCCTGCGCCCGCGCCAAGGACAGGCTTTCGACGCTTTCGGCCGAACGCATCTGGTCCGAGATGAAGAAGCTGCTGTCGGCGACCGATCCCTCGCGGGCGCTTCTGTGGATGCGGCAGGTGGGTGTACTCACCGAGGTCCTGCCCGAGACGGAGAAGTGGGGCATCGACGGCATTCACGGCCTTGTCGCCACCGAGCAGGCGCTTGGCTGGACGCCCGATCCCATGCTGAGGCTCGTGGCGATCGTCCCGCCCGATGCGGACCGCCTGGAGGTACTGGCAAAACGGCTGAGGATGTCGAACGCGGAGGCGGCGCGGCTGGCGGCCTGGGCCGGTACGCCGATGCCGCCGGACGAAATCACCGATGTCGTCTTCGACAGATTGCTCTACCGCCACGGAGCGGAAGGTATGATCACGCGGCTCAGGCTTGGCCTGTCGACGGCGCGGGGAGGGGCGGAGGACGATGCCTCGGCGATGCGCAGATCGGCCCGCCTGTCGACGCTTCTGCAGCGGGCGGAAAGATATAGGAAACCGGTCTTTCCCTTGACCGGCGCCGACATCGTCTCGGCCGGCATTCCCCCCGGGAAACGGGTGGGGGAGATATTGAAGGGATTGGAGGACTTCTGGGTGGAGCGCAATTTCACGCCCGACCGGGCGGCGCTCACCGCCCGGCTCGATGAGATGATCCGGAACTCACTCTGAAGCTGTTTTCTTGATCAGGCCGCCGCCGCATTACCGTCGTTGCGGATGCGAGCCTTGATGTTTTCGACCATGTTCTCACGAATGATCTCTTCGCCGTGGACGTTGCGCATGTGCTCCACCGCCCGGCGAACCACTTCAGCGTCCTCGTCTGCCCGGGTATGCCACTGGCAGCCGGGCACAAACGTGCCGCATTCGAACAGTCGCATGACGTTTCCTCCTTTTGTCTCTGGATCGGAGCCGGGCAGGTTTCCCCGCTTCTTCCCGCCTCCGTCCCGATAACTCAAGAAGGCGTCAACCGTTCCCGCGGTCTATTCGGGCATGGCCCAGGCGTTGAAGACGGAGGTTTGCTCCGGCGTCTTCAGGCGGGCGGGTTCATCGTTGGCGGCCGAGGTTTCGGCGGCTTTGCCCGCAAGCTGGCGTTTCACTTGCTCCACACAGAAGGAATGGGGGAGTTCACCGCCGCTTCTCACGCGCATTTCCGTGGCGAGCCGGTCGATCAGTTCAGGAGTATTGAGGGAACGGGACATGTCCCTCACGGGGGACACATCCGGCATCGGCATGCTGTTCGGTGCGGTCATAGCGATCCTCCTCCGGTACAACCGGAACGAAAGCTAACACCCGCCCAACGATTCGGATATCGCATTTGTTAAGGACGAAATCTAATTTCTCAGGCCGTTTTCTGCAACTCATCTTCCCGTGAGTGAGGCTTGATCTAGGGCCATCTTACAACCGGAGGGAGTGAAGAGAGGATGGACTCGACATTTCCGCCCGTCTTCAATCCGAAAATCGTGCCGCGGTCGTAGAGCAGGTTGAACTCCACATAGCGGCCGCGGCGGACAAGCTGCTCGTCGCGATCCTCTTCCGTCCAGGGCTGGTTGAAGTTGGCGCGCACGATCTTCGGGTAGACGAGATTGAAGGCGCGGCCGACATCCTGCACGAAAGCGAAATCCGCGTCCCAGCCACCTTTTTCCTCGTCGGAATGCAGCCAGTCGAAGAAGATGCCGCCGATGCCGCGCGGCTCGTTGCGGTGTTTCAGGAAGAAATAGTCGTCACACCAGGTCTTGTAGCGCCCGTAGTCGGCGATAGCCGCATGACGGGCGCAGGTGATCTCCATCACACGATGGAAAAGGGTGCTGTCCGGATCGGTCTGGTTGCGGCGCCGGTCGAGCATCGGCGTCAGGTCGGCGCCTCCACCGAACCACTGGCTGGACGTGACCACCATGCGCGTGTTCATGTGCACGGTCGGGACGTTCGGATTGACCGGATGGGCGATCAGCGAAATGCCAGACGCCCAGAAGCTCGGGTCCTCTTCGGCGCCGGGTATCTGGCCGCGGAAGTCCGGAGAGAATTCGCCATGGACCGTGGAGGTATGGACGCCGACCTTCTCGAAGACGCGGCCTTCCATCATGGACATTCGGCCGCCGCCGCCGCTCTCGCGCAGCCAGTCCTTCTTCTGGAAACGGCCCGGGGCCAGGTCCGAAAGGGGGCCGGCAAGCTCGTCTTCCAGCGCTTCGAAGGAAGCGCAGATCGTATCGCGCAGGCTTTCGAACCAGGCCCTGGCCGTCGCCTTCTTCTCTTCGATGTCTTCGGGCAGCCCCTTGGGCAATACCGGTCGTTCCATATCCTAGACCCCTTTCGCCATCCCCCTGGCGATTCGCGCATCTCCCTGGTCGGGCATTAGCAGCTATGACTTTTGTGCGAACCATTCCGTCGTCGGTCGCGGGTGGAAAATGAGACTCGCAAAGCATGTCCCTAAACATTATCTTGATCCTTGGATAGGTGCGGATCAGAGGCTTTCATGGCAAAATTCACACCCCCGCCGCTCGACGGGCTGAAGCGCAGGATCGAACGCCACCGGAAAGAAAAGGGTGGCGAGCATTCCGGAATGTTCGTGCGGGAGACCTTTCTCCTGTCAAGGGACGAGGCCCGGCAGAAGGCGCGCGAATGGTTCGACGCATTTCCGAAGGCCGCCTATTGGACCGAGGTGGAAAGCTGGCGTCAGCTCGACGGTGACAAGATCGAGTTCACCATGCGGCGGCTGCCGAGCGCGGATTGATCGGAAACCTCCGTCCTGACGGGAGCCGGCCGGATTTGGGCCTGGATTCGGGCGCGGACGTTTTCATCATCTTCGGAGAATACATTCAATCGGTCTTTCCGGGTTCGTCTCCCTCCAGAAGGAGGGGGCCGGCGCCTTTTTCGCCAAGGACGTCATGGGGGTTTCTCAGCGGACAGTCCTGCATCGAAAGGCAGCCGCAGCCGATGCAGCCGGTCAGCTGGTCGCGCAATGCCGTGAGGCTCGCGATGCGCTCGTCGAGCTGCTGCTTCCAGATTTCGGAAAGACGCTGCCAGTCCCTGGCGGTCAACGGCCGGTCGTGCGGCAGGACGGAAAGCGCCGAGCCGATATCGGCCAGTGGAATGCCCGTCTTCTGCGCCACCTTGATCACCGCGACGCGTCGCAGCACGGCACGCGGATAACGCCGCTGGTTGCCGCGATTGCGCCAGCTTTTGATCAGTCCCTTGGTTTCATAGAAATGCAGCGTCGAGACCGCGACGCCGCTGCGTTTTGCGACCTCGCCGACGGTCAGTTCGAGGGGAATGCGCCCATCCGGATTTTTCTTCATCACTGCTATTGACCTCAATATTGCTTGAGGTTTTATAGCAGAGGCTCCCCGATGCGAAAACCACTCGATCAAGAACTTTGGGAGCCCTGTCCGATGCAGGCAAAATTCACTCTGGCGCTGATTTATGGCAGCGCGCGCGAAGGCCGTTTCTGCGATACAGTCGTCGATTGGCTTCTGACCCACCTGCCGAACATGCTCGCTGCCGACATCCTGATTGTCGACCCGGCGGATCTCATAGCGGAATCCCGTATCGTGAGGGCGGAGGCGGAGAACCGCATTGCCCGCAATCTCGCCCGTGCCGATGCGTTTCTCATCGTGACGCCGGAATACAATCATGGCTATACGGCGGCGCTGAAAGAGCTGATCGACAGCTTTTACCGGCCATGGTGGGGAAAGCCGATCGCTTTCGTTTCCTATGGCGGCATTTCCGGTGGCCTGCGCGCAATCGAGCAGCTGCGGCAGGTTTTCGCCGAACTTGGCGCGGCGACCATCCGCGAGACGGTCAGCTTCACCCATGCCGTGGAGCGTTTTGACGAAAACGGCAATCTGCGCGATCCCGGGCGGACGTTGCGCCAGCTCGAACGCCTTGCAAAGCAGCTCTCCTGGTGGGCGGTGACGCTCAAGGCGGGACGGGAAACCGTGGTTCTCGAGGAGATCGCATGATGCTTGCCCCGCGCGAAGACACCCTCGGCGGCGCCGGTCGCCTCTACGTTCGGCCCGATGCGATCCCGCTTCCGGTCTGCGTGCCGACCATCATCTGGCCGTGCGGTTTGCACCACGGTTTCGGACACGGGTCGGAGAGAGGCACATGAGCTGTGAGGCGTCAGGCCCCTGGCTCGGCGTAGCGAAGGCGGCTTTCGATGAGTACGCCGCTGTCGTCGAGGATCGGGTGGGCGACCGAGACGATATGGGCATTGATGCGCTTCAGGTCGCGCAGCATGTCGAGATGCAGCGAACTGGTCTGGAGGCTTTCCATCCGGCCATCGCGCAGGCGCTCCAGGTGGCGCTCGGCGGAGCGTTTCTCCAGCCGGCGTACGTCGACCTTGATCTCCATGAGGTGGCGGGCGAGGTTGAAATCGCCCGTCACGAAAATGGTCTGCGCGGTGCGCAGGTTGTCGATCGTCAGGTTGAAGAGATCCTTCAGCTCGTCGTATCCGTCGTCGGAAAATTTCAGGCTGTTCGTGATCTTCTTGCGCACCTGCTCGCAGATGCCCTTCTCGATGATGTCGCCGATATGCTCGAGGTTGATGGCATAGTCGATGATGACGATCGAGCGCCGCGCATTCTCGTCGTCGAGACCCTCGCGGCCGAGCTTCGAGAGATAGATCTTCACGTCCTGCTGCAGGCGGTCGACGCGTTTTTCCAGCGCGGCAATTTCGGAAAGCGGCTCAAGGTCGTTGTGCTTGAAGGCGTTTTCGGCGCGGATCAGCATGCGCTCGATCGCATCCCCGACGCCAAGCACCTCGCGGGTTGCGTTGGCGAGTGCCATGACAGGGCTTTCGAGGGCCTGCGGGTCGAGAAAGCGCGGGCCGTCTTCGATTTCCGGATCGGCGGGGACGATCCGTGTCGCGAGGTCCGACAACAGGCCTGAAAAAGGCCAGGCTGCCATCGCCAGCAGGATGTTGAACGCGAGATGCGCATCGACCGGCAGCTTTCCGGGCGAAAGCGGCAGCGTCTGCATGATGTCCGCGCCAAAGCCGGCCAGCGGCAGGGCGATCGCGCAGCCGATGCCGCGGACGATCAGGTTGCCGAGCGTTATGCGTCTTGCAGCGGCCGGTCCGGAAAGCGTCGCGATGACGGGTGGTATCGCGCCGCCGAGATTGGCGCCGAGGACCAGCACGATGATGAGGCCGGTCGAAAGGATGCCCGTCGAGGAGAGGGACAGGATCAGCACGATCATCGCCAGGCTGGAAGAGGAAACGAAAGCCAGGGTCGCGGAGAGAATGAGCGCCACCGGCCAGGCATTGTCGAGCAGTCCGATGAAGGCGGCGAGCGCCGGCGACTGGCGCATCGGCTCCGTCGCAAGGCCGAGCAGGTGCAGCGACAAAAGCATGAGGCCGACGCCGATCAGCGCGGTTCCGGCGCCCTGACGCGGGCTGGAACGGCCGCGAAGGAGGATGAGACCGATGAGGATGATCAGCGGCGAGAGCCATTCGATGCCGGTCGCGACCAGCCAGGCGGTGATCGCCGTCCCGACATTGGCGCCGAGCAGGACGATCTGCGCCATGCGCGGGCGGATCAGGTTGCGCTCGGCGAAGGAGGCGACGGTCAGTGCGGTTGCCGTGGAGCTTTGTAGCGCGATGGTCGCCAAAAGGCCCGAGACGAAGGAACGCGCGCCGCTGCGGGTGCCGGTGGCGAGCCCGCTCCTGAGCCGTACCCCGAAAGCCCGGGTCACGCCATCCTTCACCTGTGCGAGGCCGAACAGCAGCAGGGCGACGGCGCCGAGGAGGTTGATGATGACGATAGTGGATTGCATTCGGAATCTCCTCGCCGAGAAGCCATTGGAATCATTGCAAATGAGCGACGGTTTTCAGTTGCCGGCTAATGAATATAGGCCGTTTGCACGCGCGTGCACAGAGCTGTTTGCAACAGAATCCAACAAGAGGCGTATGGAACTAGTTCCAACACGTTTGCCGGAGCGCTTCGCCGGCGATCATCGCCGCGGACATGGCGACATTGATCGAGCGCTGGCCCTCGACCATGGGAATGAGGATGCGCGCATCGGCCATTTCATGGACGTGGTCGGGCACGCCGGCGCTTTCTCGGCCGAAAAGCAGGATGTCGTCCGGCTGGAACTCGAAACGCGTATAGGGCAGGGCGGCCCCGGTGGAAGCGAGCACGATGCGCCGGCCGTTTCCCCGTCGCCATTCGTCGAAGCGCTGCCAGTTGACATGGCGGGTAAGCGTCACGCTCGCCAGATAATCCATGCCGGAGCGCCTCAGGTTGCGGTCCGAGATGTCGAAGCCCGCGGGCTCGATGATCTCGACACCGAGGCCGAGGCAGGCGGCAAGGCGCAGGATCGTCCCGGTATTGCCGGGAATATCGGGCTGGTAGAGGGCGATGCGGAGCCTGGGGGAAATGTCGCTCATGGCGGTTCCTTACGGGAAACGAGGCGGAAGTCTCAAGCCTTTTCGACCACCCGCGATGGCTGTGACGATAGGGCAACAGGAAAATCCCGGATCGGTTTTCAGGTCGATTTGCCCTTTTCAATTTTCGATGAAGCGGCTACAAGGTCCATGCATTACAACGCCAATTCAAGGAGGCCTACATGGATATGACCGTGCTCTCGCGCCTCCGCAGCCGGAATATCTCTATTCTGGCCTAGGCGTTTCGCGGTTTCACGCAAACTCTTCCCTTTCCAATCCATTACGCGGCCGGTCTGCGGCCGCCATATCTTGAATTTCTGCCGTCCATTCAACGCCCGACGTGTATCGCAGGGCAGGACGGCCGTCCGATTGACGGAGCTATTTCATGTTCTCGTGGTTCGAACGGCGTATCAATCCCTACCCGGATGAAGCGCCCGCGCTGCCCCCATCGGGCCTTTTGGCCTTTCTGTGGCATTATACCCGGCCCGTCTGGCCGTGGCTTGTCGTCATGTCGGTCTGCACGACGCTCATTGCGATCGGGGAAGTGGCGCTTTTCCAGTTCCTGGGTGACATCGTCGACTGGCTGAGCCATGCCGACCGGGCGACCTTCCTCCAGACGGAGGGGCCGAAGCTTGTCCTGATGGCCCTCGTGGTGCTGATTGGCCTGCCGGCGGTGGCGACCCTCAACGCGTTCATCATGCATCAGATCCTGATGGGCAATTTCCCCATGATCGCCCGCTGGCAGATGCATCGCTTCCTGCTTCGGCACTCGATGACGTTCTTCGCCAACGAATTTGCCGGCCGGGTCTCGACCAAGGTCATGCAGACATCGCTCGCCATCCGCGAGACGGTCATGAAGGTGCTCGACGTCTTCGTCTACGTCTTCACGTACTTCATCTCGATGGTGGCGGTGGTGGCTGCGGCCGACCTGCGTCTTGCCGTGCCGCTCGTCGTCTGGATCGTCGTCTATTCGGCGACCGTCGCCTATTACGTGCCGCGCCTGCGCAAGATTTCCTCGGAGCAGGCCGATGCCCGCTCGATGATGACCGGCCGCGTGGTGGACAGCTACACGAACATCGCGACGGTGAAGCTCTTCTCGCATGCGGGCAGGGAAGAGGCTTACGCGCGCGACGCGATGGACGTCTTCCTCAAGACCGTTCATGCGCAGATGCGCAAGGTGACGATGTTCCAGGTGCTGGTCTATTTCTACAACTGCGCGGCTCTCTTCGTCGTCGGCGGTCTGTCGATCTGGTTCTGGCTCGACAGCGCCATCTCGATCGGCGCCATCGCCATCGCCATCGGCCTTGCCATGCGTATCAACGGCATGTCGCAATGGATCATGTGGGAAGTCTCGGCGCTGTTCGAGAACATCGGCACGGTTTATGACGGGATGTCGATGATGACCAAACCGCACGACGTTGTCGATCGGGGGGATGCCGGCAGGCTTGCCGCGAAAGAGGGGCATATCCGCTACGAGAACATTCGCTTCCATTATGGCAAGGCGAAAGGTGTCATCGAAGGTCTCAGCCTCGATATTCCCGCCGGCCAGAAGGTCGGTCTTGTCGGTCGCTCCGGCGCCGGCAAGACGACGCTGATGAACCTGCTGCTGCGTTTCTACGATCTGGAAGGCGGGCGCATCACCATCGACGGGCAGGATATTTCGACCGTGACGCAGGACAGCCTGCGCTCGCTCATCGGCGTGGTGACGCAGGATACGTCACTGCTGCACCGTTCGATCCGCGACAACATCGCCTATGGCAAGCCGGAGGCGAGCGATGCGGAAATCATCGAGGCGGCGAAGCGGGCGAACGCCTGGGACTTCATCGAAGGCCTCGCCGACATGCAGGAACGCAAGGGTCTCGATGCGCATGTGGGCGAACGCGGCGTGAAGCTTTCCGGCGGCCAGAGGCAGCGCATCGCGATCGCCCGCGTCTTCCTGAAAAACGCGCCGATCCTCGTGCTCGACGAGGCGACCTCGGCGCTCGACTCCGAAGTGGAAGCGGCGATCCAGGAAAACCTCTTCGCGCTGATGCAGGGCAAGACGGTGATCGCCATCGCGCACCGGCTGTCGACGCTCACCGAGATGGACCGGTTGATCGTGCTCGACCGCGGCCGGATCATCGAGGCCGGCACGCACCGGGAACTCGTGGCGGGCGGGGGCATCTACGCCGATCTCTGGAACCGCCAGTCCGGCGGTTTCATCGGCCATGAGGCTGTGGAGGAAGCGGCGGCGGAGTGACGCTCCGCCGCCGCTTCGGAGGCTCCTGGGTGGATCTGTCGCGAGAAGGTGTCAGGGTCGGTTTTCGCGCCTGTGCCAGATACGCAGCAAGAAGATTACGTCGTCCTGGATTCATATCGTCGTTCATAGCCGTCGATCAGAAGGCGACGGACTTCACGCAGGGCGAATTCGTCCAGCCGCTTCAACGCAAGCATGGCGATTGATCCTGATTATGTCCATCAAGCGGACCGAATGAGCTTCCGCCCCGACATTACGAAAAAGTAAACCGTCATCTTCCTGCTTTTGCTTTGCCGACCGGGGGAAACCGCCTATATCCGTGTCATGATTGGCTGGCTCTTCCGCACTTTCGAGAACTGGATCAAACCATTTGACAGGCGGGACGATCTCAAGCCGCCTGAGAACGTCTTCGCGTTCATCTGGTTCTACGTCTCGCAAGCCAGGGCCCCGTTCTTCGCCATGCTCGTCCTGGGCGGGCTTACGGCTGCTATCGAGGCTGCGCTGTTCTGGTTCGTGGGCCGTCTCGTGGATATTCTGGCGACCGTGAAGCCCGGCGACGGATGGCAGGGATTGCTTGCGCAACACGGGTCGGAACTTTTCGGCATGCTCGTGCTGATCGCCGGCGTGCGCTTTGTGATCGCGCTTCTGACGGCGCTGACGGACCAGCAGATCATAACGCCGGGATTCTACAATCTCGTTCGCTGGCAATCCTATTTGCATGTGGCGCGGCAATCCCTGACATTCTTCCAGAACGATTTCTCCGGGCGGATCGTCACCAAGGTCTGGTCCGGCGGCCAGGCGGCCGGCGACCTGGTGACGTCGCTGATGGAAAGCGTCTGGTTCGTCTGCATCTATTCGGTCTCGATGCTTCTGCTCGTGGGGGGACTGGACTGGCGGCTCGCCGTGGTCGTCTGCCTCTGGGTCTTCATCTTCTCACTGCTTGCCCGATATTTCGTGCCACGCATCCGCTATCATTCGCGGGAGACGGCCGAGGCCGCCTCGATGCTGAGCGGGCGCATGGTGGATGCCTACAGCAACATCCAGACGCTGCGCCTCTTCGGCCGCGACGAAGCCAATGACCGCTATATGCAGCAGGGCTTCGAAATCTATCAGAATACGCTCATCATGTTCACGCGCTTCATCACGGGCGTGCGGGCGTCGATGGCGCTCCTGTCCGGCGTGATGATCACCAGCATGGCGGCGCTCTGCATCCATCTGTGGCTTTCCGGCAGGATCAGTTCGGGTGCCGTCGCATTCACGCTGGCGCTGGTCCTCCGCCTCAACTTCCTGCTCGGAAGGCTGATGACGCAATTCAACGGCATCATGCGCAATTTCGGCACGGTGCAGAATGCCGCCGAGCTGATTTCCCAGCCGATCGGGCTGGTGGACTCGCCGGACGCGACGGAACTCGTCGTCAGGCGGCCGGAAATCCGTTTCGAGAACATCAGCTTCCACTACGGCAGGAGCAAGGGTGTGATCGACGATCTCTCCCTGACGATCCGGCCCGGCGAGAAGATCGGCATCATCGGGCGCTCGGGCGCGGGCAAGTCGACGCTCGTCAACCTGTTGCTGCGTTTCTACGATCTCGAAGGGGGCCGCATCCGGATAGACGGGCAGGACATTTCGAAGGTAACGCAGGAATCCCTTCGGGCCCGGATCGGCATGGTGACGCAGGACACCTCGCTGCTGCACCGTTCGATCCGCGACAACATCCTGTTCGGCAGGCCGGATGCGACGGAAGAGCAGCTTCTGGAGGCCGCGCGCAAGGCGGAGGCGGATACTTTCATCCGGATTCTGGAGGACCAGCGTGGCCGCAGGGGCCTGGACGCGCATGTGGGTGAACGGGGCGTGAAGCTGTCGGGCGGTCAGCGCCAGCGCATCGCAATCGCCCGGGTGATGCTCAAGGATGCACCGATCCTGGTGCTCGACGAGGCCACGTCGGCGCTCGATTCAGAGGTCGAGGCGGCGATCCAGTCCAACCTGGAGCGGTTGATGCAGGGCAAGACCGTCCTGGCGATCGCGCATCGGCTTTCGACCATCGCCGCGCTCGACCGGCTTATCGTCATGGACAAGGGCCGGATCATCGAGGAAGGCACCCACAGTGAGCTGATCGCCCGAGGCGGCCTTTATGCCGAGCTCTGGGCGCGGCAGTCCGGCGGTTTCCTGGCCGCGGACGCGGCCCAATAGCATTCCCCGGCAGCAATCATTGTCCGCTGCCGGTAATGGCGATTTCGGCCACGAGGCCGTAATGGTTCGATCCGTGCGCATCGGCAAGCCGCTTCAGCGACTTTATCTTCAGCGGCGCCCGGACATAGATGTGATCGATCGGGACACCGAACCTGCCGGCCTTGATCGGCCAGGTGGCCGGCTCCCACTCCCCGGTTCTGAGTTCCGTCACGCGCAGGAAGCGGCGCATGTTCGGCGCCAGGCTCGAGGCGTTGAAATCCCCCGAGAGGAGCAGGGGGCCGGTCGTTTCGGCGATTGCCAGGGCCGCCCGCGTCAGTTCAAGCGAGTGGAAGCTGTCGAAATAGGGTTTTGTCGTGTGGATGCCGGCGAAGTTGACGGTCCTGCCGGCCAGCGTGACCTTCGCCAGGATGAAGCGGTCGGGAAAGATATCGCTGAGCGTGCGCACCGTCGGTGTTTCGATCGGCACCTTGGACAGCATCATCTGATCGCAGATCTGGATAAGGATGCCGCAGCCGATCCGGTAGGGATAGACCCTTGCCAGCTCATCCAGATGAACCCGCAATGGCGCCGCCTCCATGATGTTCACCAGATCGGCGTCGGTCGAGAGGATGGCGCGTGCGATATCCTCCCCGTTCTCGTAGTTGTCGCTCAGGATGTTGAAGGACAGCAGCCGGAACGTCGGTGAAGAGGCGTCCGCCGCGGTGGCAGGCGCTGCGAATTCGCGGTTCATCAGGATGGCATGGCCGGCGAAGAGCAGGGTGGCGGAAAAGAGCAGCCAGATGAGGAAATGCCGTTTGATGGCGAGGGCGGCAAGCATGGCGACCACGCAGCCGGCCGCCACATGCAGTTGCAGGCTGTAAAGCGTCGCCAGCAGCCAGTGGGGGTGGACATATCGAGTGCCCAGCGCGGCAAGCGCAAGCGACACGATGACGCAGATGGCAACCGATAATGTCTGTCTCATTCGGGGATATCCGGAGCGGCCGCCACGTTCGTGCCCGTGGCCTATCATGCAGCCCCGATTGTTGCAATGCGGCACGCCGCGATGCGACGGCGCACAGATGCGTGATAGCCGGCATTTTTGGGGTCCGGCGCCCGATTTTGCGGGGACAGATGCCGAGTTGAGGTTCGCCTGCGACGCTTTCCGTGGCATCTGTTCCAAATGACCGGAATGCCTTGCGTTTTCCCGCGACAAACTGGCCCTGGAGGCTTGCCAAGGCTGGACATAATTTGCGATCAAGCATAGAACGCGCCGGATTGTCGGGGAATCTGTGTTCGAATTGTGTTCAAATGAGATTCGCCCGACCTTGGGGGCAATGCTGTTTTCGCGACTTGCGTGAGAAGGAAGATTGAGCCGTGAGCGAGCACGACACACATAGCGAAACACTGGGCGAGCCTACTCGCCGTGATTTCCTTTACCTGACGACTGGCATGGCGGGCGCTGTCGGCGCGGTATCGGTCGCTTGGCCGTTCATCGACCAGATGCGCCCGGATGCGTCGACGCTGGCGCTCGCTTCGATCGAAGTGAATGTCGGGGCCGTCGAGCCCGGCATGTCGCTGACCGTGAAGTGGCGCGGCAAGCCCGTCTTCATCCGCAACCGCACGCCGCAGGAAGTGGACGAGGCGAAGGCGGTGCCGCTCGGCGACCTCAAGGACCCGGTCGCCCGCAACGCCAACCTTCCGGCCGATGCCGAGGCGACGGGTATCGACCGCTCGGCCGGCGAGGGCAAGGAAAACTGGATCGTCATGATCGGCTCCTGCACCCATCTCGGCTGCGTTCCGCTCGGCCAGTCCGGCGATTTCGGCGGATGGTTCTGTCCCTGCCATGGCTCGCATTACGATACGGCGGGCCGTATCCGTAAGGGCCCGGCGCCGCAGAATCTCGCCATTCCGACTTTCAAATTTACGTCCGACACAGTGATCACGATCGGGTGAGGGGATTCATATCTATGAGCGGTCATTCCACATACCAGCCGTCGACCGGCATCGAGAAGTGGATCGATTCGCGGCTTCCGCTGCCGCGCATGGTCCATGACAGTTTCGTTTCCTACCCCGTTCCCCGCAATCTGAACTACGCATATACCTTCGGCGCGATGCTGTCGGTCATGCTGGTGGTGCAGATTCTCTCCGGCGTCGTGCTCGCCATGCATTATGCCGCCGCGACCGGCGTCGCTTTCGACTCGGTCGAAAAGATCATGCGCGACGTCAATCATGGCTGGCTGCTGCGCTACATGCATGCCAACGGCGCATCCTTCTTCTTCATCGCCGTTTATCTCCACATCGCCCGCGGCCTCTACTACGGCTCCTACAAGGCGCCGCGCGAAATCCTCTGGATTCTCGGCGTGGTCATCTACCTGCTGATGATGGCGACCGGCTTCATGGGTTACGTGCTTCCCTGGGGGCAGATGTCCTTCTGGGGCGCGACCGTCATCACCGGCTTCTTCTCGGCCTTCCCGCTGGTGGGCGAGTGGATTCAGCAGTTCCTGCTCGGCGGCTTCGCCGTCGACCAGCCGACGCTCAACCGCTTCTTCTCGCTGCATTACCTGCTGCCCTTCATGATCGCGGGCGTCGTCGTCCTGCACGTCTGGGCACTGCATGTGACGGGCCAGACGAACCCGACCGGCGTCGAAGTGAAGACCAAGACGGACACTGTCGCCTTCACGCCCTACGCGACGCTGAAGGATGCGCTCGGCGTATCGGTCTTCCTGATCGCCTATGCCTGGTTCATCTTCTACATGCCGAACTTTCTCGGCCATCCGGACAACTACATCCCGGCCAATCCGCTGAAGACCCCTGCCCATATCGTTCCGGAATGGTACTACCTGCCGTTCTACGCGATGCTGCGCGCCATCACCTTCAATGTCGGCCCGATCGACTCCAAGCTCGGTGGCGTTCTGGTGATGTTCGGCTCCATCATCATCCTGTTCTTCCTGCCCTGGCTCGACACCTCCAAGGTGCGCTCCGCGGTCTACCGCCCATGGTACAAGCTGTTCTTCTGGATCTTCGTGGCGAACGCCATCATGCTCGGCTGGCTCGGTGCCCAGCCTGCGGAAGGTATCTTCGTCGTCCTGTCGCAGCTCGGTACGCTGTACTACTTCGGTTTCTTCCTGGTGATCATGCCGCTGCTCGGCCTGTTCGAGACGCCGAGACGCATTCCGAACTCCATCACGGAAGCTGTTCTGGAAAAGAACGGCAAATCCGCCGCAGCCGGCGCTTGACAGCTCGCGACCGAGAGGGATTTAGAAAAATGAAAAAGCTTGTTGCAAGCCTCGCGTCGCTGGTCCTCGTGGCAGGTCTTGGTGTCGCATCGGCCATGGCGCAGGAAAGCGGCGGTGCGGCACCTGCCGGCGGGGAGCATGCCGAAGGCGGCACCCCGCATTATCCGATCCAGCATCCGAAGCATGTCGACTGGAGCTTCGCGGGACCGTTCGGTCACTACGACAAGGGCCAGGTTCAGCGTGGCCTGAAGGTCTACACGGAAGTCTGTTCCGCCTGCCATTCGATGAGGCTCGTTTCCTTCCGGACCCTGGAAGGCCTCGGTTATTCCGAAGCGCAGGTGAAAGCCTTCGCCGCCAACTACAAGGTTCAGGACGGGCCGAACGACGATGGCGAGATGTTCGAGCGCACTGCCGTGCCGTCGGACTACTTCCCGTCGCCCTATCCGAACGAGCAGGCTGCTGCCGCTTCCAACAATGGCGCCGCCCCGCCGGACATGTCGTTGCTCGCCAAGGCGCGTGGCGTCACCCGCGGTTTCCCGCAGTTCATCTTCGATATCTTCACCCAGTACCAGGAAGGTGGTCCGGATTACATCTATTCGCTGATCACCGGCTATCACGAGCCGCCGGCCGGGGTCGAGGTGCCGACCGGCACTCACTACAACCCCTATTTCGCCGCTGCCGCCTCGCTGGCCATGGCGCCGCCGATCAGCGATGATCAGGTGACTTATGAGGACGGTGCACCGCAGACGGTGGACCAGTACGCCAAGGACGTTTCCGCGTTCCTGATGTGGACGGCGGAGCCGCATCTCGAAGATCGCAAGCGCACCGGCTTCATGGTCATGGTCTTCCTGGTGATCTTCACCGGCCTGATCTACCTGACGAAAAAGTCGGTCTACGCCAACAAGGAACACTGAGGTTCCGCCTCGGGAGATTGGAAAAGGCGGACTCGAGCCGCCTTTTTTGTTGGGGGAACGGATCTGACTTGATAGGCTCCTATCTCCCATGTCCTGTCATTCTCTCTGGGGCCTCATGTCTTTCAAAACCGATCTTGCCGCTTCCATCCGATCAATCCCGGATTATCCGAAACCGGGCATCATCTTCCGGGATATCACGACGTTGCTGGGGGATGCCGTTGCCTTCCGGCAGGCCGTGGATGAACTGGTGAAGCCCTATGTGGGGCAGGGGGTCGAGAAGATCGCCGGGATAGAAGCGCGCGGCTTCATCCTGGGCGGCGCCTTGGCGCACCAGCTTTCGGCTGGTTTCGTGCCGATCCGCAAGAAGGGCAAACTGCCGCATGAGACCGTTCGCATGGCCTACACCCTCGAATACGGAACCGACGAGATGGAAATGCATGTGGATGCATTGAGGCCGGGAGAGAAGGTGATCCTGACCGATGACCTCATTGCCACCGGCGGCACGGCGGAGGGGGCCGTGAAGCTGTTGAGACAGCTTGGCGCGGAGATCGTGTCCGCATGTTTCGTCATCGACCTGCCGGATCTTGGCGGGCGCAGGAAACTGGAGGCGCTGGGTGTCGAAGTCAGAACGCTGGTGGCGTTCGAGGGACACTGAGAACGAAAGGCAGCGGGATACGCCTGTTCCCGGATTGTCGGTAAAGCTTATCTTTTACCTGGCGCGATCTTCGGCCACGCACCGAGGATCTGCAGACGTAAATGGATGCGGATGCTCGGGGCAGGCCCGGGCATGACGATCAGGGGTTCTTGAACCTTGTCGACAATCCCGAAACTGGGCACGCCCGTTCTTACCCGAACTCCAGCACCGTGCCTTCGTAACGCATGACCGCATCGCCATGCTGGTTCACGCCGTCGCAGACGGTCATGTTGATCCATGTGCCTTTGCGGGAAGCCAGAGGCCGGCTTTCGACCAATTCCACGGAATAGGTGATGCTGTCGCCCGCATAGACGGGTTTGAGCCATTGCAGCTTCCTGAAACCCACGGACGGCCCCAGTTTGGGTGCGACGATGCCCTCGCGTTCGAGCCGCGCCACTTCCCTTGCCCAGTAAGCCAGATAGGTCTTCATCCAGCCGGCGCAGGTGTGCCAGCCCGAGGCGCAGAGGCCACCAAAAACATAATTCCTTGCCGCTTCCGCATCGACGTGAAAAGGCTGCGGATCGAATTTCCGGGCGAAGCGGATGATGTCTTCGGCCGTGAAGAGCAGGGTCCCGGTGACGATCTTCCTGCCCGGCGGGGAGAGCTCGACCAACCTCATGCCATGATCTCCGGGGCGTCGCGCAGCCGCATCATGATCGGATTTTCTCCGCGCATGACCACTTCGCCATCCTGGTTTTCCACCTCATGCAGGAATCTCACGATGCCGATGCCGGGGCGCGAGCGAAGCGGGCGGGATTCGAGCACGGTCGAACGGCCGGAAAGCGTATCGCCGGCCAGCACCGGTTTCTTCCATTCCATGAACTCGATCCCGGGCGACCCTTCCGAGGAGGAGCGCGACAGCCAGCCATCGAACATCATGCGCATGAACATGCTGGCCGTATGCCAGCCCGAGGCGGCCAGCCCGCCGAGAATGCTGGCTTTGCCGGCCTCCTCGTTCATATGCATGGGCTGGGGATCGAACTCGGTCGCGAATTCGACGATCTCCGATGCCACGACCTGCTTCGGCGCGAGCGGAAAGACGCGCCCGGCTGTGAAATCCTCGAAGAAATATCGTTGCTCGGTCATGGGACCCTTCCGCTTGCAGGATCAGGTGTTGAAGCGGAAGTGGATCACGTCGCCGTCTTGAACGACATATTCCTTGCCTTCGTCGCGCGCCTTGCCGGCCTCCTTGGCGCCGACTTCGCCGCCATAGGCGATATAGTCGTCATAGGCGATGGTGAATGCACGGATGAAGCCGCGCTCGAAGTCGGTATGGATGACGCCGGCGGCGGCAGGCGCCTTGGTGCCGCGCACGATCGTCCAGGCACG
This sequence comes from Neorhizobium puerariae, assembly GCF_042429745.1. Lineage (NCBI taxonomy): Bacteria > Pseudomonadati > Pseudomonadota > Alphaproteobacteria > Hyphomicrobiales > Rhizobiaceae > Neorhizobium > Neorhizobium puerariae. The sequence continues at coordinate 258,121 of NZ_JBHMAA010000032.1, read as the reverse complement.
GGTTTCCTTCGGGCCGACGGTGAAATAGGTGATCAGGTCGAGCAGGTGGTAACCTGCGCGGATCAGCCGGTCGAGGCCCGCTTCCTCAAGCCCGAGGGCCGACAGGAATTCCCTGGCTTCCTCTTCCGGAAGCTGTGCGACCTCGGATTCGATCGCAGCCGAAATAATCACGCATTCGGCGCCCTGTTCTTTCGCCATGGCGGCGACGGCTTCCGTGTGCTTGTTGCCGGTCGACGCGTCGGCTTCCGCGACGTTGCAGACATAGAGGACCGGGTGCGAGGTCAGAAGGTTGAGACCCTTCAGGATTTCGATCTCTTCCGCTGCGAGCGTCTTCAGAAGCAGGCGTGCCGGCTTGCCGTCGTTCAGAAGCTTGATCACGGCTTCCATCACCGGAAGCTGGGCGATCGAATCCTTGTCCTTGCCGGTTGCGCGCTTGCGGGTCTGCTCGACGCGGCGTTCGAGGCTCTCCAGGTCGGCGAGCATCAGTTCGGTCTCGATCGTGTCGGCATCGCCGACCGGATTGATCCGTCCTTCGACATGGGTGATGTCGTCGTCTTCGAAGCAACGCAGCACATGCACCACCGCATCGACTTCACGGATATTGGCGAGGAACTTGTTGCCGAGGCCTTCACCCTTTGATGCTCCGCGCACCAGGCCGGCGATGTCCACGAAGGAGATGCGGGTCGGGATGATTTCCTTCGAGCCTGCGACCGACGCGAGCTTCTGCATGCGCGGGTCGGGAACTGCCACTTCGCCGGTGTTCGGCTCGATCGTGCAGAAAGGGTAGTTGGCCGCCTGTGCCGCCGCCGTCTTGGTGAGCGCATTGAAAAGCGTGGACTTGCCGACATTCGGCAGGCCCACGATACCGCATTTGAAACCCATGGGTCCGGACCCTGTATCTTTGAAACTTTCGTTGCTGTGGCTATGGGGGAATGGGCTCGCCGGGTCAAGGGTCCGCAGCTTTGTCGAACATTCAATCCATGACCGTCGCTTGAAAAATTCCGGTTGCGGTGCGATATAGCGCGCATGCCTCCGACGGAGGAGCGTGTCATCAGGAGATGCCGATGGCCGAAGACATCACCCTAAAACCGAAAACCATCACCAAGCCGAAGCTGGAGCGGCCGAAGCTCTACAAGGTCATTCTGGTGAATGACGACTATACGCCGCGCGAATTCGTCATCATGGTCCTGAAAGCCGTGTTCCGCATGAGCGAGGAGACCGGCTACCGCGTGATGATGACCGCCCACCGCACGGGAACGTCGGTGGTCGTCGTCTGCGCCAGGGACATCGCCGAGACCAAGGCGAAGGAGGCGGTCGACCTTGCCAAGGAGGCGGGCTTCCCGCTGATGTTCACGACCGAGCCCGAGGAATAAACGGGCTCGCCGCGGGCGAGGGGACGGAACCTGCCTATTTCTTCTTGGCCCTGACGCCGAGCGCCTCTGCGGAAATCCAGAAGACGGCGTCCTGGGATTCCGCTGTTTCCAGCCAAAGAAAATCGAGATCGGGGAATTCCTCTTCGAGGATTTCACGGCCGGAACCGATTTCGCAGATCATGCCGCCCTCGGGCTTCAGGTGCTTCGGCGCCTCCGCGAGCAACCGTCGGACGATATCCAGGCCGTCCTTTCCGCCATCGAAAGCCATTGCGGGCTCTGCCCGGAATTCTTCGGGGAAGCCGTCCATCGCCTCATGATCGACATAGGGCGGATTGGTGATGATCAGGTCGTACCTCTTCTTGCCGAGCGGTGCGAACAGGTCGCCCTCATGCAATGCCACCCGGTCTTCAAGCTCGTGCTCGGCGACATTGAGCTTCGCCACGTCCAGCGCGTCGGACGACAGGTCGACGGCATCGACCTCGGCATAGGGGAAAAATTTCGCGGCCAGTACGGCAAGGCAGCCCGAGCCGGTGCAGATGTCGACGGCGCTTTCGACGCTCAGCGGATCGGGCAGATAGGACGAGCCTTCCTGATTCAGGTATTCGCTGAACAGGATCTCGCCGATATGAGAGCGCGGTACGATGACCCGTTCGTCGACATGGAAGCGGACGCCCTGGATATACGAACGCCCGGTCAGATAGGCAGACGGCTTGCGGGTCGTAACGCGGGCTTCGATCCGCTCGGCCAGCAGCTTGCGCTCCGGGGGCAGGAGGCGCGCATCGAGGAAGGGATCGAGAGCGTCGATCGGCAGGTCGAGCGAGTCGAGGATCAGGAAGGCCGCATCGTCGCCGGCCGTCGTGGTACCGTGGCCATAGCTCAAGTTCGCCGCGTTGAAGCGGGAGATGGCGTAGCGCCAATAGTCGCGCAGCGTGGCGAGTTCGCCGACGATGTCATCGATGTTCGAGGTCTTGCTCATGTCGTACTTCCAGTTTTCGTAGGCTTCCCATAGCGGCTCGCACAACGGCGCCACTCCTTCCGTCACGAGGGTGCCCAGGGCCGGCGCATCTGGAAGCCGGTCTTGTTCCGGACGAAACCGCAACCCTCGTAGAAGCGCAGCGTGGCGGGGTTCTGCGAACCGGTGAGTAGCATGACCTTGTAACATCCGTTCTGCCATGCCTTGCCGGCGGCCGTGCGGATCAGCGCTTCGGCATAACCGCGTCTGCGGTGGTCGGCATGGGTGACGACGTTTTCGATCAGCGCGTAGGATGCGCCGTTGCGGGTGAGGTTGGGCACGATGATCAGGGTTACCGTCGAGGCCGGCTGGCCATCGGCGAAACCGATGAAGACGGTCATTCCGGGCTGGGCAAGCATGGCGCTGAACCTCTCTTCGGCCAGCGCCGGTTCCAGGATCGGGTCATCCTGGTTGAGATGGCGATAGAGTTTGAGCAAGGAATCGAGATCGCCGTCTCCGGCTGCGCGAATGGCGAGGTTCGGATCGCTCATCGGTCATTCGCCCTTGTTGCCGAACATCTTCTTGAGCATTTCGGCCATCGGACCGGTCGTCGGGAGATTCGGCTTTGCGCCGCCGCGGGCCTGGTGGATGTGGGATTTGCCGGTGGTCTTCGGTTGTGGCGGCTTTTCCGTCTTCGGCCCGGCTTTTTCCGGTTTGTTCTCTTCGGGCTTGCCGCCGACGGCGAGCGCCAGCTTGTTCATAAGCTGCGAATCCTCGGTCTTGACGAGCATTTCCGCATTGTCGGCGAGCGCGTCGAGAAGGGGAGAGAGCCATGTCTGGTCAGCCTTGGCGAAATCGCCGAGCACATGATTGTGCACGAGTTCCTTGGCGCCCGGATGGCCGATGCCGAGGCGCAGGCGCCGATAGTCCTTGCCGGAATGGGCATCGAGCGACTTTACGCCATTGTGGCCGCCATGGCCGCCGCCTGTCTTGATGCGGGCCCGGCCGGGCGGCAGGTCGAGTTCGTCATAAATGGCGATGACGTTTTCCGGCCCAAGCTTGTAGAAACGCATCGCCTCGCCGACCGCCTCGCCGGAAAGGTTCATGAAGGTCTGCGGCTTCATCAGCAGAACCTTTTCGCCGGCAAGCTCCCCTTCGGATATCTCCGCCTTGAACTTCTTCGACCAGGGCGAGAAGCCGGGACGCCGCTGGATGGCATCGACCGCCATGAAGCCGATATTGTGGCGGTTTCCCGCGTATTTGGAACCGGGATTGCCGAGACCCGCGATGATGAGCATGAACGAACTTCCGTTGTTGCACAGCGAGGGTTTCACCACCGCGAAACGCGGGCAAAGTCAACCGGTTTCGCTGGATCGGCCACGCTATTGTGGTTCTTCGATGCCGTATCGCCTGAAGATCGCCTCCTGGACACCGTCCCTGATCAGCCTGTCGAGGTTTGCCTGCATCTTCGCGATCAGTTCGTCCGGCACATCCAGATTGCAGGCAATGCCGAGCTGCTGCTTGGAAAAAAGCATGACCCGCTCGATCGGGGTTCCCTCCTTCCTCAGCTTTTCGTAGACGCTCTGCGACATCGGCATCATGTCGATGCGATCGCCGAGCAGCTTGCGAAGCGTGGTATCGAAATCCGCACTGAGATCGATCTTCGGGAAGCCTGAGGTTCTCAGCAGGGCTTCGGTATAATCTTCCCTGTGGGTGCCGACCGTGTATTGCCTGGCTTCCTCTATCGTCGTCGCATCGATGCTGGTGCCGGCATGTCGGACAAGAATGCTGCGGTCAACGAAGAGCGGCAATATCCACTTGAAGCGAGGTTCCCGGTCCGGCGTTCGGGCGGCGGCGAAGACGCAGTGCATGGGCTGTGTCTCGGCGACCGCTATGGCGCGGGCCCAGGGCATGATTTCCATCGTGAAGGGCATGGCCATGTCACGCATGATGATTTCGATCTGGTCGACACCGGCACCACGGTAGCGGCCATCCGGCTCCCGGTAGCTGAATGGCGGATAGGATTCCGTCGAAAAGGCGATAGGTTGTTGGGCAATGGCGCCAGACGCGAAGCTTAGACTGGCGAGAAGCAGCGATGCGGTTTTCATCTGTCCCCCTCCAAACGAGCATGTTGTCATTCTTGACCCAGCATCTCGTCCGGCGGGGCGATATTTCGCTAGCTCGCCATGGACCTCAATTCGGCCTGCCGGGCAGTTAGGGCCGAAAGCAGCTCGGAAATCTCACGAGGTTTCGAAAAGAGATAGCCTTGGGCGTAGTCGATGCCCATCTGTCTGAGCAGCATCCGCTGCTCTTCCGTTTCGACGCCTTCGGCGACAACCTTGCAATTCATTTTATGCGAAATCGCGCTGATCCCCTCGATCAACATTTTGTTTTTGCTGCCGACGTCTCCGGCCTTGTCGGTGAGCGAGCGGACAAAGGACTGGTCGATCTTGACGATATCGACCGGGAAACGGCTCATATAGCTCAACGAAGAATAGCCGGTGCCGAAGTCGTCGAGCGCGATGAGGCATCCGAAATGGTGGATTTCGTTGAGGATTGTGCGGATTTCCGGATTGTCGTGCATCAGCACGGCCTCGGTAATTTCCACCACGAGGCGCTGCGGCTGGATGCCGTAATGGCCGAGCAGGCCCGCAAGACGGGCTGGCAGGCCGGGCTCGAACTGCAACGGCGAAAAATTGACGGCGACGTAGGTGTCGTCCATGCCCGGCAGCCTGGAAACCCGGGCGAGGTTGGCCATGGCGTCTTCGAGGATGAGGTTGCCGATCTGCGCGATCATGCCGGTTTCCTCGGCGACGCTGATGATGCTGCCCGGCGCCATGAGGCCCTTGCGCGGGTGGCGCATGCGCATCAACGCTTCGAAACCGGATGCGACGCCTGTTTCTATGTCGACAATCGGCTGGAAGTGCGCCTCGAACCAGCTCGCCGCAATGCCCACCTCGATGTCGCTCTCGATCTCCGCCCGTTCCCGGGTCTGATCCAGGATCGCCGGGTCATAGAGCTGCGCTCCGTTCTTGCCGTCCCGCTTTCGGGCATACATCGCCATGTCCGATTTCTGCAGAAGCTCGGCGGCGCTGGTGGCGTGGTTCGGATAGAAGGCAAGGCCGATGCTGGCGCTGAGGCGAACGCCGGAGCCCTGGATGCGGAACGGCATCTCGAACATGTCGACGATCTTCTGGGCGAGCTCGGTGGCGCGGCGCTCCGCGCTTTCGCCGGCAATGAGGAAGGCGAATTCATCGCCTCCGAGGCGCGAGGCGCTGTCGGTATTGCGCAGTAGGGGCTTTGTACGTTCGACGAACTGGCAAAGCACGGCATCGCCTGCGGCATGACCGAGATTGTCGTTGATCGACTTGAAGCGGTCCAGGTCGACAAAGAGGCAGGCGACATCCGTGCCGGTCTTGTCGGCCTCGTGTATCTTGCGGTCGAGCATTGCCTCGAACCCCTGCCGGTTCAGGAGACCGGTCAGATGGTCGGAAATCGCCTGCTGATGGTTGCGCAGTTCCGACTGCTTGAGTTCCGTGACATCGGTCATGACGCTGAGCGAGCCGGGCATGCTGCCGCCCGCCGCTCCAAGCTCGGTCTCGACGATCAGCACGTCCATCAACCGGCCGTCGGCGCAGAGGAAGCGGACGGTCACTTCGAACGCCGGCCCGGATGACTTTCCTTGCGCCTTGCGCTTCCGGTAGGCATCGCGGTCGGTGGGCGCGACGAGATCGGAAAACGGGTGGCCTATGACGTCTTCACGGCGATACCCGGTGGCAAGCAGCCAGTAGTCGCTGACAGCGGCGATCTGATCGTTGCTCGTGAGCGAGAACAGCATGGCGGGTGTCAGGTTGTAGATTTCCGTGGTCTGCTGGTGCGCTCGCTTGAGTTCGCGTTCCTCGCGTTCGAGGAGCGTCTGCATCTCGTTGAAGCTCTTCGCCAGCCGGCCCATCTCGTCATTCGAGCGCCAGTCGACATGGTGGCGCGAGCCGAGCCGGCGCGTGGCCTCGATGGCTGCGGTCAATCGCATCAGCGGCTTGATGACCATGACGCGGTTGCCCAGGATCGCCGCGCCGAAAACCGTGAGAATGGCGATGATGAAGATGGAGATGAAAGCCATCTCCATCTGGTGCAGGGCAGAGAACCATCCGAGCTTTGGCACGTAGACCGTGATGCTGCCGACAGTGCGCGTACCCTGCGGCGACTTGTAGAAGATGGGTTCCGAGATCGATTCCAGACCGCGGAAATCCGCCGGATTCACATCGACTTCCGAAATCCGCAGCTTGCCCGTGTTGTCGCTGATCTCCACACCGTGGATCGTGGTGTCGGAGACGAGTATGGATGCGATCTGCCGGATGCTTTCCGTGTCGAATTCCCACAGCGGCTTGCCAAGGGCCTGGGAGTTGGTGACCAGCACGACGTTGACGTGCTCATCGAGATTCTTGGCGGCCTGCTGCGAGGAGAGCGCCAGGAACAGCGTGAATAGCGGAGCGACGACGACCAGCAGGGCGCCCGAAATGATCGCAATAAAACGACTCTCGACGGAACGAGTCATTCGCCTTCCCTGAATGCGTCCTCCGGTTGATTCCGGATCTTTTCCTCATGCTGAAGCAGTAGGCATCGTTTCACGTATTCATTAAACTTCACTGAAACGGATATGCGAAAATTTGATATAATAACGAGGTTGGAGCCTTGGACACGCGCTCAACTCCGGCCGTGAACTTTATCGCAATATGGCTATACTTGAACAGCCTGATGCAACGTCATTTGCAGGTATAGATGTCAAGTTCGCGAGAAGGCCCGATAGGATGTTTTCAAGGAACTTCCGCCAGAATTCAGCGCCGTGGCAGCAAATACTGGAAGTAAATATTTCCGGCTCCCGAAAACAATTCGGGCGCCGAAGCGCCCGAAAGTTGAAGTGTTTCCATTTCCTGGCAGGCAATGCCGTGACCATTGATTGTCCACGGCATGTCGCGCCTCAGGCCATCAAGAGCAGCCGCTGGTCGCGCCGCAAGTGTCGCACTTTTCGCAGGTGCCGTTGCGGACCATCGTGAAGTTCTGGCACTCGGAGCACATGTTGCCCGTGTAGCCTTGAGCGATCGAGCGCATGCGGCGTTCGTTCTCGACCTTCTTGGCCTCCGTCTTCGCCGTGGCGGCATCGGCCGCAGCCTTGTCGGAGAAGAGCGCGGTGGCGACCTGCTGGTCCTCGCTGACGATCTCCTCGATCACTTCCTCGGCGATTTCTTCCGCCAGCTCCTTCGCCCGTTCTTCATAATCCCGCTTGAACGAGACGATTTCGGAAGTCGCGATCGAAACGGTCGGTTCCAGCTTGCGGGCCGCAGAGCCGGTGAACGACGTCACCGTTGCGGAGGCGCGGGCAGGGGCGGCGGTCGCCGCTCCCTTGGCTTCGGAAGCGGGGCGTTCCGAGCCGGTGTTCGGTACGAGCGTCGGCTTGTAGCCGCGCGTCCAGCCGGTGGAGATCAGATTGGTCTTGCCTTCCTTGATCCCTTTGCCGAGCGCCGTGTTGGAGAAATCCGACGTATCGACATGGGCAAGATCGTGGCGGCCGAGATAGGAGACGGCGAGTTCGCGGAACACGTAGTCGAGGATCGAGGTCGCGTTCTTGATCGCGTCGTTTCCGGTGACGATACCGGCCGGCTCGAACTTGGTGAAGGTGAATGCCTCCACATATTCTTCCAGCGGCACGCCGTATTGCAGGCCGAGCGAGATCGCGATGGCGAAGTTGTTCATCATTGCACGGAAGGCCGCACCTTCCTTGTGCATGTCGATGAAGATCTCGCCGAGGCGGCCGTCGCCGAACTCGCCGGTGCGCAGGTAGACCTTGTGGCCGCCGACATTGGCCTTCTGGGTGTAACCCTGGCGGCGGTTCGGCAGCTTTTCCCGTTCACGGGTGATGCGCTCGACGACCCGTTCGACAATCTTCTCGGTGATCTGCACGGCCTGTGCCGCCACTGGAGACTGCATCAGTTCCTCGATCGCGTCTTCCGCATCGTCCTCGTCGATCAGCGACGAGTTGAGCGGCTGCGATAGCTTGGAGCCGTCGCGATAGAGCGCGTTCGCCTTCAGCGCCAGCTTCCAGGAAAGCATGTAGGCGGCGCCGCAGTCTTCGACGGTCGCTTCGTTCGGCATGTTGATCGTCTTGGAGATCGCACCCGAGATGAACGGCTGGGCAGCCGCCATCATGCGGATGTGGCTCTCGACCGAGAGATAACGCTTGCCGATCTTGCCGCAGGGATTGGCGCAATCGAAGACCGGCAGGTGCTCGGCCTTCAGGAAGGGAGCGCCTTCGAGCGTCATCGCGCCGCAGACATGGATATTGGCCGCTTCGATGTCCTTCTTCGAGAAGCCGATATGTTCGAGCAGGTTGAAGCTCATGTCGGCGAGCTGTTCGTCGGTGACCTTGAGCGTGCCCTTCAGGAAGTCGGCACCGAGCGTCCACTGGTTGAAGACGAACTTGATGTCGAAGGCGGCCTTCAGCGCGCCGTTGACGGCTTCGATCTTCTCGTCGGTGAAACCCTTGGTGCGGAGCGAGCCGGGGTTGATGCCGGGCGCCTGGTTGAGGTTGCCGTGACCGACCGCATAGGCCTCGATCTCGGCGATCTGGCTTTCCGTATAACCGAGTGAGCGCAGCGCGTCCGGAACGGCGCGGTTGATGATCTTGAAATAGCCGCCGCCGGCGAGCTTCTTGAACTTGACGAGCGCGAAATCGGGCTCGATGCCGGTCGTGTCGCAATCCATCACGAGGCCGATCGTGCCGGTCGGCGCGATGACCGAGACCTGCGCGTTGCGGTAGCCGTGCTTTTCGCCGAGTTCCAGCGCCCTGTCCCAGGCGGCCTTGGCATGGGCCGCCAGATCCTGGTCCGGGTTTTCGGAATGGATCAGCGCGACCGGGTTGACGGAAAGCGCCTCATAGCCGGCGGTCTCGCCATGAGCGGCGCGGCGATGGTTGCGGATGACGCGGAGCATGTTGTCGCGGTTCGGCGCGAAATTGGGGAAGGGGCCGAGTTCCGAGGCCATTTCTGCCGAGGTGGCGTAGGAAATGCCGGTCATGATGGCGGTGAGGGCACCGGCGATGGCGCGGCCTTCGGCCGAGTCGTACGGAATGCCCGAGGACATCAGCAGGCCGCCGATATTCGCATAACCAAGGCCGAGCGTGCGGTATTCGTAGGAGAGTTCGGCAATCCGTTTCGACGGGAACTGCGCCATCATGACCGAGATTTCGAGCACGATCGTCCACAGCCGCGTCGCATGTTCGTAGTCGCCGATATTGATGCGCTTGGTGGCGGCATCCTTGAAGGCGAGCAGGTTCATGGAGGCGAGGTTGCAGGCAGTGTCGTCGAGGAACATGTATTCCGAGCACGGGTTCGAGCCGCGGATCGGGCCGCCGGCCGGCGAGGTGTGCCAGTCGTTCATTGTCGTGTTGAAGTGGATGCCCGGATCGGCGGACGCCCAGGCGGCATAGGAAATCTGCTCCCACAGGTCCTTGGCCTTCAGCGTCTTCATGATGCGGCCGTCCTTGCGGGCGGTCAGGTTCCATTCGCCGTCATTTTCGACGGCGCGCAGGAAGTCGTCCTTCAGAGAGACGGAGTTGTTGGAGTTCTGGCCGGAAACGGTGAGATAGGCTTCCGAATCCCAGTCCGTGTCATAGGTCTTGAACTCCAGGTCCTTGTAGCCCTGGCGGGCGAACTGGATGACGCGCTTGACGTAGTTTTCCGGAACCTGGTCCTTCTTGGCGGCGCGGATCTCGCGCTTCAGCGCCGGATTCTTAGCCGGATCGAAGCAGTCTTCACCGGTGCCGCCGTCGCAATTGACGCAGGCTTTCATGATCGCCTTGAGATGCCTGGCGACGATCTTCGAGCCGGTGACGAGGGCCGCCACCTTCTGCTCTTCCTTGACCTTCCAGTTGATGTATTCCTCGATATCCGGATGGTCGATGTCGACCACGACCATCTTGGCGGCGCGGCGCGTCGTGCCGCCCGACTTGATCGCGCCGGCGGCGCGGTCGCCGATCTTGAGGAAGCTCATCAGGCCGGAGGAGCGGCCGCCGCCGGAAAGCTTCTCGCCTTCGCCGCGCAGCATGGAGAAGTTGGAGCCGGTGCCGGAGCCGTACTTGAAGAGGCGGGCTTCGCGGACCCACAGGTCCATGATCCCGCCCTCGTTGACGAGGTCGTCCTCGACGGACTGGATGAAGCAGGCATGCGGCTGCGGATGCTCATAGGCCGACTTTGACTTCGTCAGCTTGCCGGTGAACGGGTCGACATAGAAATGGCCCTGGCCGGGGCCGTCGATGCCATAGGCCCAATGGAGCCCGGTGTTGAACCACTGCGGCGAATTCGGCGCGACGCGCTGGGTGGCGAGCATGTAGGCGAGCTCGTCCATGAAGGCGGACGCATCTTCTTCAGACGAGAAATAACCGCCCTTCCAGCCCCAGTAGGTCCAGGTTCCCGCGAGACGGGTGAAAACCTGGGCAGCGCTGGTTTCGGAGCCGTAGCGCTCACCCTCGGGGAGCGCCTTCAGGGCCTCGGTATCGGCAACGGAACGCCACAGGAAGGAGGGAACGTCGTTTTCCTCGACCTTCCGGAGAATTTTCGGAACGCCGGCCTTGCGGAAATATTTCTGGGCCAGAACGTCGGTCGCGACCTGGGAGAACTGCGCCGGCACGTCGATATCGGCGGCCCGGAAGACGACGGAACCGTCGGGATTGCGGATCTCGCTGGTGGCCTTGCAGAATTCGATGTCCGCATAGGCGCCCTGGCCAGGCTTGGTGAAACGACGTTCGATGCGCATTGCCTTAGTCCCTCATCAATTGGCGCCCGGAAAAGGGACGCAGATGTACCACTCCAGCCCACACGGAATCGACGCGCGCAGCCGGTTGAAAGTTCCAAATTCCAGGTCAAAACATCCGGAGATGTCGACCTGTATGTTGTGGTGATGACGGCTGCAACACTACTACATATAGTATTAACAGAATCTTTATGCCAGTCCCAACCGTCGTTCCGGGGCAGGAAATCGAGTACACGACAAGGCGTTGGCAGGACCGCCCCTCACAGCCGGCCATACCCATCGTCTGTTCCGTTCAACCCGAAAGAGAACCGGCCTCGTTACCTCCGGTCCAGTCGCCGCCGCAACATAAAGGCCACTGTCGGACGAGCGGAGAGATTCGTCAAGGCGTAGATTGCAACGGTTTTATAACCACAAGATATTGTGCTTTCTGCTTGTGGATAACGGGGATGAAAAATAGCGCAGGAATCTCAAGGTTTTGCGAGAACGGTTTGAAACCCGTGTAGCGGAGCTGCCGGTATTTTCGCAAAGCGGAGGCGCTCGCATGCACCGGTTGGGCGGGAGAATGAGGAATTCCCCATACCATATTGAGGCGTCTCGGGATTCCGTGCCTGTTCGTGCCCGTTTCCGATCGTCGCTACATCTTGTTGCAGCCCCAAGCGAACGTCGGAATCCAGAAGACACCGGCAACCTTATGATTCCAGGGGCATTTCGGAGCTGGCATTCGCATGGCGACCGCCATAGGGCGCATCCCGGCGATGAACGAAGCCATGTGGATTCCGGCAGGACGGGTTCTCGGACAGGAAGGGGAATTGGGCAGGCGAGAATCAGCCCTTGCTGCCCTTGGCGATCGGCTCCTGGTAGGTGAAGCCCATATCCCAGGGGAAGTAGATCCAGGTGTCCTGGCTGACTTCGGTCACGAACGTATCCACCGTCGGCACGCCCTTCGGCTTGGCATAGACGCAGGCGAAATGCGCCTTGGGCAGCATGGCGCGGACTTCCGACGCGGTTTTGCCCGTATCCGTCAGGTCGTCGACCACCAGCACGCCGGCGCCCTCGTCCTTTGCGAGCTCGGGGGCTATACCCTTGAGCAGCGCCATTTCCCCCTGGTTGACGTAATCATGGTACGAAGCGATGCAGACCGTTTCGATCAGGCGGATGTTGAGTTCGCGGGAGATGATCGCCGCCGGGACGAGGCCGCCGCGGGTGATACAGACGATCGCGCGGAAATCCTGGTCGAGGCCTGCGAGCCGCCAGGCAAGCGCCCGGGCATCGCGGTGGAATTGATCCCAGGAGACGGGAAAGGCTTTTTCGGGAAGAGACATGATCGGGTGCCGTTAGCGAGAGCTGCGTTGGCTCTCGCTAATAGCGGCAATTCAGGTCGTTACGCAAGTTTTCGTATGGTGCTGCACACCATTTCCAGTACCGGGAATGCGCTAGCGGGACAGCAGGGTAAGCGCCGTCATCGAATCGAGCAGGCTGCGCGTGACGCCGCCGAACAGCATCTCCCACCAGCGGGAATGGCCGTAGCCGCCCATGACCAGCAGATCGATGCTGTTGTCGGAAAGCCGGTTTTCGATCACCGCCGCGGCGGGAAGCGAGCCTCCGGTTTCCTGCGTCGTAAGCGTCACGTTGATGTCGTGGCGGGCAAGGGTCGCGGCGATTTCCGTTCCCGCCAGCTCCGGCGCCCGGTCGCCGCGATCCGGCGGATCGATCAGAAGAATCTCGACCGTCGTCGCGGCTTTCAGGAAGGGCAGCGAATCGAAAGTGGCGCGTGCCGCCTCGCGCGATCCGTTCCAAGCCACCAGGATACGATTGATCGCCACGGGTTCCTTCATCGTGTAGGGGACGAGCAGCATCGGCCTGCCGCTCTCGAACAGGAATGTCTCGAGGTCCGCGCGGTGGTCGGCATGCGCGGGGTCGCTCTGGCTGGCGACGATCAGGTCGGACGTCCGGGCCGTTTCCATGACCGAAGCGGAACTGTATCCAGCAGCCGACATGAAGCTGCGCCATTCGGCGGACAGTCCTTCGCGGGCCGTCCGTTCCTTGAAAATCCGCTCGACTTCGGCCGTCTCCTTCTGCGCCACTTCCTGGAGGACCTGCACGGCTGCGGGGTCGGGAATCTCCATCGGCGCGATCAGCGGCACGGCGGCCAGCGTTTCCGCATGCGCACCGATGAGGTGGGAGGAGAATTTTTCCGCGAGTGCGATGCTGAAATCCGCAATCTGCCTCGCATTTTGCGGGGTATCGAGGACGGCGAGAATGGTCTTGTAGGCCATGGCGGTGTCTCCTGACGGCGCTGGACTGATCTTTCGAAAGCCAGTCTCAGACAATTACCTGGGGCGCACTTTGATGCTGGTCAAGAAGAGGGCAGGGCATCGCCAAAAGAGGTCAGGCGTCCGCGGTGGGATTGGTCGGCGTCTTTGCCCGGTCGATGCTTGCGATCATCTCGGCAACGGCCCCGGCGGCCGCGTCGAGAACTTGCGGGTCGCGGGCACGCACGACGATCTCCGTCGAGAAACGCTGGCCGTCGTATTTCGGATAGGAGCCGATGCTCGTTTCCGGATGCGCCTTTTGAACCGCGGCAAGCAGCGTGCCGATGTCGCCTTCGCCGTAAGGGCAGGGAAGGGCGCGCGACAGCATCTTCGCGCCGGAACGCAGCGTCGGGAGGACGTTGTCCACCATCGCCTGGAAGACCTGTGGCACGCCGGCCATCACGTAGACATTTCCGATGATGAAGCCCGGAGCCGTGGAAACCGGATTGGCGATATGCTTCGCGCCTTCCGGCATGCGGGCCATGCGCTGACGGGCCGGCGTGAATTCCATCTCGCGCTGCTTGTACATGTCGCCGAGCAGTGTCATGGCGTCGGGATCGTAGATGCAGGGCAGGCCGAAGGCTCTGGAAACGGCATCCGCGGTGATGTCGTCATGGGTGGGGCCGATGCCGCCGGAGGTGAAAACGTAGTCGTAGCGTGCGCGCAGGGCGTTCAGGGTGTCGACGATCGCATCCTCCTCGTCGGCCACGATTCGCACCTCCTTGAGATCGATGCCGGACAGCGTCAGCAAGTCGGCGAGATGGCCGATGTTCCTGTCCTTGGTCCGGCCGGACAGAAGTTCGTCGCCGATGGCGAGCATGGCGGCGGTGACGATCGAGGGCGATTGCGGCATTTCTGACATGAATGTTCCTCCAAGGATGCCACACTCCTAAGCCCAAAATTTTCACGGCAGAAGCGATTTCGTGATGTTCGTTCCGGGAACTGCCGTCTGTTACGGATTTATGATCGGTAAGCGGAAAGTCGTCTCCAGATGTTGAACGGTGCGTTGACCGGGCGAGGGACTGTCGCCGACGGAGGAACCCGTTACATCTTCGCCTGGTCCGGCCGGACACGGCCTTGTTAAGACAGACAGAGAGGCATTGGAGAAGATCATGGCGAAGGTTCTCGTCCTTTATTATTCCGCTTACGGTCACATCGAGAAGATGGCTTACGCCGTTGCGGAAGGTGCAAAGTCGGCCGGTGCCGACGTGACGGTCAAGCGCGTGCCGGAACTGGTGCCGGAAGAGGTTGCCAAGGCTTCTCATTTCAAGCTCGACCAGGCCGCACCGATCGCCACGGTCGATGAGCTTGCCGACTATGATGCGATCATCGTCGGCGCCGGTACGCGTTTCGGTACGGTCGCTTCCCAGATGCGCAATTTCTGGGATCAGACCGGTGGCCTCTGGTTCAACGGCAAGCTCGTCGGCAAGGTCGGCTCCGTCTTCACCTCGTCCGCCACCCAGCACGGCGGCCAGGAATCGACGATCCTCGGCTTCATCCCGACCCTGCTCCATCACGGCATGGCCGTTGCCGGCCTGCCTTACGCTTTCGCCGGCCAGATGGGCGTCGACGCCATCAAGGGCGGCTCGCCCTATGGCGCAAGCACCATCACCGACGGCGACGGCTCCCGCCAGCCTTCGGATATCGAACTGGAAGGCGCCAAGTTCCAGGGCGCGCATGTCGCGAAACTGGCAGCCAAGCTGGCTGGCTGATCCCAAGATCAGGAAGCCCCATGGAATCGGCGCGGCGAGAAATCGCCGCGCTTTTTCCTTGTGCTGGAAGCTGTTGTCGATGATCCCGTGACGAAGCTCGATTCAAGGCCGATGACGTGGACAACAAGGTCCGCTACGTCGTCACCCTCCTTACAGCGCGGCGCCGGGAAAACCGCTGCGGTCCGTCGTGACGCTGCCGGTCGCAATGCCAGTTTCAAGGCTTGATGAGAAGCCCTTGGCCTGTTGGCAGGGTCAAGATCATCTGGCCCCGCAACGCCGCGAATTCATTCCACATTTGATACTGATCCTCGTGGTCCGCAAAGGCATAGTCGTCCAGGATGATAGGCGCACCGGAGGTAATCCGGTCCCAGACCCGTTCAATGCACTCTTTCTCATATTGGGCGACGTTCAGATCGACGGAGAGATAGGCGATCTTTCTGATCGGTGTACCGTCCAGCGTTTCCGGAAGGCGACCGCGTATCAGTTTCGCGTTTGGGAAATCGGAAAAATTCCTCACGGCTATATCGTAGATATCCGAATAAAGACCGTCATTTTGTTTGATTGCTTTGATCGCGGCCTTGCCGGTCAGAGGCTCGATCGGGATGCCGGCGAAGGTATCGAATAGCCAAAATGAACGATCTAACGTCTGGAAATCCAGATATTTGCATACGGTAGCGGATAATAGGCCGGCATTGACGCCGAATTCCACGAAATCGCCTTCGAGATTCAGCGCATTTCTTGCCGCCCAGCAACAGACATGAGCCCGCCAGCGAATATCCGGCACGCTGCGTTTCTTGCCCCATGCCTTGATATTGCCGTCGCGTGCGAATTCCCAGGCCTTCTTGAATTTCGGTTCATCCAGGAACCCGATATTTTTCCGCACCACGCGAAGATTGTCGGAATGAAACCCGGGTAGCGATCTGTCGCCGTTGAGGAAATAGTTTACGCGCCTCTTGAACTCCCGCACACCCATGTGTTGCCCTCCATGCTTTTGCAGTAGCGAATTTATATCGCGTTCTGAAAATGCGGCAAATATATAGGGCTCGGCGCCACTGCGTGTTGTCCGACTGCCAGTTCTGCTGCAATCGCGCGGGCCTTCGATCGGCCCCATGGCAGAATCCAATCTTCCGCCTACAGGAACACCTCGTGAATCAGCATTTGCAAAGCATAAGCGAAGGGTCGCAAATCGCCCTTGCTTTTTTCGTGTAACCCGTTGAAAAAGCTCCGGCGCGGACGTGGCGAAACTGGTAGACGCAAGGGACTTAAAATCCCTCGGGTATATCCCATGCGGGTTCGATTCCCGCCGTCCGCACCATCTCCACGGTTTTCTGCTAGAATTTCTTTTTGGCCCGCAGATCAGGGAGTTATGCCTTGGGCTTCACGTTTGCCATCGGCGATATCCACGGTTGCCTTCGGGAGCTCGAGGTCATGCTCGCCCGCGTGGAGGATCTGGCGCCTGCCGGCCATGTCGTCTTCGTCGGCGACTACATCGATCGCGGTCCTGACAGCAAGGGCGTGATCGATCTCGTCATGGCGGGGCCGAAAAGGCAGGGCTGGCGATGGACCGCTCTCAAGGGCAACCATGAGGACATGATGGTCGGCGCCCATCACGGTGGTTTCGACGCGGACGTGTGGAAGGAAAACGGCGGGCAGAGGGCTCTGCAATCCTTTGGCGGACACGTCCCGGATCAGGTCCTGCGGTGGTGTGCGGAACTTCCGCTGATCCATGTCGATGAACATCGTATCTTCGTGCATGCCGGGGTGGATGAGACCATGCCTCTTTACGGGCAGCGCGAGCGCGACCTGATCTGGAAACGCTTTCCGGCCGATTACACGGCGGATTTCTGGGGGCATCATCTTTGCCACGGCCATACGCCGGTTCCCGGCAATCCGAGAACGGTCGGTAACCGCACGAATATCGATAGCGGCTGTGTGTTCGGCGATGCGCTTTCCTGCGCGGTCTTCGATGACGACAAGCCTGGCGGTCCTGTCCGCTTCCTGCGCGTTCCGGCCCGATCCTGACCTGTACACAGGCCCTTGGCCTGTGGCATAGCGAGCCGGTAATCTTGAATTCCGAAGGATGGTTTGTCGTGACGAAAGCGGGTGTGGACGAAGCCAGGGCGGCGATGCGGACGATTTTTGCCGAAACGCCGCTGCAGATGAACGAGCATTTGAGCCGGCGTTACGGCGCCGAGATCTGGCTGAAGCGCGAGGACCTGTCGCCGGTCCGTTCCTACAAGATCCGCGGCGCGTTCAACTTCTTCCGCAAGGCGATCGCGACCGGCACCCGTGACAGGACGTTCGTCTGCGCCTCGGCCGGCAACCACGCCCAGGGTTTTGCCTTCGTGTGCCGCCATTTCGAAGTGCCGGGTGTGGTTTTCATGCCGGTGACCACACCGCAGCAGAAGATCGACAAGACGCGCATGTTCGGCGGCGATTTCATAACCATCCGGCTGGTCGGGGATATTTTCGATCAATGCTATGCGGCGGCGCGCGCCCATGTGGAGGAAATCGGCGGCGTCATGGTGCCGCCCTTCGATGATCCCGACATCATCGAGGGACAGGCGACGGTCGCGGCCGAGATCGTCGGACAGTTGCCGGCAGGCGTCCTGCCCGACCTAGTCATCATGCCTGTCGGCGGAGGCGGGCTATCTTCCGGGATGACCGGTTACCTGAAGGATGTGGTCGCGCCGGAGAATTTCGTCTTCACCGAACCCCAGGGTGCGCCAAGCCTGAAGAAGAGCCTGGAAGCGGGGGAGCCGGTGACGCTCGCAAAGCTCGACAATTTCGTCGACGGCGCGGCGGTCGCGCGGATCGGCGATCTGAATTTCGAGGCGCTGAAACGCTTTTCCCCGGACCAGGTCCTGCTTCTGCCGGAAAATGCGATCTGCGTGACGATCACCGAAATGCTGAATGTCGAAGGCGTCGTGCTGGAGCCGGCGGGCGCCTTGTCCATCGCGGCGCTGGAGGCCCTGGGGCCTGAAAGGCTGGCCGGCAAGAGGGTGATCTGCGTCGTTTCCGGCGGCAATTTCGACTTCGAGCGCCTGCCGGACGTGAAGGAGCGCGCCATGCGCTATTCCGGCGTCAAGAAATATTTCATCCTCCGGCTTGCCCAGCGTCCCGGCGCCCTGCGCGACTTCCTCAACCTGCTTGGGCCGGAGGACGACATTGCCCGCTTCGAATACCTCAAGAAATCCGCCCGCAATTTCGGTTCCATCCTGATCGGCATCGAAACGACGAGGCCGGAGAATTTCGCGGCGCTGATCGGGCGTTTCGAAGCGGCCGGCATGGGTTATCAGGACATTACCGAAAACGATATCCTGGCGAGCCTCATCATCTGATCGCAAGCGTTTTCTTCAGCCATGCGGCAACACGGTCGGCAATCGGGCCGGTTGTCGCCGGCGAGATGATGTTGCCGGCAATCACGTGGTTTGCCGGATCGCCTGTCGTGCCGACATCGACAATCTCATGCGGGGCGCCCCAGCGGCCGGCGATCGCGCGCACCTTGTCGGGGCGGACGACCTGATCGAATGAAGAGTAGAGGAAGAGGGTAGGCGTGCTGATCCCCTCGACCGGGCTCCTCACGGCAAGCTTGACCAGCGCGGCCATCGGCAGGAGCGCCCTGGTCGGATATTCCGTCGTCCAATGCGCCGCATGCCGTTCATTATAGGGCGTGAAACGATGCGTCGGACCGAGCAGGAGCCGGGAAAGCTGCGGCGCGATCGGCGTTGTCAGCAGGAAGGCGCCGAAGCTGTTGATGCCGTAGTTGGGGGAGAGCAGGACAGTGGCGGAAATCCGTGACGCGATCTGCGGCTCGGCGAGCGCCAGCGTAGTGAGCGAAGCGCCGGTCGAGGTGCCGATGACGATTACCTTTTCCCCAATCGCTTCGCCGATCGAGAGAGCCTCGGAGAAATCCGCCATCCAGTCTTCAAGCGTCGCTTCGCCCATGGCCTCACCGGCGCGGCCATGGCCGGCAAGCCGGGTGAAATGGAGGTTGGCGCCGAGAGCCGTCGCGACGCGGTCGGGCAGGGGGCGCAGTTCCTCCGCCGATGCCGAAAAGCCATGGATATAGACGATCGCGAAAGGCGTCCTGGTTTTCGTATCCGGATTGGCCCAGACGATGCGCTTGGCAGCACCCGGACGAATATCGGGAAAGGCGCTCTCGCCGGCGGCGAGATAGGCGTCTATATCGGCGCCCAGGCGACTTCGGTCAAACGCAGGAAAACCTTCGGAGGGCAGGCTCGGCCCGATCATCAGCATGCCTCCGAAGGCGACGATCATCACCATCGAAACTGTGATGACAGCCCGCCACAATGAAAATCCCATCCGCATCCGGCGCTTCCTCCGAACCGAGAGAATGATAGGCGGACCTCATGACGACGAAAAGTCTACTTCGCACAGATCGCCGGTTTGGCAGGCAGGGCGCAGAAACCACGGCGGTCGACCTCGACGCGTGTCTTCTCGATGACGTTCGTCCAGACAAAGCCGGGAAAGCGATCCGGCACCATGTCCCAGGTCTCCCGGTCGTCGATGCCGGTGCTGCCCGCGTCGCCCGCTTCGTACGGACCGATCAGCACGACATCGGAACCGGCCGCCCGCATGCGGTTGTAGAAACGCTCCGGCCAGCCCCAGAGCAGGAAGGCATAGTTGGCAGGCACCGGCACGAGGCCGTGTCGGCAATCCTCGGGCACATGACCGCTCCAGCCGAGCGCGAGGTAGTTGAGAAGACAAGACTTCGCCGTGCGTACTGAATAGCCAGGCAGGCCGGCGACCAGCGCGATGCTCTTCTCGGTCGGCTCGGCGCCGCCATAAACCCCGAAGGTCGCCTCGCGGGAGGCGGTCTGCGCAGTCAGCAGCGCGGCGAGCGCCTCGCCTTCCTCCACGCGGCGGCTTTTGAAATTCACGAGGAAGCGGCCGTCCGGCAGCGTTTCGTAGACCTCCGCCAGCGTCGGCATCAGCCCCACCCCCTTGCCGCGGAAGGGAAAGGTCCTGCCGTCGTCCGCCGTATAACCGTAGCCGATGTCGAGCGTTTTCAGAACAGGCAGCGGCGTCTGTTCGGTAACGCCTTTGCCATCGGTGCGGCAGTCGAGCGTCCAGTCGTGGAAAACGGCGAACTGTTTGTCTGGTGTCAGATGCACGTCGAGTTCCACCACGTCCGCGCCGGCATCGAAGGCGGCTTTCATTCCGGCAATGGTGTTTTCGAGGAAATCATGGGTTGGCGGCAGCATCAGGCTTGCCGTGCAGGTGTCGCTCCGGACATTGGTCTTGTCGAAGAGCTGGTGCTGTCCGCGGTGGGCGATGATCCCGAGCGGCTTGTCGTCCGGAAAATGCGAGAACAGCGATGTATTGCCGATCCAGAGCGCGGCGGCGATCACGGCGGGCACGGGTGCAACGATCTTCCATTTCATGCGGATGGGCTCCTGAAAGCTGCGGCTATATATGAGACGTCCCGTCGCGACTTTTCCTTGGTCCCTTCTTCCTGCCTGCTAAGGAATGTGCTAGGCAGCCGCCATGGCTTCGTTTTTATCAAATGTCTTCTCCATTTTCTCCGGCGGCGGCAAATCCGCCGAACCGGCGGGCAAATCCGTTGAGCCCGTCGAGCATGGCGGCTGCCTCATCTATGCCGCTCCGATCCGGGAGGGTTCTCAGTTCCGTTTGGCGGGCCGTATCGAGAAGGAAGTGAACGGCGACGTGCTGGTGCGTGATTTCGTCCGCGCCGATGTCTTCACCTCCATGGACGATGCCGTCGAATATACGGTCAAGAAGGCCCAGCAGATCATTGATCAGAACGGTGCATCGCTGTTCGCCGACGGGGAGAAATCGCGCTCCGCCTGATGGGTGCAGGCTTGCACCCAGGAGCGCCGCAAGCGTCCCCACCGGAGCAATAAGCCGCCTCGCTCACGCCGATGCGACGGCCTGCGGGATGACGCTGCAGGAAAAGTCTCGAAACGACAGGGAAACGTACCGGATATTGATCGGGTGCGCCTGCCTTCGGGATGAAATGCTTCGGCCATTGTTGCAACGCAACGCATAACGGCGATAATTCCCGGCAGATTCGAGCTTTCGAAAAGGTAATTGTTACAGCGGCTTGGCACCCGCACAGGTTGAGAGTGGATCGGAATGCAAGTGTTCAATCTCAGCTTGTTCTTGCTGGAGGCGGTCGTTTATTTCACCGTCATGACGGCCTTCCTGCATTTCCGGCGCCAGCTTGGCCTCGGCGTCTTTCTGGCCGCGCTTGGCGTCATGCATTTCATGGAAACCTATCTCGCAGCGGTCTTCTATATCGAGCTTCCGTTCGGCACTGTTTCTCCAGGCTCTTCCGTCTTCTTCGCCGGCAAGCTGATGATGATCCTGTTGCTCTATCTGAAGGAGGATGCGGCGACTGTCCGCCAGCCGATCTATGGGCTTTTCCTAGGCAATCTCCTGACCGTCGGTATCGCGCAGATATTGCAGAGCCATGAGGTCGTGGCGCTGCCGGCCGGACGCTCCGTCGACATGGGCTTCCTGAACGAGATGGGCTGGCTGATGGTCTGGGGGACCGCGCTCCTCTACATAGACGCGATCGGCATCATTCTGCTCTATGAGCGGCTTGGCCGTCTTCTCCGGGGCCATTTGGTCCTGCGGTTCGCGTTAAGTGGAGCCGTTGTGCTGACCTTTGACCAGGTCGGCTTCTATTCGGCGCTGAGCATCCTGTTCGACGCGCCGGCTTCGGTCTTCCTGGGTGGCTGGTGGGCCAAGCTTCTCGCTGTGGCGATCTATTCGCTGCTGTTCGCGGCCTATCTCAAGATTGAGCAAATTCCCCGGCTCACGAAATCGACACGCGAAATCTCCGACATTTTCAACGACCTGACATTCCGCGAACGCTATCAGGCGCTTCTCGCCCGCAGCGGCGTCGATGCGCTGACGGGCCTTTTCGATCGCAGCCGGTTGGAAACGGACGCGCCGCTTCTGATCCGCAACTGCCTCGATCGGGGAAGAGGGGTCAGTCTCGTCATTGTCGATGCCGATCGTTTCAAGGAGGTCAACGATCGCTTCGGGCACCTGAAAGGCGATGAGGTCCTGAAGGAGGTGGCCGCGCGGCTGCAGGCTGTCCTGCGGCCCGGAGACCATCTTTCCCGCTTTGGCGGCGAAGAGTTCGTCCTGCTTCTGCCATCTACCGGTCACGACGGCGCGTTGACTTTCGCCGAACGTTTGCGTGTGGAAATCCGCCGTGCGATCGTGCGGCCCGACGGGCAGCATGTGACGGTGTCGCTCGGCGTTGCAACGGCGCCGGAAGACGGCCTCACGCTCGACGCGCTGCTCGGATGCGCCGACGAGCGTCTCTACCGCGCAAAAAATGACGGCCGGGACAATGTCCACGGCCGTTTTGGCAGGCTTGCTCCGTCAGGGACGGGGATTTAGGCGGCGAGAGCAAGCTGCCGGTTACGCTGCTGGGCAGCAGCGATGGCTTTTTCCGCGGCTTCCGGGCCAAAGGCGAGGCCTTCGACATAGATGACTTCCACATCGGTCATGCCCATGAAGCCGAGCACGGTGGTGAGGTACGGTACGGCGTGGTTCATGCCGCGCGCTGGACCTTCGGAATAGACGCCGCCGGCGGCGATGACGATGTAGGCCTTCTTGCCGGTGACGAGGCCAACGGGGCCGTTTTCGGTGTAGCGGAACGTCTGGCCTGCACGGGCGATGTTGTCGATCCAGCTCTTCAGCGTCGAATAGATGTTGAAGTTGATAAGGCCGGTGGCGATCACGACGGTATCTGCGGCGAGCAGTTCCGCAACCAGCTTGTCGGAATAGTCGGCAGCTGCGGCTTCTTCCGGCGTGCGATCCTGGGGAGCCTTGCGGATGGCGGAGGTCGTCACGCTGTCGAGATGCGGAATCGGATTGGCGCCGAGATCGCGATGGACGATGGAAGTGCCGTTGTCACGCGCGCTCAGCTCGTTGGCAAGGTCATGGGCAACCTTGCTGGACAGCGAATCATCGCCACGCGGGCTGGAGGTGACGAGGAGAATGGAGGACATTCGTTGCTTCCTTACCTGGAGATTTCTGGTTTTCCCGAACGAGTGGGAGGGCTCGTCCGCTTCGCAGCGCAAGATAGGCATGGACGACCATCGATTAAACTGAGATAATATCGAAGTAATCTATCGATAATTTGGATGGTGATCTATGGATGCAAATCCGACCCTGGATCAATTGCAGGTATTCCTCGCCGTTGCCGAGACGGGAAGCTTTTCGGCGGCCTCGCGGGTGCTCAACCGGGCCCAGTCCGTCGTGAGTTACACGATCGGCAATCTCGAGGCCCAGCTTGAAGTGCCGCTGTTCGAGCGGAGCGGGGCGCGGCAGCCGAGGTTGACGGAAGCAGGCAAGGCGATGCTCACCGATGCGCGCCGTATCGTTGCCGATCTTCAGGTCATGCGCGCCAGGGCGAAAAGCATCCGGCAGGGTCTGGAAGCCGAAATCTCGCTGGCGATCAGCGTCATGGTGCCTTCCGCCGCCGTCGTCACGGAATTGCGTGAGTTTCGCGAAAGGTTTCCGAGCGTATCGCTCAACCTGAATGTCGGTGAGCTCGGCATGGTGATGGACATGGTGATGAGCGGCCGGGCCGATATCGGGCTGGGCGGAGCGCTGCTCAGGCAGGACGATGCGATCGTCGCCGACAAGATCGGCTATTCCTTCATGATCCCGGTTGCCGCGCCCGACCACCCCCTCGCCAGGCTTGACCGTCCGCTGACGCTTGCAGACGTCAGGGAGGAAGTGCAACTGGTCGTGACCGATGCGTCCGGCCTGACCAAGGGCCGGGATTTCAACGTTCTTTCCTACAGGACCTGGCGGGTGAGCGACATCGCGACCAAGCATCAGCTGATCAGGGGAGGACTTGGATGGGGCGGCCTGCCGGCCTCCGTCGCCGGCCGGGACATCATGGAGCGGACGCTCGTCGCCCTGAAACTCGACGCCTATGAACAGGGCGAATATCCGATCTATGCGATCCGCAGGACTTCCCATCCCCCCGGACCGGCAGGGCAGTGGCTGATAGAGGCGTTTCAGCGCCGGCTTTCGTCCTGCCCGTCCCATGGGGAATTCAAGGACAAGCTCGGGCTGGACAGCCCGCATGTCATGCCTGTCGCGGCGGAATAACCCGAATGTAACGTCGATCGGGGCCTGGTCGAGGCGGGTTTCAAAGCCAGTCGATGCGCTTCAATACCCACAATGTGCCCGCGGAAATGGCGGCGACAAAAACGACGATGATCAGGAAAGCCCAGGTGTCGTTGACGCCCGGAATGCCACCGACATTCATACCGAAAAGGCCGGCGACGACGCTCGGCGGCAGGAGCAATGCGGCCAATGCGGCAAGCCTGTTCGAATTGCGTGCGATCCGCTCGCCGATGACCGTGGAGAGGTCGTCATGAAGAATGCCGGTGCGGTCGCGGATGGCGTCGAGATATTCGATGAACCGCATCAGCTTGTCGATCACCTCGCGAAAACGGAGCTTGTCCCGCTCCTTCAGCCATGGGGCATCGTCGTGCTCGATCCTGTTGAGCGCATCGCGTTGCGGCGCCAGATAACGGCGTAGCTGCACGGAGCGGCGACGCAAGAGCTTCAGCCTCTGGCGAACCTCGCTTGCTTCCCCCTTGAAAATCAGCTCGTCGAGTTCGTCGACCTCTTCGTCCATGCCGTCCAGCACGGGCTCCAGGTCGCGGACCAGCTTGTCGCTGACGAGCGCCAGAAGCTCGCCCGCCTGCCGCGGACCCTTGCCTTTTTCAAGGGCCTGCCGGATATCGCGCAGGGCGGTGATGTAGTGGCCGCTGTCCCGCAAGGTCACCAGGCGGCGCTCGTCCACCCAGATATGCAGCGGGACCAGGTCGATCTCGGAGGAGGGCTCCTGCGCCTCTTCCGGAGGAGCCGCGCAAAGCCCGCGCAGGATGATCAGCAGTCCGTCGTCCACCGGCTCCACCCGCGGCCGGGAATCCTCCGCGAGAAGCGCCTCGGCCACCAGCGGGTCGAAGCCGCCTTTCGTGTTGATCCATTCCGCCGCCGCCGGATGATCGCGTTCGAAATGCAGCCAGACGATGCCGTCATCCGGTCTCCAGGTGCAGGCCTGGGCCATGTCCACCGTCCTGCAGCCGCCGTGGCCGTCGAGGATGAGGGCGAAGCGCAATCCAGGCTCGTCGCCGTAGCTTACTGTCGCTTTTGCTTTTTCCAGCATCGGTGCGCTTCCTCCCCGCGCGATTTTCAATCGATTTTACCAGCAAATCCTTCGCCGACGAAGAGTGTGTTCGTGGCCTGCGAAAAGATGGGTGGTCGGGACGCATGGGTGCCGAGTTGACGACGTGCCATCCTCTGCTATAACGGGGCCACGGTCTGCAGTTCACCGAGGCGTCGCCGTCCCGAAAGGGAAGCTAAACCTGCTCTCCAAAAGATGATCAGCACTTATCCTGTGCCGAAGTCGAAAGCCGGCGACCAGCGACACCTCACCGAAGGAACGGCACGTTCGAGGATAAGACATGCCGAGATCCATCTTTCCGATGGCGATCGCCGATATTTCGGCCTTTGCAAAATCCGTTCGTGAGCAGCTCGAAAAGCTCGACCGCAGGCCGAGTCATGTGGAAATGCTCAATCTTCTCAGCCGTGCCGCGGGTTTTCGCAACTACCAGCATTTCCGTTCCGTTTCGACGACCGCCGAAGTCATCGAGAACTGGAATGTCGCGGCGGAGCCGGAGCCTGTGGCCGATGAAGCGCGCGTCCTGAAGACCCTTCGCGTTTTCGACCGTGAGGGCCGTCTCGTCCGCTGGCCGGGCAAGCGGTCGCAGCAGGAGCTGTGCCTGTGGTTCCTCTGGTCCAAAATCCCACGGGGCCGTACGTTCACGGAACGTGAGATCGGCGAGTTCCTGAACACGCAGCATCTCTTTGGGGATGCCGCGCTGCTGCGGCGTGATCTTTTCGACCTCGGCCTTGTGCAGCGCAAGCGGGACGGGAGCGATTACCGGCGTATCGAGAAAAAGCCGCCGCCGGAGCTGAGGCTCCTGCTCTCCCGGGTGGGCATCGCCCGGGCGGAAGCGGCCTGAGGGGGCCGATGACGTCATCCCAGGCGCCGTTGGCGGCGGGCAGCATCGCCATGCAGGCCGCGAAAGTCCTATCGACCCGGTGCGGCCCGATCGAGCTTATCGAACGCGGGGAGGGGCAGGTCCTGGTGTCGCTGCATGGTGGCCTGGGTGGTTGCGACCAGTCCTGGCTTCTTGCGCGGGCGCTGTTCCCCGACCTTGCGTCATGGCGGGTGCTGGCACTGTCCCGGCCCGGATATCTCGGCACGCCGCTTGCTGTCGGCGAAACGCCGCAAGCCCAGGCGGATGCCTATGCGGCTCTGCTCGATACGCTCCGGATCGACAAGGCGGTGATGGCGGCGGTTTCGGCAGGCGGTCCGTCGGCACTGCAGTTCGCCCTGCGGCATCCCGACCGATGCAAGGCGGTGATCCTTGTTTCGGCCGCGACCGGCATGCTGGACATTCCGGTTCGCGTGCTTCGACGTCTCCGGATGGTGATGTTGCTGGTCAGGATTCCGGGCATGCAGGCGTGGTTGAGGCGCAGGGCTCTGGGCGATCAAAGAGGCACGGCGGCACGTTCGATCAGTGATCCCGCCGTGCTGGAGCGGACGCTTGCCCATCCGGAGGCGGGGCCGCTTTTCCTCGCCTTGCAGGAGAGCGCGATGACAAGGACGGCGGAGCGCCTGCCGGGGACCGCCAACGATACCCGGCTGCTCCAGACATTGCCGGGTTTGCCTCTGGACAGGCTGAACGTGCCGGTTCTCGTGCTGCATGGCACGGATGATCCGGTAGTGCCGTTCAGCCACGCGGAGCAGGTTTCGAAACATGCCCCGCATGCAAGGGTTTGCGCCATTCCGGGCGGCGAGCATGTCGTGCTGTTCACGCATCTCCGGGATGTCCGGGACATGGTCTCGTCTTTCTTCGCCGAAACCGTGCCGTCCTGACCCCGGATCGGCCTAGATCTGGACCGTGCCCCGAATGCAGGTGGTGACGCCGCCGCCTACCCAGATGTCGTCGCCATCCTGGCGGACATGGACGCGCCCGGCGCGCCCGAGCACAGTCCCCTGGCTTGCGACATAGGTTACCGGTGCGATGCCGCTCCCGATCAGCCATTGCGCCAGCCCGGCGTTCAGGCTGCCGGTAACCGGATCTTCGAAGCCCGCCGCTGTGAAGGCACGCACTTCGAAATCGGCGTCGGTGTCGTCCTGCGTCCGGTCCACCGGAGCGACGACGCCCACGCGGAGGCCTGCGAGAATGGAAAAGTCGGGCTGCAACGCCAGGAGTTCGGTTCGGGAGCCGAGCAGCACGCCCGTCCAGCCGGGTCCGTTGTCGACCCATTCCGCCTTCATCGGCGCGTTTTCACTGAGACCGAGACCCCTGGCGATCCGCAGCATGGTGATGGCGTCGAGTGGTCCGCTTTGCCGGAGAGGCGGCGCTGCAAAAGCAAGGTTCGTACCTTCGCGCCGGATGCGTACGAGGCCCGCGCCGCATTCCTGAACGATGTCTCTATCAGGAGACTTTCCGGAATGCGCCAGCCAGACATGACAACTGCCGAGCGTCGGGTGACCGGCGAAGGACAGCTCCTGCTTCGGGGTGAATATCCTGACCCGGTAATGAGCCCCTGGATCTCGTGGAGCGAGCAGGAAAGTCGTTTCGCTGAGATTGGTCCAGTTGGCGAAAGCCTGCATCTGCGCGTCCGTCAGGGAATCTGCGCCAACGACGACCGCCAGCGGGTTGCCGCGCATCGGCTGGCTCGAAAACACGTCAACCTGCTGGAAGGGAAATGTGGGCATGGTTTCAAACCGATCGGAAGGAAAAGACCGCAAAGAAAGACGGCAGCCACAAGGCTGCCGTCGCATCGTCACTATGTAGCCCTGCGGCTTACAGCACCAGCCGGAACTTGGCGAAACCGTTCTCGCCGTCGCCGGCATCCTCGATCTTGGCGCCCTTGACTGCGGATGCGAACTGGCGGGCCTTGGGACCGGTCTGGAAGATCGCCGTTGCGCCCGGCACCGGCTTGAACGACCAGTTGGCGTCCGCGGACGGGTTGATGGTGCCTTGTTCGACGATATAGCGCACGATGACGTCGCGGTTGGTGTCCGGGGCCACGAAGATCACCTTGTCGCCTGCGATTTCCGGGAACTTGCCGCCGCCGCCGGCGCGATAATTGTTGGTCGCGACCACGAACTTCTGGGCTGGGTCGATCGGCTTGCCGTCGAACTTGAGGTCGACGATGCGGTTGGCATCCGGGTTCACCAGCTTGCCGTCCTTGTCGAACCGCGTTGGCTGCGACAGGTCGATCTGATAGGTGACGCCATCGATCACGTCGTAGTTGTAGGAGGGGAAGCTGTCGTTGAGCAACGGCGCGTCCTTTGCTCCGGCGGGTACCTGGTTGAACATGCCGGCCGACATCTCCAGCCAGTTCTTGACCTGCTCCCCGGTAATCAGCACCGCCTGGACGGTGTTCGGATAGAGATAGAGATCGGCGACATTCTTGATGGCGATGTCGCCTGCCGGCACGTCGGTGAAATATTCTGCGCCGCCGCGCCCGCCGGCCTTGAAGGGGGCCGCGGCCGAAAGCACCGGAAGATCCTTGTACGGGCCTTCCTTGAGCATGTCCTTGATGTACCAGGTCTGCGCGTTGGAAACGATCTGGATGGAGGGATCGTCGGCGACAAGGGCGAAATAGGAATAGAGCGGCGCAGACGTCTTGCCAACCGGGCGGCGCACATAGGCAAGCGTCGCCTCGTGCTCCTCCTTGACCGCGGCGGTGACCTCCGGCTTGTCCTTGAAATCGGCGACGACTTTCTTCGCTTCGTCCCGGTGGTAGATCGGCCGCGCCTCCGACGTGGAGTCCACGATCTTCCAGCTCTTTCCGTCCTTTTCGACGAGCAGGTCGATAAGGCCCATATGCGAGCCCCAAAAGCCGCCCATGACGGCGGGCTTGCCCATCAGCGTGCCCTTCTTGGCGTCGGCGCCCGCAATGCCTTCGAAGTCCTTCGGCCCCGGGAAGACGAGATGCTGGTGCCCGGTGAAGATGGCGTCGATGCCCTCGACGCCGGCCAGATAAAGCGAAGCGTTCTCCATCCGCTCGCTTGAGCCGGAACCGTCGATGCCGGAATGGGACAGGGCGATGACGATATCGGCACCTTCTTCCTTCATGGCCGGCACCCACGCCTTTGCCGCGTCGACGATATCGCGGGTCTGTGCCTTGCCTTCGAGGTTCTTGGCGTCCCAGACCATGATCTGCGGCGGCACGAAGCCGATGAACCCGACCTTGATCGGGCTCGTTGCGCCCGAACCGTCACGGATCTGCTTCTCGACGATGACGTATGGCTTCAGGAAAAGCTCGTCCTTCTTCGGATCGGAGGCAAGCTGGCCCTTGGTCAGGTTGGCGCAGACATAGGGGAAGCCCGCGCCGGCCAGGACCTTGAACATGAAATCCAGGCCGTAGTTGAATTCGTGGTTGCCCAGCGTGCCGGCATCGTAGCCGAGCACGTTCATCGCCTTGACGACTGGGTGCCTGTCGCCCTCCTTCATGCCACGCTCGTAGGCGATGTAGTCGCCCATCGGGTTGCCCTGCAGGAAGTCGCCGTTGTCGATCAGCATGGAGTTGCCGGCCTCCGCACGGATCGCATCGATGATCGAGGCGGTGCGGGCCAGGCCCAGCGTGTCGTTCGGCTTGTCGGCATAGTAGTCGTAGGGGAAGACATGGACGTGGATGTCGGTCGTTTCCATGATCCGCAAATGTGCCTGATTGGCCTGTGCGCGGGCGGCGAACGGATGCAGCACCACGAGCGCCGAGGACGCCGCGATGCCGCCGAGAAGCGAGCGGCGGGTCATGGATTGAAAGCCGGTTGGAAACGACATGGTTATCTCCCTCTCTGGTCTTTGGCCAGGGTCAGCTTAGCGCAATTGCACAAGCTTGCATCAGTAAAATGACAGGCGGAAACCGTTCCACATGCAAGTTGAAATAATCTCGCATAAGGGGAATATTGATATATTATTCAATCTGTGATTTAATCCACGGGGAATATTATGGGAGGGGTTGAGATGTTCAAGATTGCATTGGTCGGAGGGTTCGGTGGCGTCGCCCCGAGCCTGGTGGACAAGGCGCAGGCTTTCGCGAGCGGTGAAATCGAGCGGTGGCTGGTTTCCGCGCCCAATCCCTTGATTTCCGTTCTTTGCGCCTCCGTCGCGGTTGCCGTCTATTTCGGGATAGGGGCCGCCATCGCCGTCATCTACAAGGAGCAGGAGTTGCAGAAAGCGCTGCTGCTGGGAATAGGTGCGCCGGCGCTGATCATGGCGGCCACGCAGGGAGATGCGCAGGCCCCGAAACCGATCGAGGTCGGCTGGGGGCTCATCGGCAGCCTTGTCGGAACCGCTTATGCCCAGGGGGTGACGAACGAACTTCCCGGCCAGTTCGAATTGAAGGTGGATTCCTCCTGGAGCAAGGGAGAGTGCCCCACCTGTGGCGTGACGTTCCTGGGCCGGGATGGCAAGGTGCTTTCCGCTCAGCCCTTGTCGCCCGAGGAGCAGACAACGGCCATCGCCGTTCCGAAGGAGGCCGCAACCATCGTCCTCTCCGGGGCCAATACCAATGCCGCATCGATCGACGTGAAGGATCTCGAGGTGGGCGCGGCGCCGAAATCGGGTCCCGTGACCCTCGGCGTGGATGTCAACCGAAGCTATTGGAACGACCTGACGCGCTCATTCGGCGCCAGGTCCGTCAAGCCCTATGACTTCAGGGTGCAGATCGAGAGATGATCGCTACGGGATTACCGCTCCCGTGTGAGCGTGGTCTTCACATCCTTGTGGAAGAAGCGGAAATAGGATGACACCTGCGCGGAGGCGTTTGAATTCGGCCTGAACTGGATGCCGAGACGACCGCTGCGGCGCCATTTGACCGTGCCTTCTAGAACGCCGAGTTCGTCGCTCTCGATCTTGACCGTGCTCCCGTTCGCGGCGTGGAAAGGGCCGGTAATGTCAAGCGCCATGCCGGTGGCGGAGAGATCCACGATACGGCCCTGGGCTGCCTGGCTGTAGTATTTCACCGTGCCGAGGACGCGAGTTTTCCGGCGCGGGGTGCTGCGGATCTTCATCCCGATGGTCTTGCTCAGCATGACACCTCCAAATGGTTGTTCCCTGTGCCCGCTTGATAACAGGCACAGGTTTCAGCCCGTTTAGAGCGATCTTTAAAAGTCGACCAATTCCCGCCGCCGCGCGAGAAGATTCGAAACGGTTTGGCGGCCTCTTCGGAGGACATCGCAGGCCTGATACGGACCTGTCCGTCCCGGTGCTGCGTGAGGCCACCGTTGCTGTTCCGGTTGGGCTGGTTATTCCCAGGGGAACTCCGACCGCGAGAATATACTGCCGCCTGTGTCGTTGCAGCAGGCGCAATCCTCGAGGGCATTTAATGAGCCGGCATGTCACAACCCGACATTGATATTCGGGCGATCGATGATTTCGCGAAGTGCAAAGCTGGAATTGATCTTCACCACATGCGGCAGGGCCGAAAGCCAGTCGCGGTGGATGCGTTCGTAGTCTTCCAGGTCCTTGGCCGCGATACGCAGGATATAGTCGTATTCGCCGGACATCAGGTAGCAGACGAGCACGTTGGGACAGAGTTTGACCGCCGCCTCGAATTCGGCGAGCGTCTTGGCGAACTGGCCCGACAGCGAGATGTGGACGATCACGATCATCTTGTAGTCGAGCGCCTTGTTGGAAAGGCGGGCATGATAGCCGCTGATCGTGCCGCTCTTCTCCAGGATGTCGAGGCGGCGCGAACAGGCCGAGGGTGACAGGCCCGCGCGCTCCGCAAGCTCGGCATTGGAGATGCGGCCGTTCTCCTGAAGCGTCCGCATGATCGCAAGATCGATGGCATCCAGGCTGCTCATTCGAAGTTCCTTCGAAAAATTCTCTCCAGATGCAATAATCGACGAAAAACGGGTTCCCCGCAATTCGTCTTCGCAAGGACATTCCACGGATTCTCTGGTTAGCTGGATGGTGGGAACTGTAACAGGCGAAAGCCGACGGACAAGGAGGAGCGCTGCATGCGTGTCGGGTGCCCGAAGGAAATCAAGAATCATGAATATCGTGTGGGCCTGACGCCCGGTGCGGTGCGCGAATACGTGGCGCACGGCCACGAGGTCCTGATCGAAACCAAGGCGGGCGCGGGCATCGGCGCGGACGATGCCGCCTATATGGCCGCAGGCGCCAGGATCGTCGGCACCGCCAAGGAAATCTTCGAAAAGTCCGACATGGTCGTGAAGGTCAAGGAACCGCAGCCGGCCGAATGGGCCGAGCTTCGGGAGGGGCAGCTTCTTTATACCTATCTCCATCTCGCACCCGATCCGGAGCAGACCAGGGGCCTGCTCGCCTCCGGCGTAACCGCCGTCGCGTATGAGACGGTAACCGACGAGCGCGGCGGCTTGCCGCTGTTGGCTCCCATGTCCGAAGTCGCCGGCCGGCTGGCGATCCAGGCAGGCGCCACCGCATTGCAGAAGGCCAATGGCGGTCGCGGCATCCTGCTCGGCGGTGTGCCGGGCGTCCTGCCGGCCAAGGTCGCGGTGATCGGTGGCGGCGTCGTCGGCCTGCACGCAGCAAGGATGGCGGCGGGCCTTGGCGCGGATGTCACCATTATCGACCGCTCTCTGCCGCGGCTCCGCCAGCTCGACGACATTTTCAACGGCCGCGTCCACACGCGCTATTCGACGATCGACGCCGTGGAAGAGGAAGTCTTCTCCGCCGATCTCGTCATCGGCGCCGTGCTGATCCCGGGGGCTGCCGCACCGAAGCTGGTCAGCCGCGAGATGCTGTCCGGCATGAAGCAGGGCGCGGTCATGGTCGATGTCGCGATCGACCAGGGAGGGTGCTTCGAGACCTCGCATGCCACCACGCACTCCGACCCGACCTACGAGGTCGACGGCATCGTGCATTACTGCGTGGCGAACATGCCTGGCGCCGTGCCGATCACGTCCGCGCAGGCGCTGAACAATGCGACCCTTCATCATGGCTTGGCACTTGCCGACCGTGGCTTGCGCGCGATTGCAGAGGACAAGCATCTGCGCAATGGCCTGAATGTCCACAAGGGCAGGGTGACCAGCAGGCCGGTCGCCGAAGCGCTGGGTTACGAGGCATTCGCGCCGGAAAGCCTGCTGAACGTGGCGTAAGGCGCCTTGCGTCCTGCTATGGCGTAGGGCGCCTGCCGTGTCGTCCGCTCGCTCTGATACGCCGGTTGCCTTGCATCCGGCGTTTTTCTGCGTTCAAAACCAATCCGATATGATTTAGATATATCGAACAACTTGACGCAAGCCGCATTCGGGCTATCTTTAGATATATCGAAAGGCAGTCTGAAGGAGACAGGATATGTTTGGACACAGGTTTGATGGACGCCATGGCTGCCGCGAACGCGGTGGTCGCCAGAAGTTTGAGGAAATGTTTGCCGCGCGGGGCGGCCCGTTCGGCGGCGGCTTCGGGCGTGGTTTCGGCGGCCGGGGTGGCCCGGGTGGCCGCGGTTTCGGTGATGAAGGCGATGGCCGGATCGGCCGTTTCCTGATGCAGGGCGACCTGCGTCTCGTCGTGCTTGCGCTGATCGAGAAGGAGCCGCGCCACGGCTACGAGATCATCAAGCACATCGAGGATCTGACCTACGGCTTCTATGCGCCGAGCCCGGGCGTGATCTACCCGACGCTGACCTATCTCGAAGAGGCGGGCTACGTGGTGGCGGAAGCCGACGGCAACAAGAAGCGTTATGGGATCACCGACGAGGGGCGCAAGTTCCTCGACGAGAACCGCAGCTTTGCCGCGACCATCCTCGATCGGCTTTCACAGGTCGCCGAGCGGATCAGGGAGCGCCAGGAGCGTCACGAACGTGGCCGTGATTCCGGCCCCGTGCTGCCGCGTAGCGTCGATGCCGCCATGCTGAATTTGCGGGAAGTGATCGCCCGCAAGATCGAGGAAGACGAAAGGAAGGGCGGCGAGTTCGTCAAGCTCCTGCTCGACCTTGCCGACCGCATCGAGCGCGGCGATGACGCCCGGGGCAGCGAAAGCCAGAACTGAACCCTTGATGATGGCGCGCCCCTTCCGAAGGGCGGCGCGCCTTCGTTGTCAAATCGCCAGTCCCGCATCCGCGAATGCGGCTTCGTCGCCCTTGTCGATGCGGCACTGGTAGCAGTTGTTGCGCGCCGAGCGGACATGCACGTAGGCGATCTCGTCGCGGGCAAGCAGTTCCCCGGCGCGGGAGGCGATCTTTTCGGTCGGCGTCACCGCGCCGCTGCCATAAACGATCCGGTCGTCATGACCGTAACCCCGGACGATGTAATCGGGACTGGAGAGGATGGGCGGCAGGATTTCCGTCGCGCGATAACGTTCGCACGGTTGCCTGTGCAGGAAGATCGGCCCAGTTTCCGCATAGGGCTGCAGCTTGGGGAAAGGGCGATAGGCGAGGATGAACATTTCTTCGCCGGCCCCGATATTCCTCAGGCAATGGCGGCAGGGGTGGCCGGGGCCATCCGAAACCGTTGTCTCCGGCGGGCGACCATAGGCGTCGGCGCCGCCGTTCCACAAATGTGCTGCGGTTTCGGCAGGCATGGCGGTGAAGGCGATCGTCATGGAACTCTCCTGTTTTTGTCGTACAGGAATGCGCCTGCCGGGGACGCGCCGCCACCCGATACCTGCGTCAAACAGGCCTGCGACTGGAAAGAGCGTGAAAAATCTCGAATTGGGCGGCCCAGAGGGCAAGGTAAGCGCCGAACTCGATGATTTCCTCGATATTCTGCGATGTGTTTCCGTCGAACGGAAGCTTGATTCCCATGTGGCCCTCGGCGATGCTGGAAAGCAGCATGCCGACGGCGACGAGGCCGAGGGACACCCATGGTGCGGTGCCTTCGCGGGCGAGTTCGAGGCCAAGTTCCGCCAGCCTCTTGATGACGATGATTGCGACGCTGAAAGCGATCAGGACAAGCACCGCGGGAGTGATGAAGGGTTTGTAGGGCAGTTGGCCCACCGAATAGGCCGGACCATGCGCCGACATCGCGGTCGGCGGCAGGAAGGTCGCGCCGAAGCTGAATTCCCGCGCGACCAGCACGAACCAGAGCGGGATGCCGGCAAGCCAGAGCCACTTCGAACGGTCGTCCGACCGGCGGTAGAACCGCACCGCATGGATCAGCCCGAAGATCAGGATGGCGGCCTGAATGTTCTCGACAGGGCCGTTCTCCCAACCCCACCAGCCGGGCAGGGCGATACCCAGCGGAGTGCCGAGAATGATGATCAGGAGCGACAGGATTTTGAGAAGTCCGGCGGCCGCAGGGCGCCGATCGGAAAAACTGTTCATTATGTGACGCTTTTATGACGGCTCGCCGGAGAGGGCAAGCCGCGCGTCGCACCGTTCAATTGTTCTTGATCAGCGCCAGCAATTCCGTGTCCGTCATGGGCTGGATCAGGGCCTCGTAGGTCGAAACCGGCGAGAAGCCCATCATCTGGTAGAGCTGCAGCGCCCGCGGATGGTCCAGCGTGTTGGTCGTGACGGTGACCTTTGCCGGATTGTTCTGCCAGGCGGCATAGAGCGCCTGGAGCAGGAACCATTTTCCGATGCCGAGCCCGATCGCACGTTCGAAGAGCCCGAAATAGGAGAGCTCGACGATTTCCTCATTCTCCTGCCGGAGTTCGAAGAAACCAGCCGGAGCGCCGTTGACGTAGAGCACGGTGACGGACGCCTGCGGGCTGTGGATCGCCGCAGCCAGCTCCTCGTCGCTCATCCGGAGCCGCTTGTACCAGTGCCAGCGCTTGCCCACCTGCCGGTAAAGATAGCGGTAGTAATGGAGCGGAATGTCAGGCGCGCGAATGATCGCCGTCTGGATGTTGACCGGCACCGGCAGGCTAGCCTTGGGCGGTGCGGTCATTTCCAGCTGGGTGACATGGGCCGTGAGCGGAGCGGGCTTCCTGGCCATGGGCGTCAGGCCGCGCTGGGCGACGGCGGGCCGGTGACGACCGGCGTATCCTGACGGTTGCCCCATTCGGTCCACGAGCCGTCATAAAGCGCGTTGTCCTCATGGCCGAGGGACTCGAGTGCCAGGGTGATGATCGCGGCGGTGATGCCCGAACCGCAGCTCGTCACCACAGGCTGCCCGAAGTCGATCCCGGCATCTTCTATGGCTTTCCGCAGTTCCGGCAGCGACTTCAGCTTGCCGTTTACGGAGAATGTGCCGGAGGGAAGGCTGCGAGCGCCGGGCATATGGCCTGAGCGCATGCCGGCGCGGGGTTCCGGCTCCGTGCCGGCAAAGCGTCCGGCCGACCGGGCATCGGCGATCTGCCGCGAACCGTCTCCGACGATGGACAGCATCGTCTGGAAGTCGATCACCTTGTCCACCCGGAAATCTGTCTTGAAGGTGCTGGGCGTGGAGGAAGGCAATGCCGTCTCCAGGGGACGTCCCTCGGCCTTCCATCCGTCGAGCCCGCCATCGAGCACGAAGACCTGTTTGGCGCCCATGATGCGGAACAGCCACCACGCGCGGGGCGCGGAGAAGATGCCAGGCCCGTCATAGATGACGATGCGATCCTTTTCGCTGATGCCCATCCGGCCGGTCGCTTCCGCAAAGACCTCGGGCGACGGGACCATGTGTGGCAGACCGGTGGAATGGTCGGCGACCTTGTCGTGATCGAAGCGGATGGCGCCGGGAATATGCCCGGCAGCATATTCCGCATCGGCATTGCGGTTCTGTGCCGGCAGGTAGAACGACGCGTCGAGAATTCTGAGATCCGGGCTGCCGAGTTCCTTGTGAAGCCACTCGGACGAAACGACGAAACGGCTGGTTTCGCTCATGATATGTCTCCCTTGGGCCCATGGGGCTCCGGACGGTTAGGATTTGTCGCTCAGACCTCTGCGCCGGGCTCGCCGAACCTGATGCGGAAACGGCGGTTCTCCTTGCCCTTCTTCTCGATCTTGGCGATATGAATCGCTCCGACCTCCTGCGTTTCGGAGACATGTGTGCCGCCGCAGGGCTGGCTGTCAACGCTGGAATTTTCCCCGATGCAGACGAGGCTGACGCGCCCGAGCCCGAGCGGCGGGCGGACGTTCTTCGATTTGACGATTCCCGGATTGGCGATCAGTTCCTCGTCGGTGATCCACTGGACATAGGCGGGGTGGTTCTGGTGGACGAGCTCCATCAGCTTCGCCGTCACCTCGTCCTTGTCGATCGTCTCGCTCATGTCGAAATCGACGCGCGATTCCTCTTCTCCGACGGCTGCGCCCGTGATGGGGTAGGGGCACACGACCGAAAGCAGATGGCAGGCGGTGTGCATGCGCATCAGCCGGTAGCGCCGCTGCCAGTCGATGTGCAGCACCAGCTTTTCGCCGACAAGCGGCTGTTGCTCGCCCTCAAGCGGCACATGGATGACGATATCCTTGGTGGCGCCGTGCCTGGTCTGGCCGAGTGCTATCTTCGTGCCATCGGCGCGCTCGAGGAAACCGGTATCGCCGGGCTGCCCGCCGGACGTGGCATAGAAGCAGGTGCGGTCCAGCTCTATGCCGCCGTCTTCGTGAAGCGCCGTCACCACCGCTTCGGCCGTCGAAAGGTAGAAGTCGTCGCGGTAAAGGGTTTCAACGGGCATGGATCACTCGAATCCCGAATATCAGGCAGTCTGGAAGGGGACGGGAATGTTCGGCTTTCGCGTCAGCCAGGCGGGAATCGGCAGGCCCTTCGACTTCAGGAAGTCCGGATTGAAGAGCTTCGACTGATAGCGGTTGCCGTAGTCGCAGAGGATCGTCACGATCGTGTGCCCGGGACCGAGGTCCCTGGCGAGCCGGATCGCACCGGCGACGTTGATGCCGGTGGAACCGCCGAGGCAGAGGCCCTCGTTCTCGACGAGGTCGAAAATGACCGGCAACGCTTCCGCATCCGTGACGCGATAGGCGAAATCTGGCGTGAAGCCTTCGAGATTGGCGGTGACGCGGCCCTGGCCGATGCCTTCGGTGATCGAGGAGCCCTCGGCCTTCAGCTCGCCATGGGCGTAATAATCGTAGAGCGCCGCACCCTCCGGATCGGCGATGCCGATCTTGATGTTCGGGTTTCTGGCCTTCAGTCCCATGGCAACGCCGGCGAGCGTACCGCCCGAGCCGACGGAGCAGATGAAGCCATCGACCTTGCCTTCGGTCTGTTCCCAGATTTCAGGTGCTGTAGTCTGGATATGGGCTTCCCGGTTGGCGACGTTGTCGAACTGGTTTGCCCAGATCGCGCCGGCAGGGTCCGTCCTGGCAAGCTCTTCGGCCAGGCGCCCGGAAATCTTCACGTAGTTGTTCGGGTTCTTGTAGGGAACGGCGGGAACTTCGACCAGCTCGGCGCCAAGCAGCTTCAGCGCGTCCTTCTTCTCCTGGCTCTGCGTTTCCGGGATGACGATGACCGTCCGGTAGCCGAGCGCCTTGGCGACCAGCGTGAGCCCGATGCCGGTATTGCCGGCCGTGCCTTCGACGATCACGCCGCCCGGACGCAGAAGGCCCTTCTTTTCCGCATCGCGGATGATGTAGAGCGCGGCGCGGTCCTTGACCGACTGGCCTGGGTTCAGGAACTCCGCCTTGCCGAGGATTTCGCAGCCGGTCGCTTCCGAGGCGCCCTTGAGCCGGATAAGGGGCGTATTGCCGATCACGCTGAGGACGGAGGAGTGAGAGGTCATCGCGGCACCTTGTTGTTCCCTGGAGATTTAAGACGGGTCTTTTCCGCGCACAAGCACCCGAGGGCAAGAAATTCTGTTTCCGTTCGGGTTGGGGCCCGGTAAAATTCATCTCCCTGCGGGCCGCCTGGCCGAGGCGATGGAGGACGGTAAAGAGGTTTCGCGGCCGGCTCTTCGGCCGGTGCGCAGATCACGGAAACCCGCCCGTTATTATATCGGAAATAGTAATATCAACTTCCTGCCGCGCATGGCGCGAATGTTGTTGAAGCAAATACTGATCCATGCCATTCGTGAATTTGTCGTGCGGTGCTTAAATACCGCTCGCGAAACTGGCCACGGACATGCTGCTGAACCTTGAAAGGTTGGATCTTCTGATCGCGCATTACGTTGCCGGTTCCCTTCCGGAGCCGGCTCATGTCCTTGTTGGGGCTCATCTGGAGATGCAGGCCACGGCCTTGCGGTTTGCCGATACCCTTGACGAACTGGCCGGCGCCGCCTTGCGGCGCAGCGACCCGGTTGCAATGTCCTCCCGCGACTTGCAGTTGACGACGATCCTGAACTCGGCTCCCTTGCCGGCGGCGCCCCGGATGGACGCGGAAAAGCGCTTTCCCTCATCGATGCAGGCCTATACGGGAAGCAGCCTCGCGGACATTCCCTGGAAAACGAAGCTGCCCGGATTTCGCCAGTACGTCATCGAAAAGGTGCCGGATGTCGAAGCGAGTCTTCTGTGGGTGCGGGCGGGCAGGGCGCTGCCCCATCACGGTCATCGCGGCCTCGAACTGACCCTGGTTCTGGAAGGGGAATTCCACGATCACCGCGGCAATTTCAGCCGCGGGGATGTCTCGATTGCCGACGAAATGCTGGAACATCGGCCGGTTGCGGGAAAGCAGGGGCCGTGCATCTGTTTTTCCGTTCTTTTCGCGCCGATCACGCTTTCCGGCTCTCGATTGAGGCTGGTCGCGGATATTCTCGGCATCTGAAGCGGAAAAGAAAAAGGCCGGCGATGCCGGCCAGCTTTTCCTTCGTATTCTCAGTTCAAATGAAGCTGTGCTTCGCTCACGGCCTGTTCGAACTGCTGGCGCGCTTCTTCCGGCGACCTCCGTCCGTCGAGCGCGGCGCGGCAGGCGCTGCGTGCCTTGACGAAATGAGGCCCGCGCATATCGGGCCAGCGGTCGGTCAACAAGGCCAGTGCTTCGAACGGCCCGTTGATGACTTCGGTCCCAAGATGTCCAAACGCAACACGAACAGGTTTCTGCCAGCTAGTCTGCATGTCTTTCGCCTCCTCCCTGAGTACCCAACCCGTAGAAACAATTTAGATGAAGTTTGGTTCCGCGAGAATGAGAAAAATTTGCAATCATGGACGATTGCGGCGACGCCCCTGGCATGTCGTCCATCTGTTATTCTCAGGCGCGGGATTTTGGGGAATACTTGCGAAATGAAGGGAATAGGATGTCGGACCGATTTCTGATCAAGGGACCGAATGAGGCGCGTTTCACCATACTGCTTGCACATGGCGCCGGTGCTCGGATGGATTCCGCCTCGATGACGGCGTCGGCCGAAGCGCTGTCGGAGAAAGGGTTCCGCGTAGCGCGCTTCGAATTCGCCTACATGGCGGCCCGGCGTATGTCGGGGGACCGCAAACCGCCGCCGCGAGCGGAGACCCTCAATCCGGAATACAAGGCGGCCATCGCCGAATTTCACGCGAAAGGCCCGCTGATCATCGGCGGGAAGTCCATGGGCGGAAGGGTCGCGAGCATGGTCGCCGATGAACTTCATGCGGAGGGCAGGATCGCGGGCCTCCTGTGCCTCGGTTATCCATTCCACCCGCCGGGCAAGCCCGACCAACTCCGCACGCAGCACCTGAAGGAACTGAAGACGCCCGCCCTGATCTGCCAGGGAACGCGTGACGAGTTCGGCGCCCGGGATGAGGTACCCGGCTATCATTTGTCCGAAACGATCGAAATCCTCTGGCTGGAGGATGGCGACCACGATCTGAAGCCGCGCAGGAAGATCTCCGGCTTCTCCACGGCCGATCACCTCGCCGCCATGGCGGAAGCGGTATTCGCCTGGGCTGGAGGATTGGAAGTCTAGCGGGGAGGTCATTGCGCCTTCCTGGAATCTGGAGCGCCTGCAGGAGGCATGAGTACCAATGTCTCCGAAAGGAGACGTGCGGGCGTCGCGGAGCCGGGCAGCCATTATTTCCCTTACGAACTATTTGGTACAAATAATGGATATGATAAAGGTTGCGATGTTGGACATGCGACTTCGGACACGCCGGCGCCTTCATGTCTCCGAGCCGTTCCGGGGGAATGGAGGAATGCATGAAGACGTCGATCGCGCGACCGTATCGATCAGCGGGGAGTTGCCCGAGAAGCTTGAGGCGATAGCGAAGGCGGGGTTCGAGGGGGTGGAGATATTCGAAAACGATTTCTGGCCTTCGACGGCAGTCCGGCAGATGTGGGCAGGATGGTGCGCGATTTCGGACTGGAGATCACTCTGTTCCAGCCCTTCCGAGATTTCGAAGGCATGCCCGAACCCCTGCGGACATGCACTTTCGACCGCGCCGAACGCAAGTTTGATGTCATGCAGGAACTCGGTACCGATCTTCTGCTGGTCTGCTCGAATGTCTCGCCGGTATCGCTCGGTGGTATCGACCGGGCGGCTGCGGATTTCCATGAGCTCGGCGAACGGGCCGCCAGACGAGGTCTGAGGATCGGTTATGAGGCGCTTGCCTGGGGGCGCCACATCAACGACCATCGCGACGCGTGGGAGATCGTGCGCCGTGCCGGCCATTCGAATATCGGGCTCATCCTCGCTAGTTTCCACACGCTGTCGCGCAAGCGCGCAAGATCGACATCAACTCGATCCGTTCCATCCCCAGGGACAAGATCTTCATCGTCCAGCTTGCCGATGCCCCGCTGATCGACATGGACCTGCTTTACTGGAGCCGGCATTTCCGCAACATGCCGGGCGAGGGGGACCTTCCCGTGACGGATTTCACGGCCGCGGTCGCCGAGACCGGTTATGACGGCTATTTTTCGCTGGAGATCTTCAACGACCAGTTCCGCAGCGGCTCGACCCGGTCGATTGCCGCGGACGGTCACCGCTCGCTGATCTACCTGGGCGATCGGGTGCGCCGCATACCCGATGCGACGGGATTGACCGTAGCCGCCATGCCGGACCGGGCCGAGGTCAGGGGCGTCGGCTTCGTGGAGTTCTCCGCCGATGAAAAGGAGGCGGCCGATCTCGTCGGCATCCTGAGGGCGCTGGGTTTTGCGAAGGTGGCGTCGCATCGCGCGAAGAAGGTCGATCTGTTCCGTCAGGGGGATATCCGCCTTCTCGTCAACACCGAGGGGAAGGGGTTCCCAATGCCTCCTTTGCCATGCACGGCACCTCGGCCTATGCGATGGCGCTGGTCGTCGATGATGCCCGGGCTGCGCTCGCGCGTGCCGTGGCGCTGGACGCCGAGCCGTTCAGCCAGCCGGTCGGCCCCGGCGAAGTGGAGATACCGGCAATCCGTGGCGTCGGCGGCGGGCTGGTTTATCTCATCGACGATCAAAGCGAGCTCGGCAGGTTTTCCGAGATCGATTTCATGCCCATCGAGGACGATGCCGCGGTGATGCCGGCGCATCTCCTGCATGTGGATCACATCGCCCAGACCGTCGGTTATGACGAGATGCTGACCTAGCTTCTGTTCTATACCTCGATCTTCGGCATGCGGAAAACGCCGATGGTCGACATCATCGATCCCGCCGGCGTTGTGCGCAGCCAGGTGGTGGAGAATGGTTCCGGATCGCTGCGGATCACGCTCAACGGCGCCGAACCGTCGGACGCTGGCCGGGCACTTCATCGCGGAAAAGTTCGGCTCAGGCGTCCAGCATCTCGCATTTCACACGGACGACATCTTTGCGACGGCGGCGGCGCTCCGCCGGAACGGTTTCCGGCCGTTGCAGATATCGCCGAACTACTATGGCGACGTGGAGGCGCGCTTCGGCCTCGATCCGGACCTGACGGAGCGGCTGAAGGCCGACAACATCCTCTACGATCGCGACGAACACGGCGAATATTTCCAGCTCTACAGCATGACCTACGGAGAAGGCTTCTTCTTCGAGATCGTCGAAAGGCGAGGATATCGCGGTTATGGCGCCCCCAACGCGATCTTCCGTATCGCGGCGCTCAAGAAAGCCCTGAGACCGGACGGCATACCAAGGATCTGACGGCAACCGCGTTTGTCGCCTGAACTGCAACTGGCCATGTCACGCCATATCCATAGCGTTCCTCCGACGAGCGAGGCCCCATCGCGAGGGCCGTTTCGCCATGCCCGTCCACCGTCCGGGAGGCTTTCCGCTGCTGCCTGCTCTTGATGTGTGATTTTCATAGCTATTGACGTGATTTTAACCTCGTCTACTATATCTAGTGTTCGAGGTGCTTCCGATTCGTAAGGATGGGGAGCTAAGAGGGAATACGGTGCGTGGCCTTCATGAGGAAGGCTGCAAGTCCGGAGCTGCCCCCGCAACTGTAGGCGGAGAGCATACGTCCGATAAAGCCACTGGGCCGGAAGGCTTCGGGAAGGCGAGGGGCGGATGCGACGACCCGCGAGCCAGGAGACCTGCCTCGAGCAGAACGTCCACGGGCGGGGTGTCCGGATGGCGAACGGCGGTTTGCGGGATGAAACCTGTGGGCGCCGTTTTCCCGAATACCCCGCAGAGCCACTTCGGGGTGAAGTCCATGTTGAACAGTACTGATCCGTAAGGCGTGACGGACGCTCTGCGTCCGGCTGCCGGTTACGGCTGCGTCCATTCCAGTTTCATTGCCCGGGCATCGGCGGATGCCCGAACGATGTTGCATGCTTTTTCGAAACACGAGGAACACAATGAACATTACCGTCTACAGCAAGCCTGCCTGCGTCCAGTGCACCGCGACCACCCGCGCGCTCGATCGCCAGGGGATCGATTACACCGTCATCGACGTGTCCGCTGACGCCGCGGCTTACGAGCTCGTCCGGAGGCTCGGATATCGCCAGGTCCCGGTCGTCGTGGCGGGAGAGCGGCACTGGGCCGGCTTCCGGCCCGACATGATCGGCAGTCTCGTCTGATACGTCCCAGCCATGGGCGATATCGTCTATTTCTCCAGCCGGTCGGAGAACACGCGGCGTTTCGTGGAGAGGCTGGACATGCCGGCGCTGCGCCTGCCGATGGACGGCAGCGCGATTCCGCCTTCGGTACGGCAGCCTTATGTGCTCATCGTGCCGACCTATGGCGGCGGAGGCACGAAAGGGG
This sequence comes from Neorhizobium puerariae, assembly GCF_042429745.1. NCBI lineage: Bacteria > Pseudomonadati > Pseudomonadota > Alphaproteobacteria > Hyphomicrobiales > Rhizobiaceae > Neorhizobium > Neorhizobium puerariae. Next base: position 213,989 of record NZ_JBHMAA010000032.1, on the reverse strand, counting down.
CGGTGCCGAAACCGGTGATCCATTTCCTGAATGATGCCGGCAACCGCAATCTGCTTCGTGGCGTCATCGCAGCGGGCAACACCAATTTCGGCGCGGCTTTCGCGCTTGCCGGAGACATCATCTCCGCCAGGTGCGCCGTGCCCTTCCTCTATCGTTTCGAGCTTCTTGGAACGGTCGAGGACGTCGCTAACGTCAGACATGGATTGGAACGATTTTGGACACGCTTACGCTAGACAGGCCGGCGAAGGCCGCGGAACCCGCGCTGGATTACCACGCGCTGAACGCCATGCTGAACCTCTACGACGAGCAGGGCCGAATCCAGCTCGACAAGGACCGGCTGGCCGCACGTCAATATTTCCTCCAGCACGTCAACCAGAATACGGTCTTCTTCCATAACCTTCGGGAAAAGCTCGATTACCTGGTGACCGAAGGCTATTACGAGCAGGAGGTTCTGGACCAGTATTCCTTCAATTTCGTCCGCGATCTCTTCGATCAGGCCTATGCCAGGAAATTCCGTTTCCCCACCTTCCTGGGAGCCTTCAAATACTACACCAGCTACACGCTGAAGACCTTCGACGGAAAACGCTATCTGGAGCGTTATGAGGACCGCGTCTGCATGGTGGCGCTGACGCTGGCGCGCGGCGACGAGGAGCTTGCCCGCGGTCTCGTGGAGGAAATCATTTCCGGCCGCTTCCAGCCGGCGACCCCGACTTTTCTCAATGCCGGCAAGAAGCAGCGGGGCGAACTCGTCTCCTGCTTCCTGCTGCGCGTCGAGGACAACATGGAGTCGATCGGCCGCTCGATCAACTCGGCCCTGCAGCTATCGAAGCGGGGCGGCGGCGTTGCGCTGTCGCTCACCAACATCCGCGAGGCTGGTGCGCCGATCAAGCAGATCGAGAACCAGTCCTCCGGCATCATTCCGATCATGAAGCTCCTGGAAGATTCGTTCTCCTACGCCAACCAGCTCGGCGCACGGCAAGGGGCGGGCGCGGTCTACCTGCATGCACACCACCCCGACATCATGCGTTTCCTCGATACGAAACGTGAGAATGCCGACGAGAAGATCAGGATCAAGACGCTCTCGCTCGGGGTCGTCATCCCGGACATTACTTTCGAACTCGCCAGGAACAACGAGGACATGTACCTGTTCTCGCCCCATGACGTGGAGCGCGTCTACGGGATGCCCTTCACCGAGATTTCGGTGACGGAGAAATATCGCGAGATGGTCGAGGATGCCCGCATCCGCAAAAGAAAGATCAAGGCGCGCGAGTTCTTCCAGATCATCGCCGAGATCCAGTTCGAGAGCGGCTATCCCTACCTCATGTTCGAGGACACGGTGAACCGGGTCAATCCGGTTGCGGGGCGCATCACCATGAGCAATCTCTGCTCGGAGATCCTGCAGGTGAGCGAGGCAAGCACGTTTAACGACGACCTGTCATACGAACATATGGGCAAGGATATCTCCTGCAATCTCGGCTCGCTGAACATTGCGGCGGCGATGGATTCCTCCGATTTCGGCAAGACGATCGAGACGGCGATCCGGGCGTTGACCGCAGTCTCCGACATGAGCCATATCGCCTCGGTTCCATCGATCGAGAAGGGCAATGACGAAAGCCACGCGATCGGCCTCGGGCAGATGAACCTGCATGGCTATCTCGCCCGCGAACGCATCTTCTACGGCTCGCAAGAGGGCATCGATTTCACCGACATCTACTTCTATACGGTGACGTATCACGCGCTGCGCGCCTCGAACCTTCTGGCGGCCGAGCGAGGTACGAGCTTCAGGGGGTTCGAGAATTCGAAATACGCATCCGGCGAGTATTTCGACAAATACACAGAGGCCGAATGGAAACCGGCGACGGAGAAGGTCGCCGGGCTGTTCGAGACGGCCGGCATCCACATCCCGACGCGGGAGGACTGGCTGGCGCTGAAACAGGCGGTCATGACCTCCGGTCTTTATAACCAGAACCTCCAGGCGGTGCCGCCGACCGGCTCGATCTCCTATATCAACCACTCCACCTCCTCGATCCATCCGATCGTTTCGAAGATCGAGATTCGCAAGGAGGGCAAGATCGGCCGCGTCTATTATCCGGCCGCCTTCATGACCGGCGACAATCTCGAATATTATCAGGACGCCTACGAGATCGGTCCGGAAAAGATCATCGACACCTACGCTGCGGCCACCCGGCATGTCGATCAGGGCCTGTCGCTGACGCTGTTCTTCCGCGACACGGCGACGACGCGCGACATCAACCGGGCGCAGATTTACGCCTGGAGGAAGGGCATCAAGACCATCTACTACATCCGGCTGCGCCAGATGGCGCTGTCCGGCACCGAGGTGCAGGGCTGCGTGTCTTGTACGCTCTGACCTGATTTCAGCCGCGGGCCTTCGAGCGCGTGGCCCCCTCATTCGCCTGCCGGCACCTTCTTCCCGATGGGAAGAAGACAGATGCGGCATGCGCGGCGTCCTCCTCTCTCCTTCGGGAGAGGGCAGGGTGAGGGGGCTCCGGGCACCATCACAATTTGTCGAGGAAATCCATCAATGAACGTCGCCATCAGGCCGATCTCACGCATCCGAGCCATCAACTGGAACCGCATCGAGGACGACAAGGACCTCGAAGTCTGGAACCGCCTCACAGGAAACTTCTGGCTGCCGGAAAAGGTGCCGCTGTCGAACGACATCCCCTCCTGGGCGACGCTGAAGCCCGAGGAGCAGCAACTCACCATCCGGGTCTTCACGGGCCTGACCCTGCTCGACACGATCCAGAACGGGGTCGGCGCCGTGCGGTTGATGGAGGATGCGGCCACGCAGCACGAGGAGGCCGTGCTCTCCAATGTCGCCTTCATGGAGGCGGTGCATGCGCGCTCCTATTCATCGATCTTCTCGACGCTCTGCCTGACGCCGGATGTCGACGATGCCTATCGCTGGTCGGAGGAGAACGAATTCCTGCAGCGCAAATCCGCGCTGATCATGGAGCAGTATGCATCCGGTGATGCGCTGAAGAAAAAGGTCGCCAGCGTCTTCCTCGAAAGCTTCCTGTTCTATTCCGGCTTCTATCTGCCGATGTACTGGTCGAGCCGCGCCAAGCTGACCAACACTGCCGATCTCATCCGCCTCATCATCCGTGACGAGGCGGTGCACGGCTATTACATCGGCTATAAATTCCAGCGCGAGCTTGAGCGGCTGGGCGAGGAAAGGCGGCAGGAGATCAAGGATTTCGCCTTCGACCTGCTGCTCGAACTCTACGACAACGAGGCAAAGTACACGGAAGACCTTTATGACGGCGTCGGACTGACCGAGGACGTCAAGAAATTCCTGCATTACAACGCCAACAAGGCGTTGATGAACCTTGGCTATGAGGCACTGTTCCCGTCCGAAGCCTGCAAGGTCAATCCCGCGATCCTTTCGGCGCTCTCGCCGAATGCCGACGAGAACCACGACTTCTTCTCCGGGTCAGGATCGTCCTATGTCATCGGCAAGGCGGTGGCGACCGAGGACGAGGACTGGAATTTCTGACGACTGCGTGTATCGTTGGGTCCCGGCGCTGCTGTTGCCGCGCTTTTTGTCGATCTTTCCGTGCCCATTGACAGGCGCCTGGAAAGTCGACAGTTTCGTACCATTCCGAGGGGAGCATCGTACGATGCTGAGATGGCGGTGAGCCGGACCCTTGAACCTGATCCGGGTTATGCCGGCGTAGGAACGGAAATGGCGTCGCCGACGATACTTTCTCTTCTCCGCTTCACCTGGATCTCCGTGATTGGTTTGTCTGGAGATCGAACGATGATATCTGCGCTTCGCTTTTTATTCGAGGAATGTCCGGTAGCGGCCTATCATCGCGGCTGACCACGTCATGCGCGCGTCTCATGCAGGTCTTGGCATCATCGTGCTTGTCGCTCTCTGGCAGACGGGCGTCTGGCTGTTTGCGCCGCCGAGATATATTCTGCCGTCGCCGATGGCGGTGGCCGCCGCCTTTCTGCATCAGCCCGGCTTTCTGCTGCGGCACAGCATCATCACCCTGACGGAGATCGTCCTGGGGCTGCTGTTCGGCGCCGTCCTCGGCGCCGCCACCGCCTTCGGGGTTGCGGCATTGCCGCTTCTCGGCCGCCTCGTCTGGCCGATGGTTCTGATCCTGCAGGCCTTTCCCGTTTTCGTACTCGCTCCGATCCTGGTTCTCTGGCTCGGCTTCGGCCTAGCCTCGAAGGTGGCAATGACGACAATCATCATCTTCTTCCCGGTTGCCTCGGCATTCGCCGACGGGCTGCGGCGCACCGACCGGGAAATCCTCGATGCCGTTTCGCTCGACGGCGCCCATCACTGGCAGGCTCTTGTCGGCATCCGGGTGCCGCTGGCGATCCCGAGCCTCGTTTCCGGCCTTCGGGTTGCCGGGCCGCTGGCGCCGCTCGGCGCCGTCGTCGGCGAATGGGTCGGCGCGTCCGGCGGGCTTGGCTTCGTCATGGTTCAGTCCAATGCCCGCATGCAGACCGATATGGTGTTTGCGGCAATGGCCGTGCTCGCAATCCTCACGCTCGCACTACGGCTTCTCATCGATCGGCTGACAGTTGGCCTGGCGCCCTGGGCCAGCGAAGCCGATCCCACATCCTCACCCTCGTTCAGGAGTTCTGCACGATCATGATCCGCATCCTTTTCGCCTCCTTCGTGGCGCTTGCCGGCGCGCTTGCGCCTGCCTCCTCGCAAGCCGCCGACAAGCTCACCGTGCTTCTCGAATGGTTCGTCAATCCCGACCATGCGCCGATGGTGATCGCCGGGGAGCGGGGATTGTTCACCGCTGCGGGCCTCGATGTGGAACTGATCCCTCCCTCCGACCCCTCCGCGGTGCCGCGTCTGGTATCTGCCGGTCAGGCGGATATCGGCATCCACTACCAGCCCAATCTCTATCTCGACCACGAAGCCGGCCTGCCGCTCGTTCGCTTCGGGACGCTTGTCGAAACGCCGCTCAATACGGTGACGGTGCTGGCGGACGGCCCGGTCAAAAGTCTCAAGGACCTGAAGGGTAGGAAGGTCGGTTTTTCGGTGACCGGTTTCGAGGACGCCATGCTGAAGCGCATGCTGGCCTCCGAAGGTCTCACCAACGAGGACGTGGAACTGATCAACGTCAACTTTTCCCTGTCTCCCTCGCTGATCGGCGGCAAGGTGGATGCGACGCTCGGCGGCTTCCGCAACTTCGAACTGACGCAGATGAAGCTCGAAGGACATGAGGGACGCGCCTTCTTTCCCGAGGAGCATGGCGTTCCGGCTTATGACGAGCTGATCTTCGTCACGCGCCGCGATCTCGCGCAGGACGGCAGGTTGCCGCGGTTTCTCGCGGCCGTGGAACAGGCCTCGATCTATATCACCAACCATCCGCAGGAGGCATGGCGTCTCTTCGTCAAGGCCTATCCCAACCTCGACGACGAACTGAACCGGACGGCGTTCTTCGATACGCTGCCGCGTTTCGCAAAGCGCCCGTCCGCTCTCGATCGTGCCCGCTACGCCCGTTTCGGCGCCTTCATGCAGGAGATGGGGCTGATCGAGGCTGCACCGGCTCCAGACGACGTCGCGGTCGAGATCCGCTAGATCGCCACAATGAAGTCCCGCGCAATGATATCCGAGCGCCTCAGTCGGAAGAGGCGGTTGCTCATTGCGCAGGACATCGCGCCGGCTTCATGTCGGCCTCAGGCCGCCTGGCGATCCCAGCTTGCGAAAGGATCGGGCAGGTTGCGCCACAGTTCCGGCATGAAAACGGGGCTGTCGATCAGGCAGGCGTCGAGTTCGGTGCGGATTTTCTCCTCGCTCATCGGATCGGCGCCAATGAAGACGATTTCCTGCCGCCGGTCGCCCCATACCGGGTCGAGATAGGGTTTCATCATCGCAGCGAAACCGGGATCGCGCGGCCACTGCTCCCTCGCCACGGCGGCCCACCACAGCCCCATCTTGCCGGTCCTGACCAGCGATCCGGCCTGACTGATCTCACCGACATGGAGCGGACGCGTCGCCAGCCAGAAGAAACCTTTTGCCCGCACCACGCCCGGCCACGACCGCTCGACAAAGCGTTGGAAGAGCATGGGTTCAAAGGGCTGCCTGGCCCGGTAGACGAAAGAGCGGATGCCGTATTCCTCGGTCTCCGGCACATGGTCCTTGAAGCCATGCAATTCCTTGAACCACAGAGGATTCTGCTCGGCTTTCCCGAACTCGAAGCGGCCCGTGCCAAGCACGTCCTCGAGGTCCACCCTGCCGAAATCGGCCTCGATCAGTTTCGCATCCGGGTTGAGTGCGACGATGATCTTCCGCGCCGCGTCCCGTTGCGCGGCCGTGGCGGTGCTGACCTTGTTGAGGACGACGACATCGGCGAACTCTATCTGTTCGACGAGCAGATCGACGATGGTACGGTTGTCGCCGTCGCCGGCTGTCTCTCCGCGATCGGCGAGGAAGTCCGCGGAACCGTAGTCGGCGAGCAGGTTCGCAGCATCGACCACCGTGACCATGGTATCGAGCCGGGCGACATCGGAGAGGCTCCGGCCCTGTTCGTCGCGGAAATCGAAGGTCGCAGCAACGGGAAGCGGTTCGGCGATCCCGGTGGATTCGATCAGCAGGTAGTCGAAGCGGCCTTGTTCGGCGAGCGCCCGCACCTCGTTGAGAAGATCGTCCCGCAGCGTGCAGCAGATGCAGCCGTTGGTCATTTCGACAAGCTGTTCCTGTGTGCGGGAAAGGTTGGCGCCACCCTCCCGCACAAGCGCGGCGTCGATGTTGATCTCGCTCATGTCGTTGACGATGAGCGCCACCCGCATCCCCTCGCGGTTGGCGAGGATATGGTTGAGCAATGTCGTCTTGCCGGCGCCGAGAAAGCCGGAAAGAACCGTGACCGGAAGCTTCCTCTTCATATGTCCATCTCCATTCATGTTTGTAGTTCGACGAGCGGGCGACGTAGCCGGGGCACAGGGTTTCAGGGCTTTGGCCCCGGTCGGCTTCGGACCTTCGACGCTCCGCTGTTTTCGGCGGGCCAGGATACGGGGCCGCCGTCTCGACCCCGTATCTGCACATCTCACATCAATGAGATGCGCCGGAACCGCCCACCGCGACGATGGAGAAAGGCTGCCCTTCGACCGGGATCGTGCGGGTTTCCTTCAGCGTTTCGGCGTCGATGACGCGCACGAGCGCATGGCGGGGATCGGTGAGGGCGATCCGGCCGTCGGCGACCGCCAGGCGCGGCCGCGGGTCTCTCCAGTGTCCGTCCTTGCTATAGGGCTCGGTGACGTTCGCCTTGCGGACGATTTCGCCCTTGATGACGTCGAGGACATGGAGATTGCCGTCTTCGGTGAGGATATAGGCATTGCGGGGATCGGCGGGATCGAGGATGAAATCCACCCGCCGGGTCGGGAGTTCGACGAGGCGATAGGGCTCCTTGCCGTCGGGGTCGATCAGCACGACCTTGTCCTCGCCGTAGTTGCCGAGAAAGAACTGCATCGTCCTGCCCCCGAGCAGGGTGCCGACATAACCCTTGGGAAGGTTTTCCGGATAGTTCAGCATTTCGAGCTTCGGTCCCCCGGTGCCGCCGGGCCGCGCGACCAGAACGCCTTCCTTGCAGCCGACCGCGATAAGGCGCGCAGATGTGGCTTCGCCGTGGAGATCTGTGCATTTCGTGATGTCGCCGACCTGTTCGCCCTTTTCGTCGATGACCCTCAGGCCGATGCGTGGCGGCAGCTCGTCCGGTTTCGTCTTGGCTTCGGTATCGGGGGCGGACACCAGCACGAATTTGCCCATCGTGACCGCGACGCCGTGATGGGGAGCCGTGGTATCGATCGTTCGCACGTCGGCCTTGCCTTCGAGAAGCGCGGCTTCATCGATAATCTCGGCCTTGCCTCCGCGATCGTAGAAAAGGATCGCGTGATCGTCGTGCGGCACGACATGGAAAGGGCGTTTCCCCTCGAAGGTTACCGGCAGCAGGCCGGCATCCGATACATCCAGATCGCGATGTTCGCCGTGGTCGGAGAACTCGATGCCGGTCCTGATCACATGCACGATATCTGAATCCGACTGCGTCGCGAAGACGGTCTGGCCGGATGCGCTGGCGGTCAACGCCGCATAACCCTTCGTGTCGTAGCGGCCAAGTTCCTTGCCGCTCTCGAAGTCGATGGCGCGAACGACCGGTTGGGTATGATCGGCGACGAAGAGCCGCCACGCTTCCTTCGTCTCGTGATCGTCGTCGGCAAGAGTTGCCTGCGCGACGAAGACGAGACCGGCCGCGACGGCTGCCATCAGGCGGTTTCGGGTGACATTCAAACTCATGGGTTTCCCTTCCCTGGTTGCAAAAAGAAGTGCGGATAAAACGGATCGCGATGCGGCCTGGATCGGCCTGCGGCGGCTTCGTGTCCTCTCTCCTGCCGCCGGCGGATACATCGTCGCTACATATAAATGATACGTTATTACATAACTTTCCGTTTGACGAACGTAATAACATTACATACACAGGCGGTGTCAACCCCCGGAGTGACCATGACCGACACCTGCCTGCGCTTCGACGATCTCACGCTCGGCTATCACGGCCATCCGGCCGTCCACCATCTGACGGGCAGGATCTTGCGCGGCACTCTGACGGCCGTGATTGGCGCCAATGGTTCGGGCAAATCGACCCTGATGAAGGGGATAGCGGGCATCCTGAAGCCGATCGGCGGCAATTGCTTTGCCCGTTGCGGGCGCCTGGCCTACCTGCCGCAGCAATCGGAAATCGACCGCAGCTTTCCGGCACGCGTCATCGATCTCGTCTCGCTCGGCTTCTGGCAAAAGTGTGGCCTGCTCGGGCGCATCGGCAGAGAGGATAGGGCCGCGCTTGCCGCATGTCTGGAGGCGGTAGGGCTCGCAGGCTTCGAAAAACGGCCCCTGGACAGCCTTTCCGGAGGGCAGATGCAGCGAGCGCTGTTTGCGCGCACGATGTTGCAGGATGCCGATCTCATCCTTCTGGACGAACCGTTCAACGCGATTGACTCACGTACCGTCGATGACCTCCTCCGGCTGATCGAATGCTGGATCGGGGAGGGCAGGACGGTGCTCTGTGTTCTTCACGATCACGATCTTGTCCGCGAACGCTTTCCGCAAACCCTGCTTCTTGCGCGTGAACTCGTCGCCCTGGGGCCGACGAGCGAGGTTCTTGAGCCTGAGAACCTGCTCCGGGCGCGTCAATTCCAGGAGGCATGGGACGAAGACGCCGGCTGGTGCGACGCCGGTGGGAATTTTTCGACCGATCCTCGCCCTGCGGACCGGAATGCGCCCGCCGCGCGGAGCCTGAACAAGGTTGGCGCCCATGTATGACGATCTGCTCCAGCCCTTCATCCGCTACGGTTTCATGCAGCGCGCCCTTGTCGGCTCCTTGCTGCTGTCGGCGAGCTGCGCACCGGTCGGCGTCTTCCTGATGCTGCGGCGCATGAGCCTCACGGGTGATGCCATGTCGCATGCGATCCTGCCGGGTGCGGCGGTCGGTTTCCTCCTGTTCGGCCTCAAGATCGTTCCCATGACGCTCGGTGGTCTCGCGGTCGGGCTTCTCGTCGCCATCGGGTCGGGGGTCGTGTCGCGCTTCACCGTCCAGAAGGAGGATGCCACGATGGCGGCTTTCTACCTGATATCGCTTGCGGTCGGGGTGCTGCTCGTGTCGTGGCGCGGTTCCAGCGTGGATCTCATGCACGTCCTGTTCGGTTCGGTTCTCGCCTTGAACGACGAAGCCCTGGCGCTGATCGCCATGATTGCCGGACTGACCTTTCTGGCACTCGGGATATTCTGGCGGGCTCTGGTCGCCGAATGCCTCGATCCGCTTTTCCTGCGTTCGGTGAGCCGCGTCGGAGCGCCCGTCCATTTCCTTTTCCTGGTACTGGTCGTGCTCAATCTGGTCGGCGGGTTCCAAGCGCTCGGCACCCTGCTGTCGGTCGGCCTGATGATGCTGCCGGCGGCGGCGGCGCGTTTCTGGTCCAACCAGGTACGTTCGATGTGCTTCATTGCGATTGCCATCGCCGCAGCCTCTTCATTGGGAGGTCTCCTGCTTTCCTATCATGCGTCGCTGCCCTCCGGGCCTGCGATCATTCTCACGGCCGGCGGCATCTACATCCTTTCCATTCTGGCCGGGCGGAGGGGCGTTCTCCGCAACGCCTTCGCTTCGCGCGGCCACAGAACAGCCTGATAGACGAAAAGGAGATTTCCATGTTCAGGACCATCCGCATTGCAACCTGCGTCAGCCTTCTCGGGCTCTCGGGAGGTTGGGCCGCAACGGCTTCCGCAGCCGAGCTGAAGGCGGTTGCGAGCTTCTCGATCATCGCCGATTTCGCCACGAATGTCGGCGGAGACCGCGTGGAGGTGACGACGCTCGTCGGGCCTGACGGCGACGCGCATGTCTACGAGCCGCGCCCGGCCGATGCGGTCTCTCTGGAGCAGGCCGACGTCGTTCTCGTCAACGGCCTGCAGCTCGAAGGATTCATGTCCCGGCTGATCGGGACGAGCGGCACCAAGGCGCCGGTCGTCGAGTTGACCAAGGGCATCGAGCCGCTGAAGGCGAGCGAAGAGGAACATGATCATGACGACGATGGTCATGAAGGGCATCATCATCACGGTGAGTTCGATCCGCATGCCTGGCAGTCGATCCACAATGCGGAAATCTACGTGAAGAACATCGCCGATGCCTTCTGCAAGGCCGACAAGGCCGGCTGCGCGACCTATACGGCCAATGCCAGTGCCTATGTCGCCAGGCTTTCTGCGCTCGAAGGGGAGGTGAAGGCAGCCATCGCATCGATCCCCGCCGGCAAGCGGACCATCATCACCTCGCATGACGCCTTCGGTTATTTCGAGCATGAATACGGTCTGAAATTCATCGCTCCGGAAGGCGTCTCCACCGAAGCGGAAGCCTCCGCCGCAGATGTCGCGAAACTGATCGACCAGGTGAAGGAGGACAAGGCCTCGGCGATTTTCGTCGAGAACATCAGCAACCCGCGCCTGATCGAGCAGATCGCAAGGGAAACCGGTCTCAAGGTGGGCGGCACGCTCTATTCCGACGCCCTTTCGGCGAAGGATGGTCCTGCCTCCACCTATATCGACATGTTCCGGAACAATATCAGCACGATGAAGGCGGCCATCCTCGGAAGCTGAGCGGAGCCCGGCCCACCCGGTACCGGGTGGGCCATTTCCATCACGCGGCCACAGATACACGATGATGACGGTCGAAAAGACGGAGCGGCGATGATCGGCAACCTGTTCGGATATCGGCGCAAGCCGGATGGAAGAGCGCCGGAGAACGCAATGAACCAGCTTTATGAGCCCGCACCGGTGACATTGCTGACCGGCTTCCTCGGTTCCGGCAAGACGACGCTTCTCAACGGTCTGCTGTCGAGCCCCCGAATGCGGGATGCCGCCGTGATCGTCAATGAATTCGGGACTGTCCCGATCGATCATGACCTCGTCCATGCCGGCTCCGAGCGCTATTTCCGGACGACCACCGGCTGCATCTGCTGCACGGCGACGAGCGATATCCGCGCGTCCTTGTTCGAGCTGCACGAGGCCTGCCGGCGGGAAGAGATCCCGGCGGTCTCACGCGTCGTCATCGAGACGACCGGCCTTGCCGATCCGGCGCCGATCATCAACAGCCTGATCCCGGGCGGCGCCCCCGCGATGGGGATGCGGGATCATGTGGTCGCGCGGCATTTCTACCTTGCCGGCGTGATCACCGCCTTCGACGTGGTTGCGGGGCGGCTGGCGCTCGACAGCTTCATGGAGGGATGGAAGCAGCTTGCCTTCGCCGATCACATCGTCCTGACCAAGACCGATATCGCCGAAGAGCGGATATCCTGGGTGGACGAACTGCGCGCCCTCAATCCCGCTGCGACCTTTCACGACAGCCATTCCACCGATTTCCGTCTGGAGAACCTGATGGATGCGCGAGCCTATTCCACCCAGTACAAGGCAGAGGATGTGCCGGCCTGGCTGGCCATGGAGGGACTGGTGAGGCATCCGGACCACGAACACGACCCCAATCGCCACGGCGACGAGGTGGAGGCGTTCATCCTGACCCATGACGAACCGCTGGCGCCCAGATCCGTCATGACGTTTCTGGAGCTTGTCACCAGCAATATCGGCTCCGGCCTGCTGCGTCTCAAGGGCATCTTCGCCATGGCCGACAATCCCGACCGTCCCCTGGTCGCGCATGCCGTCCAGCATCGTCTCTATCCTCTTCACCGTCTCGACCGCTGGCCCGACGGCCGCAGGCAGACGCGGGTGGTCCTGATTGGACAGGATATGCCGAGAGAGCCGATCGGTGAGCTGTTCGATGTCCTCGCGCCACGTTCTGCGGGGCGGAAGAGGAAACGGGCATGAAGCGCGCGTTCGCCAATCCATTGGCACGCAACGATCCGGCGCTTGTCAGCAGTGCCCGCGCCATCAAGCAATGGACCCGTGAAATCCTGGCTCTTCCGGACGACGTGGTCGTCTCGGTCAACGAGCTTGCCTGCGCCTTGCCCGATTGCCCGCCTCGGGAAACGGTTATCCTCGTCATGCGCCCCGGAGAGCAGGCGCTGCAGGCGTCGATTCACAAGGCGATGCGTCAGGCGACGCGCGACGATGTCCTTGCTGCATGGACAACTGCGGCAGAAACCGGGGCGAGGGGCTCGCTGCCGATTTCTCCTGCAAGGTAACCTTGAAAGACTTCGAATATCGTCGAGGACCGCGCGGGAACCACGATCAAGGGGCCTGTAACGCAGTCATTCAAAGCAAATCGGGAAGCTGCGACGGACCTGCGGGATGCGTCGCCGCAAAGCCTAATTTCTTGATCTGTAACGAGAAAAGGCCCGTCCGGTTATGGACAGGCCTTTTGAAACTGGCTCCCCGGGCCGGTGTGGTTTCGAACTAATGGGAGCAATCAGTATAAGTAATTTCAATATGATGGTAGAATTTCCTCCCAATTTCGCCCGTATCATGTGGCCGTAATGTAACCAAAATGTATTCTTTGTGCTTGCCCTTAAAAAGGCTCTTGACTTTTTAAGGCTAGTATGAAATTTCAGATTCCGTGTCGATGTCCGGCACGGCTCAGCCCGCCAAATCGCATACCGCGAAGACATAGAGACTTAGCGTCTCGCTCAAAAAGTTCTAGGGCTCCGCGACGTGCGCACGTCGCGCATAATGTTCGCCAGGTGTGGTGCCCGGTGGCGTATGCGTCCGCGCTATCCTAGACAACCTCCTTGAATAAAATTTGCCGCTCTGCCCATGGCAGCGTTTCCGCGACTCGAATTGCGGAAATGCTGCTGTTTGCCGCTGAACTGGTCGATCGCTTCGGACCAGTCGCACAACCGTTGCTAGACCGGATGGAAAGAGAATACGCGGCCCTGAAAAAGGGAAGCGAGGTCGATCGCATCCGGGCAATGCTCGAAGCCGATGGTGGTGCCGATGAGCACTGACCACCAAGACGCGCCCGCTGTCCATGCCGCAGCCATGTGGCTCCTCAGCGAGACAGAACGCCCGCACCGCGCCGTTCCCGTCCTGAAGGATCGATTTGACCTGACCGCCTTGCAGGCTTGCCAGGCCATCGCCCTTGCGCACAAACTTTCCACGACAGGAGTGGCCCTTGACCCTCGGTAACATTATTCGCATTACGAAGTCTTTCCATAAGGCAAGCCTTCAAGAATTGACGGTTCTGTCTGCCCAGAACGACCCGTATCGACTCGATACGAAGACCAACCACCGCAATGGCCAGTGGCTTGCTCAACACATGGAGGCTGCCGGTCTTCTCAAGCCTTGGAAGCGAACCCACAATCGCGGTGTCTTCTACGCCCTTGTTGCCGCTGGCGATGTCCTCAAGCCTGACGGCATACCCTTCGTCAATGACGATGAGTGCTGGTCTTTCCTTGAGCAAGCCTCAAAGGCTGCCCGATGGCTAGGATACGTGCCGTGGGAGCGCATTTTCGATGCTCGCAATTCTGATCCAGTCATCCGCACTTCGGAGCCGTTGTCGCCTTATTCGGCGATTGCGTTCGACGTGGACGGCTACGCCTTCGATCCAGCCGAACTTCGCCCTCGTATCGATCTGTGCGACTTCCACGCTCGTCAGATGTATAAGGTAGTGATCTTCGGCGAGAAGACCTCCCTTGAAACCGTCCTGTGGCCGGTGGCGGAACAATACGGTGCCGACCTCTATCTTCCTTCCGGGGAGATCAGCGACACGTTTATCTATCGCATGGCCACCAACGCCATGAACGACGGGCGCCCGATAGTTGTCTTCACGCTCGCGGACGCCGACCCAAGCGGCTATCAAATGTCCACTTCAATCGCTCACAAGCTCAGGGCGATGAAGGATAGCATCTACCCAAGCCTTGATTTTCGGCTGATCCCCATCGGCCTGACAGTCGAACAGGTCAAGGATCTTGGTCTTCCTTCAACGCCGCTCAAGGAGACGGAGAAGCGCGCCAGCCGGTGGCGGGAACGGTTCGGCGTGGAACAGACGGAAATCGACGCATTGGCTACTCTCCGGCCGGACGTGCTCCGTTCCATTGTCACGAACGCCATTGATCCATGGATTGATCGCACTCTTGATGATCGTGTCCGCGAGGCGCGCGACGAATGGCTTGAACAAGCTGCTGCTGAATTTGCTCGGCAGAGTGCGTCAACAGCATTGGCGGCCAAGATTGCCGAAGCGGACACCGCGCTCGAATTGTTCAAGTCTAGCGTGGAAGACATTCGCGGCGAGATCAACAGCCTTGACATGAACCTTCCAACCTTCCACCTGCCGGAGCCGTTTATCGACCTCCCACTGCCGCTGGCCTTGGTGCACAGCGACATGGAACTGATCGACCATATTGCCGTGCTTCGCGAGCGGAAAAGCTACGGGGGTGAGGCATGAAGGAGCCTTATAAGCCGAAGCAAGGGACAGCGAACAACGGCAACGATGCGCCGCCCGAGTTCCGCTATCCTGATCTTATCGATCGCCTGATTCCGGGGCGCGGACTGATCCTGCTTGCCGGTAGACCCGGTGAAGGTAAGTCGACGCTCATGAGGTCGATATGTTTCAATATTGCGCTGGGTGAGCCGCTGCTTGGAATCGGTACAGCTCGCCCGCCCGGTAGCGTCCTCTACCTCGATTATGAGGATAGTCATGACAATTACTGCGCCTCCCGAGATAGCATGTTCCGGGGTAACAAGCCTGACCTGAACAGGCTCACCATACTCAGAGAACAGCCGACGCTTGCCCTCACCAGAGACAAGGACGGCAACCCTGTCGGCGGACTTTGGGATGAAATGAATGCCTGGATCGCTTGGGCCGATAATCCGCGTGCTGTTGTCATCGACGTTTACAGCAAGGCCGAACCCGACGATTCACCCTTGAAAAGTACAGCACCGAAGAACGACAACAAAACCTTGGTGCCGCTGCGAGCGTGGGCAGAGAAAAACAACGTGTGCGTTTTCATGCTGGTTCACCTTACGCCGAAAAAACCTATTAGTCGCGATGATCCGTTAGCAAATCTTGGCAATGTTGTTGGTAGCACCGCGATCATTGGCACACCTGACTGCCGTTTAGTGCTGAGAAAAACAGATAGCGAAAACACGCTCTGGGCAGGCGGTCGCGGCTTGCCTTCCGGTAACAGGCTGGTTGCCATCGGTCATGACAATGGTTGGTTGCGGGTTCTCGGTGACGCCGCCAATATCGCTACATCAAAGCAAAAATCCGACATCCTTGAGGCCCTCCGTAAATATGGGCCGCTCTCTCCCTTAGAGGTTTCAGACGAAACCAATCTTCCACGCCAATCTGTGCGGAAGATGTTGAGCAGGATGGGAAGGGATGGAAAGATCGGCGAGGCGATGTCTGTCGGAAACGGCAAGTACGTCATCAGGGGGGTAGGTGTACCAATGTCACAGCCTTCCCATGAAGGAGAAAAACCAAAGGGAAACAAGGAGAAGAACAACGAAAAGCCTGTGACATCGGCAATGTCACAGCAGGAAGAAAAAAGTCACCTGTCACAGGACAAGAAAGAGATTCTTGCCGAGACGGTTGAGGAGTTGGGTGAGATCGTAGATCGAACCGCCGAAGGCGATCCGAAGGATTCCCAACAGAGTGAAAGCTTAGAACCCGATAGCTGTGACATTTACAGTGGTGGTGTGACATCTGTTGAAATCGGCGATGTCACAGGTGAAGTCGTTGAAAATACAATGGTTTATAGTGAAGGTGTGACATGTGACACCTTCCCCCCAAACGCCTTCCGTCTCTTGGAATCCATGGTCAATAGTCAGCGGCCGATCGAATACCGAAGGCTCTTCAAAACGCTCGGTAAGTTCATGAACGCCGCAGAGATCAAAGAAGCATCTAACTGGCTGATGGAGGTCGAATACATCACTGTCCAGAAGATCGATGAAGAAAAGGACACGTTGAACAATAACATCTACGACGTCACTCCCGCGGGAAACGCGGCCTATCATCAAGCAATCCATGACCCGAGCCAGATCGATATCATGGACCTGCTTTCCGCCGTGGGGGAGACTGCATGAAGAAAGCTAGTCACGAGCAAATCAAGGCGCTCTTTCAACTAGCTCTGAGCAAGAAACCTGACCCTTCGATAGTGCCGGAGTTGCTGGCGCTCCGTTGGGCGGAAGGTGACCCTGTAAGGATTTCTGCAATCGGTAGGGAAGTCCTACGCTTTGCGAATCCAAAGAACCTGAAGTCCGATGTCATTCACTAGGTTTGTTCTTTATTCGTTCTCATGCTATATTGCTGATCAAGGCCGATGGCCGATATCAGCAGAGTTTACAATATGACCCAGACAGACGTCGCGAACGACAATGTGTCGAATATCGCCCGCATTCCCGATTCCCTCGCCAAGGATTCTCTATGGGGAAGCAAAGCTATCGAGCGCTTCCTTGGATGCACCCCTCACTACGTGAAGACGCTCTTGAAAGATGAGAAAGCACCGGTCTACAGTCGGGCAGGCCGAATCTTCAGCATCAAGTCAGAGTTGTTCGCGTACATGGTTTTGAGTGCGGAAGGTAAAATCTGATTCAAAACCGATCATTGCCGACCAATGACGACTAAGACTTGGGCTATTCTAGTCGCTTCCTGATCGCCATCTTTGTCACATCATCTTTTACGGATGTGACCCCATGGCCCTTTGGACCCGAAAGCGCGAATCTCAGCCCGAGTCGGCACAAGCCGAAGCGCGGCATTTCCTGATTGCCAACGGGCAGGTTCGTTCGCTCGCCGACCCGGAAGACTGGTTGCGCGAGTTGTTCGGTGTCGCGCTGATCGACGGTATCCCCACCGGCGACCACGCTGCCAAGTGGTATAGCGCCAGCGCCGCCGCAATCCGATTGATTGCCACCAGCGTTGCAGAGTGCCCCGTTCATGCCTTCCGCAATGTCGGTGACGGCAAGGACCGGAACAAGGAGCGCCTTCGCGACCATCCGATTGAGACGCTTTTCAATGGGTATCCGAACCCATGGCAGCTTGCCCCCGGCTTCCTCCGTAAGATGACGGAGACATGCCTATTAGAAGGCAACGCCTTCGCCAGGATCGTTCGGGTTCGCGGCGTTCCGCGTGAGATTCACCAGATCGCAAACGGTGCGGTCAAGGTCGAGGTCGACGAGTGGACTTCCGAACCGCGCTACGTCGTCTCAAAGAAGGGCGGCGGTTCCGAAACCCTGTCCTACCGCGATATCCTTCGCCTCGAATCCCCGACCGGCGACGCCCCTGCCAAGCAGGCGGCTAAGGCCATCCATCTTGGCCTCACGATTGAGAAGGCGACGTCCGAACTCTTCCGTAATGGCGGTCAGCCAGTCGGCATTCTCAGCGTCAAGGGCAAGCTCACCGCAAAGTCATCTCAAGACGTTCTGGAAGCATGGAAGCTACAGCGTACCGAGAATCCAGGCGGTGCCTCCGTCCTTGGCGAAGATGCGAAGTGGACACCTATTACCTTCAGCAGTGTTGACGCGCAGACGCTTGAGCTTCGCAAGAATCAGGTGATCGATGTTCTACGGTTCTTTGGTATCTCTCCGACGCTTGCAGGCGAACTTGCAGATGCAAGCCTCAACAATTCTGAATCTCTTGGAAAGCAGTATTTGGCTTTCACCCTCGGCCCTTGGCTTTCTGCTTGGGTAGACGCGATCAGCGTTCCCCTCATCGATCCAGAGGACCGGACTTCCGTCTACGTCGAATTCGAGACCGCCGCCGTCACATCCGGCGACTTCAAAAGCGTTTCGGAAGGCTTGAAGAACTTGGCCGGTGGACCGGTCCTGACCCCGAATGACGCCCGCGCCCGCCTCAATCTGCCTCGTATCGATGGCGGTGACAAACTCTATCCGGTTGCGGGCGCGTCCCCGAAGGCGACCGGGAACAACAACGGAGACAGCAATGCCTAAACCCCTCGACAAACGACTTGAGGACTTGGATACCACTATCGACATGCTTGAGAAAGCCATGGAGAAGGCGCTTGATGATGCCGAAATCAGGGCGCAGCGCCCGACCGGCCAGCAGCGCCAGGAACCGACCGCTGAACAGCGCGCATTCGGCACCTATCTGCGCCTTGGCAACCAAACGCCGGAAACCGAAACCCGTGCCTTGACCGTATCGTCGGACCCGCAGGGCGGCTATCTGGCACCGGAAGAGATGTCGAGCGAGTTCATCCGAAACCTTGTCGAGTTCTCTCCGATCCGTCGATATGCATCTGTCCGCACGACCGGGGCACCCTCGGTAAAGTACCCGAAACGTACCGGTATCGGTAATGCGATGTGGGAAGGCGAAACCGAGGAATCGCAAGAATCGAACGTCACGTTTGGGATGCTGGAGGTTCCGATTCACGGAATCCGCACATTCGTTGATATCAGCAACGAATTGCTTGCGGACTCTCACGGCCAGGCAGAGGCAGAGGTTCGTCTCGCTCTTGCCGAAGATTTCGGCCAGAAGGAGGCGGTTGCGTTCGTCAATGGCTCCGGTGTGAAGCAGCCTGAAGGTCTCATGACCAACCCCGATATCGGCTTCACCGTCAACGGCCATGCCACGAACCTGAGCGCGGACAAGCTTATTGACCTGCTCTATGCACTGCCCGCCGCCTACCGCAACGCTCCCGGTGCAGCATGGGCTATGAACGGCACCACGCTTGCAGCGGTGCGGAAGCTCAAGGACGGTCAGCAGAACTATCTTTGGCAGCCCGCCTATGTCGCCGGTCAGCCGGAAACCATTCTGGGCAAGCCGGTTGTCGAAATGGTGGATATGCCGGACATCGGTGACGGCAATTTCCCGATCATCTTCGGTGACTTCAGCGCCTACCGCATCGTGGATCGTCTTTCCCTGAGCATCCTTTCCGACCCGTACACCCAGGCACGCAGGGGCGTCACCCGCATCCATGCGACTCGAAGAACATCGGGCCGCGTCCTTCAGGGCGCTCGCTTCCGCAAGCTCAAAACGTCTGCCGCGTAACAGGAGAAACGTACAATGCGCGATCTAGTCTCGAACATTGGCCTGGTTACGGCCATCGCCCCGGCGGCACTCGACGCCGACAACACGCCGGCTGTGATCGATTTGCTTGGCTTCAATAGCGCCGTCGTTGCCATCGAAGTCGGTGTCGGCGGCATCACCTTCACCAGTTCCAATAAGGTTGAATTCAAGTTGTCGCATAGCGATGACGACGACACCTATGATGCGGTGACGATCGACGACGTTCAAGGCGTTGAAACTGTCGGTACGGGCGGCATCATCTACGCCCTTACCGCAGCCCATGCCGCCGCGACGGTGACAAAGGTCGGATACATCGGCAACCGCCGATATCTGAAATTGCTTGCCGATTTCTCCGGGACGCACGGCAGCCCGACGCCGATCTCCGCCATTGTCATCAAGGGCAATCCGGCCGTCGCTCCGGTTGCCTAACCAGAATTGCCGGGGCTTCCGCCAGATTCACCCGGCAATCCGCCCCTTGCGCCGCCGGCAATACGGCGTGAGGGGCACCTCTCACATGGATCTCAATATGACCGACAAAGTTAAGATCAGACGCAATTCTGGAACAACCCATGAATCTGATGGTCTTGTTTCGATCGAGGAGCTGATGCCGGCCGTTGGTACGAATTGCGTGTATCACCCGGAAAGCGCGGTCACCCTCTCCGACAATCATCAGGGGCGCTTGGTAATCCTCACCGGCGAATGTGAAGTGACCATCCCCGCTGACCTGCGCCCCGGCTTCTCTTGCGGATGGGCGCAAGCATCAGAGGATGCAATCACCTTCGTCGCAGGTGATGGCGTCACCATCCGTTCCTTTGGAGGTTCCGATACATCTGGTGGTCAGTACGCTCTTGGTGGCATCGCTCGAATGCCAGACGGAGAGTTCTGGCTTTATGGTCAATTGCAGTGAGGTCGGAGATGCCATCACTCGCACCCCGACTTTGCCAATGTGGCCGCCCTGTCCCGGCAGGGAAGCGGTGCGTCTGCAAGGCGGAAGCCACAGTCCAATATGACCGCCAGCGTGGTAGCGCGGACAAGCGTGGATACGATAACGCATGGCGTCTCTTCCGCATGGACCGCCTTGCCGCCAATCCTTGGTGCCAGTCGCCAGGATGCGCCAATCGGTCAAAGGAAGTTCACCACATCCAATCGGTACGTGATCGGCCTGACCTCCGCCTCGATTGGCAAAACACCATCTGCCTTTGCAAGCCCTGCCATTCCCGCATCACGGCGACGACGCAGGGCTTTGCCCGGAACAAAAGGGGATCGAAACCATGACCCCTGGGTATGCGCAGACAATGGGAGGGCGCTCCATGACCGCCGCCAAGCACAAAAAAACACTGCCCGCCGAAATGGGAAAACTGAAAAATGGCTGAGATTTCAATAGCGGAGGCCGACGTCTGGGACGCCCTTCAGGTCGATTTGGCCGAAGACGGTAGCAGCCCGCCGCAGCTCGTTCCGGTGGACAGAGCCTTCATCCGAACGCTGATCGAGGCGGCGGAAGAGCGTATCGAGGGCTATGTGGATCAAGAACTTTCCGAATTCGAGGACGGCATTCCGTCATCGATCCAGCGAGCTGTGATCCTTGACGTTTTGGTCCACTATCGGAACCGCCTGGCGCCGGAAATGCCCGACGAATATTTCGCGCTGATCGCCAATCACCGTGTTTGGGGTTTCGGCTGATGGGCGTGAAGATACAGGGGCTTGAAGCCCTCCGAGCCAAGCTGAAGGCTATGCCGGAAGCCATCAAAGCAGAGGTGCGGGCATCGCTGGTCCAATCTGCAAACGAGATCGCCGATACCGCCCGCGCGCTGGCGCCTGTTGATGACGGTGATCTCAAGGATTCCATCGTTGTTACCGAACCGGAAAAGCTGACGCCGCTCTATTCGTCAGGCGGCTCGCACAAGGTCGGTGACATGGCCGTGGCCGTCACGGCTGGGAACTCCGCTGTCCGCTACGCCGCACCTGTCGAGTTCGGCCACGACGGCGACGGCAAGCCCGACGGAGCTGCGCCACGTCCGTTTTTCTGGCCCGCCTACAGGTCGAAGAAGAAGCGCATCCGCAACCGTACCGCAAGGGCCATCAACAAGGCCGCCAAGAAGATATGGAGCGGGAAATGACAGTCTTCAGCGCAATCGAAAAACCGCTCCGCACGCTTGGCCATGACCGTCTGCCGATGCCGACCATGAATACGGCCGTCGATGCTGTCGCATATTTGACCAAGCTCCATCTCACCATCGGCAAAGGTGTCGCCCCGTTCGTCTTCGGCCGCGTCTGGAATGCACATGAGGTTCCGAAGAATCCCGCATGGCCCTTCATCGTCATCGCCGATGCCAAGAAGGAATACGGCGCGGTCTCCATCACAATCGAGGCGTGGGGGCGATGGACACCTGAGACGACCGCGATTGCGGACGCCATAAAGCACGCCCTTCCGGCCTCATTCGAGCATGTCTCGACTGGTTTCCAGCGTCCTGGTAACAGCACGGCCGGCTCCGCCGTCGCATCCATCACGTTCAGGCGGGAGATCGGATGATGCCGCTTGATCCGGGAAAGATGCTAGACCGAATCCGCCTGCAGAAGGCTGGTGAATACGACCCGTGGCTTGGCCAAACGTATGAGACGATCGGAGAGTTCTGGACGGAGTTCCGCCCTGCCTCTGGTCGCGAATTCCGAGATGGCAGTGTCATCATCGGTGAGGAACGCGCCACATTCGCCGTCAACTATCGCGAGGGCCTCCGCCAGGTTGATCGCATCGTCCATCTCGGTCGCGGCGGCGGCCGGGTGTGGGACATCAAGTCGGTTGCACCCTTCGGCTTCAAGGATGGCCTTCTGCTGATGGCTGTCGCCAATGACAGCGTACCTCCGGAGGCCGTGTAATGCGCGGACGCAAGCCTTTCGTCATCGTCAGCGACAACGATCACCCGGTACGCTCGCCCCGCGCTCCGGCCACCCTTGGCGACGTCGGTAAGGCGGAGTGGCGTAAGGTGGTTCCGGCGCTTGCTGCTTCGGGTGTCCTCACCGAAGAGATGAAAACCATCCTCACCTTGTATTGCGAGGCGGTGGAAGGAGCGAGCGATTGCGCAAAAATTCTCCGCAAGGAAGGTCGTATTGTCCATCGTCGCGGGCAGCCACCAAGGGCGCATCCCGCCGTTCGCCAACATCTACAGTACCAGGCGATGGCGCTCCGCTACGCTGAATCCCTCGGTATCACCGCAACGGCGAAGGCTAGACAGTCTAAGAACAAAGAGGGAACGAATGGTTCCGTTGCCTCAGTATTTGACTGATCTAAACAGCCCGATTCCTGATCCTCTTGGCCTCGGTCAAAAGGCGGTCGATTTCGTTTCGAGCCTTCTTCTGGAAGGTGACGAGCCGTTCGACCTGCATCCGGTCCAGGAGCGGATTCTGCGCTATGTCTTCGGCAACGTCGATCCGAACGGCAACCGCTATATCGAAACCCTTTATCTGCACCTGCCATCCGGACAGGCGAAATCGACCTTGGCGGCGGCAATCGCCTTCATGATGCTCAGCCACGTCGATTTCCGTATCCCGAACGGTCAGATCGTGGTTGCGGCAGCGACGAAGCAGCAGGCGCGGGCCACAGCCTTCGGAATGGTGGAGAACTTCATCAAAAGGGAGTTCGCCAAGCCGATATGGGACCATGAGCCGAAAGCGATGGAATCCCGCTTCAAGATCGTGTCGAACGCGGTGGAGCAATCCATCGAACATATCGCCAGCGGCTCCACCCTCAAGGTCCTTTCCCGCGCACCGGAATCTCAGGAAGGGCTTTCGGTCTATCTTTTGATCGCGGAAGAAACCCATGCGTGGAACCGTCCGCGCCTATGGCCGGTGCTACGCAAATCGCAGGCAAAGGTCCGCAAAACCTCGCCCTTGACCGTTGTCGCCACCACGGCCGGCGTTGGCCATGGCGGCGTCGGCTTCGATCTCTATTCGCAAGCCAAGGATATTGCCACCGGGAAAGTGAAGAACGAATCCTGGTGCCCGGTCATCTATGAGGCAGACAAGGACGACGATTGGCACGACGAATCCGTTTGGCACCGCGTTAACTTTGCGCTCGGTTCGTTCAAGCGGTTATCGACGCTTCGGAACCTGTTTCTGGAGGCAAAGACCAGTGTCACCGCCCGGAGAGAATTCGAGCGGTATCATCTTAATATTTGGCACGACGGCACGCTTGATCCCTGGATCACTCGGGAGGCTTATGCTCAAGGCGCTGAGAAATTCGACATTGATGATGTTCGTTACCTGCCTTGCTTCATAGGTGTCGATGCCGGTGCCGTATCGGACTTGACCGCCGTTGTCGCCGTCTTCCATGACGTCGACGCCCGGACCTTCTACGCGGTCCCGTATATATGGTGTCCCGCTGAATCCATCGTGAAGCGATCGGAAGAAGAAGGCGTGCCTTATGCAGAATGGGCGGCGAATGGCTTCATCGAAGAGACCGAAGGCGCTTCCATTGATGAGGATGTTATCGAACAAAAGCTAATCGAGCTTTGTGACCAGTTCGATGTACACGGCATCGGCTTCGATCCCTACAATCTCAAGAAAATGATGGGCCGTCTTTTGGACGCTGGCCTTCCAGTGATCGAGATCGCGCAGCGATACAGCCATATGTCGCCTGCCATGAAGGGCACGGAAAAGGCGGTCATCGACGGTCGCTTCATCCACGGGGATCATCCGGTCCTGAAGTGGAACTTCATGAATGTGCCGGTCCCGAAGCCCGATCCGAATGGCAACATCAAGCCTTCTAAATCGCAATCACGCTCTTTGAAGATCGACGGCGCGGTAGCGTCGATGATGGCGGTGTACCTAGCCACGGTGGCGGAAGAGCACGGCTATCTATCAGCCGAGATGATCGTAGGAAATCAGGAGATCGCCGCCAATGGCTGACGATGCCAACACAGGCTTGTTGCTCACGCTCGAAGCCAGGACCGCTGCCTTTGAAAAGGCACTGGTCCGGGTTGAGAAGAACACGGCCAAGACCTTCAACACGGTCAAGGATTCGGCCAACCGCAGCGTTGCGCAGTTCGAACAGACCATGGCGAGGACGGCGAAGTTCGAAGCTGCTTTCTCCCGCATGGACCGGGGCTTTGCCAATTTCGGCCGATCGCTGCTTCCATCCCTTGGTGCCATCAGCGCCGCATTGTCCGCTCGTGAGGTCTTGGCCTACGCGGACGCTTGGACTTCGGCGAAAAACAGTCTTGCTGTCGCAGGTGTCACCGGAGAGAGACAGGCCAAAATCCTCGACCAACTCTATCAGTCGGCGCAAGCGAATGCGACGCCGCTTTCCGCCATGGCCGATCTCTATGGCAAGGCCGCGCAAGCGTCCGACAATCTCGGTGCTAGTCAGCAGGATCTATTGAAATTCAGCGATGGTGTTGCCGTCGCTCTCCGTGTCGCCGGCTCCTCCGCAGGTCAGGCATCCGGTGCCTTGACCCAGCTCGGGCAGCTTCTTGGTTCTGCCAGAGTTCAAGCAGAGGAATTCAACAGCGTCAACGACGGTGCCCGCCCCATCTTGATCGCCGTTGCCAACGGACTCGATAAGGCAGGCGGTTCCGTCAACAAGCTGAAGCAACTGGTCAACGACGGTGAGGTTTCCGGCCGGCAGTTCTTCGAAGCCTTCTTGAAAGGCTTGCCTTCTATCCAGTCCATGGCCGCGAATGCGACCCAGACAATCGACCAAGGCGTCACGAAGGTCTCTAACGCCTTCCTGAAATACATCGGCCAGACAGATGAATCGCTCGGTGCTTCGCAACGGCTGGTGCAGGGCCTCAACGCCCTTGCGGATAATTTTGACCAGACAGCGGACGTAACGTTGCAGCTTGCGTCCGTCCTTGCCGGTGCCCTTGTCGGCCGCAGCATCGCGGGTATGCTTTCCGCCATCCCGCAGGCTGCTTCCGCCGTCGTCGCGCTCGTGACGGCGATGCGAGCTGGAACGCTCACAGCGGCTGGTTTCACCGCTGCACTTGGGCCGATTGGTCTTATAGCCGGCGCTGCCACCGCCGCATACCTGGCTTTCAATAACTGGGAAGGCGCCATTGACGACGCCACCCGTGCCCTTGCCGATCAGGCGGGCAGCGGTGCTGCCATCGAAGGAATGATCGCCGACGTCGCCAAGGCGCAGAAGGCATATCAGGACGCCATTGCGAACACGGCGAACACTCAGACGGAAGCCAGCAAGAGCATTGTCGCGGATACCCTCAAAGAATTCAATGCGAAACGCTCCCTTCTGGAATTGGAGTTGAAACGCCAGCGAGCATTGATTGCCGTGCAGCAGGCCGAACTCGGGCAGAAGGGGGCGGCCCTGAAAGCCGAAGTCGGAAGCAGCGTCTTCACGCGGAACAGCGCTGTTGAACGCGGCTATGGTGATGCTAACCGCGATTATGTCCGCCTTCCCGACGATATCACCGGCTTGGAAAAGACTCAGGCCGTCATCGATGCCAGCCCGATCACTGCCGAGATTCAGAAGATCCGGGCTGAGATGTCCCTGACAGAAATCAGCGCCGGCAAGCTTGAAGAAGCGTTGAACACCACCTTCGGCGATAGCGAGGGCGGTGGGGGCGTCAAGCCTTCGGACAGCGGCTCCGGATCGGGCAAAGGCAAGGGTGGCAAAGGCTCCCGCCTGGATGAATATGAACGGCTATCGAAGCGGATTGCTGAGGCCACCGCCGCGACGATCGCAGAGACGCAGGCGCAAGAGGCGCTGAATCCGACCGTTGAAGACTATGGCTATGCCGTCCTGAAGGCGAGGACGGAGCACGAGCTTTTGAACGCAGCCATGGAAGCCGGCAGGACGATCACGCCGGAACTGCGGAAAGAGATCGAGTCGACGGCGGAAGCCTATGCCAAGACGGAAGCCAATGCGGCTCGCCTGCACGATACTCAGGATGCACTACGCCAATCGGCAGAGGAATGGGCAGGCACCGCCAAGGATGCCACGAAGGGCTTCATTGACGATCTTCGCAACGGGAAGTCTGCCGCCGAAGCCTTGGGTAACGTCTTGGACAGAGTTACCGACAAGCTCATCGATATGGCGCTTGATGGCCTCTTCAGCGTCGGCAAGACCGGCGGCGGAGGCGGTGCCGGCGGTGAAATCTTCTCCCTCAATTTATGGAGTGAAACAGCATGACCCTCGCATATTCGCTGGTCCATAGCGACTGCGTGCAGATCCTTTCCGATGCCGCGCATTACCTCCCGGACGGCACGCTGGTCGATATCCAGCAGAAGGTTCACACCTCGCCATTTATCCCACTCGCGGTGATCTCCGTTGGCAGCAGCGCGGTGGGCAAGGCTGTGTGCGAAGGCATTGTCGAACTCAGCGAGATAGGCTCATTCGACATGACGATTTCCTTGGCGGCACAGGTGGTCGAACGGCTGAAAGGCCATGTGCCAACCGGCCATGATTTCATGCTTATAATCTCCGGCATCTCCGAGAATCGTGGCCCCAGCCATTTCGTTGCTTTCACGAAGCCGCCCTACGATGCGCCGGCCTACACACTTTTTCATCCAGGCACGCCGGACATCGGCAGCGGTGCCATCATCAATCCCGACGACATTGCCGCCATGGGAGTTACACCTCAGATGGCACAAGCCGCCGGCCGCGACTTCCTGAGACTTTATGGAGCCGTGTTCGCCGAACATATGCGCCGGAAGAAGATGCAGAACTGGATGGCTCCGGAAAAGCCTCCACTCCACGGTATTGGCGGCTTCCTCGAATTGACTACCGTCACTACGAACGGCTGCGAAACTGAACGGTTGAAGACTTGGACCGAAGACAGGATCGGCCAAAAGATCAACCCCGTTTCCATGGAGGTCGTGGCGGCATGAACATCGTTGAGAAGATAAAGACCATGATCGGAATCACGGAAGAAAACCCGGCGCCAACCGTTACCAGCATCTTCCATGTCCCGATGTCAGAGGTCGCTCCCGGCGCATATGTCCACATGGACATCGACGCCCTAGCGCAGTTGGAGCGAGATTTTGGCGAGGACTATTGGACGATCCTTTCTGCCGGATTCCAGAAGCCTTCGCCACTCATCATTAGCCGTTGCCTGGCGGTATGCTTGAAGGGCGCTGAACCGGATGGAGCGCCGTGGGGCCTGACATTGGAACAGCTTGGCACCCGGCTTTTCGACGCGCAGATACGCGTCCTGAAGGGCATCCCCCTGGAAGAAGCCATCATGGCCGTGAAGCAGCATGAGCGGAACATAGCGGTGCAGAATGAAAAGGAGCCGCTCGCATGAGCGCCATTTCCATTGTCCGCGCTGTCCTGACAGCGAATGCGCCGGTAACGACAATGGTTGCCAGCCGCATATATCCAATCGAACTTCCGCAGACGGGACCATTGCCCGCTATCGTGCTGCATCTGTCGCGGGAGGTTGATGGAAGGCATTTGCAAGGTCAGGATCAATACCCAGTCGCCGATTTCATCACCGATGCCTGCGGTGAATCTTATGCCGTTGCCGATGCTGTAGGCGAAGCGGTAAAGACTTGCCTACGTGATTATAGGGGAACTATTGCCGGCCATCAGGTTGACTATGTTCTTACCGACGATCTCGACTTCTTTGACAGGGGACAGAGCGGAACCATCTGGCGAAGGCGGCAGGGTTTCACGATGAGATACCGATCCTCAAGTGGTCAATGATCCGGGCTTGCCATTCCAATTCTAACGTTTCTCGCAAAAAGCCAGAACGAAGTTACCAGTGTCGTTATGGTCTCATGCTGATCCTGATCAAGACCGTCGGTATCGATTAATGCCGTCACCTCTTCGCCGATTTCATCAATTGCAATAGAGCCGTTAGCAACGCGGCCGGCGACCTCCAATGCAATCCTGATAACGTCAATTTCAATAGTCATAAGTTGGCTTTCTATTCCTTGAGATGCTGAGGCAAAAACACTGAAATTCTTTTCTATGGTCAGAACATTGACCGCCGAATGATCTTGGCGGACGATTCTTAGGCGCGACGGAAAGGTGTTGGCCCACTTTTCCGCCGCTAACCGAAACCGATCATAGGGGATCGATCATGGCTAATGATGCCAATACCACACGTAGAAATGTCCTGAAACTGATCCCGGCGGCGGCCACTGCTGCCGCCGTACCTGCCGTTGCCATGGCAGCGCCACCGCAGCCGATGAACCCCGCCGACGCGATGCAGTTTCATGCGCGAGAACTGTTCCAGGCGGCAGGGACACTGGGGCATAGCCAGTTCATTTTCGTCATGCCTCGTTACAACGGAGAGGTGTGGATGAGCGTCGGATACTATCGCGACGGTGAAGATCCAAACGCGGAAGGAACAAGGTCCAGCAACTATCTTATAAAGGTTGAGGGAGTGAGCGCGTGAACACCAACGTTCGAACCGAAGCAGAGCGCGATGGCGATCTCGAAACCTGCCTTAACGACACCCGCCGACTGATCGCCGCAGCCTTTTCGCTTCTCGGTGACGCCTTGGAAGGCAACCCGAGGGAAACGCGGAACTTCAACGTCGAAGAATTCGACGTCGTCTACACCGTCCTTGAAAAGGCCAAGGAAGAAATGGGGAAGACGATGATGGCATTCAGCGACAGGTGATGTCAGCCCCGCCAATCGGGGCACTCTAGGAGAATAACCGACGCGGCCGCTCCCTTCAACGGGGGCGGCTTTTTCCGTGACGCTGGAAAAAGAATCTAGCTCTCTGGAAAGCCTATTATTCCCCGCTTGAGGTAGGGATCTTCTGGTTTCCCTCTAGCGATAGCCTCTACCATCGAAATCGCTTCGACGACT
Organism: Neorhizobium puerariae; assembly: GCF_042429745.1. Classification (NCBI taxonomy): domain Bacteria; kingdom Pseudomonadati; phylum Pseudomonadota; class Alphaproteobacteria; order Hyphomicrobiales; family Rhizobiaceae; genus Neorhizobium; species Neorhizobium puerariae. The sequence goes on along the minus strand of NZ_JBHMAA010000032.1, from coordinate 184,781 downwards.
TTCAATAGCTTATTCAGCAACTCGTGGTCGACAGGTCCATCCTCGTGGTATGTCAGGTCATGTAGAAGTTGCTTTCGCTCCTTCATAAGAAGCGGGATCGCCGCCTTCGCATATTCCATCTCCGATTCGTCATCCAATGACATCTTCCCCCTCCCTCAGTTGCGCGGTTCATCCGCTGCAACTACTCTTGTTTATGCTTGCACCGATTGCAAGGGCAGGGATCACTGGGGCCAATTGAACTTGATGCCGTCCAGGAATTCCTGCCGCCGCTTCATCTCCGAGCCATCGCCATAGACGGGCCTGTCGAAGCTATGGCCCATGAGATCGGTTTGCATTCGGTCAGACGCTCCGGCGTTCTCAATCCGTTGCTGGAAGCTGTGCCTTAGGCTGTAGATTGTATGCCGAGTTGTCGGGCGTAGGTCGGAAGACTTGAGCACCTTGTTGATAAGGGCAGAGGCAACGTCTGCTTTATCCTGATAGCGCCGGAAGCCGTTCGGACGCTGCTTCATCGCCCATAGGCTTATGCCCACAAGCGGGATGCGCCGAACTGAATGGCTGGTCTTCTGGCGGCGATCATCGCGTTCGGCGATTTCGATATGCGGAATCTCGTCGTCTAGCTTAATATCTTCCGGACGAAGGTTGCAGACTTCGCCAAGGCGGCAGCCGGTCTCCACCATCGTGTAAACTATAAGGCGTGCATCCTCGTTCATCGCATCCAGTGCGCCTGGGGCGAGAAGCTTCTCCTGAATGAACTCATTGGAGAAGGATTCCCGCTTGCCGAGTTTGGTGGCGTTGGTTTCCTTGATGCGAGCTTGCGTCCATGGCTTCCGATATTCGGTATGGAGCGCCGTGTCGATCGCCGCCAACATGCCGGCGATGTCGGAGAAACTTCGATTAGCCGAATACGCCTTCAGGCCCTCCGATTCGATTTTGCTGGTCCACCAGTCCCTGAAGCGCAGAACGTCCGTCCGCTTGATCGCTGATAGTTCCATGTCGCCAAGAAGGTCTTGTGCATACCGGAGTGCTCGCTCGCGGGATATCTTGTGCTTCGCCATTTGGCCGTGGGACATGCCAAGCAAGCCTGCACGATTATGTTCCTCATACAGAGACCAGATGTCAGATATGCGCGGGGAGGGCGTTGCAGCGGTCCCCATGACCGCGTGGACGATGGTGCTAGACCTGTCTATGTGTTGCTGCGCTATAGCGACCCGCCGCTCCAATTCCGCGATTGGAAGGTCAGCTACGTCAATCATCGGCTGATAGGTGAAGCCGAGCGATTGCGCCGCCTTCACCGCCGCCCCGTACTGCGCCATGGACGAGGCGTTATCATTGCCGGCCAGCATCGCCCGCCAAAGCTTTTCCGTGGCCCTGTGAATGGTCTCCGCTCGCTCCAAGGCTTCTTTGAGGTTCTTTGTTTTCAGCGATGCCTTGACGTGGGTTCGGCTCTCCAGGTGCTGCACCTCGGTCGGCACACGCCTGTAATAACGGTAGATGCCGCTGGCCTTGTGCTTGATGACGTATTTCTCGATGTCATCCCACCGCATGACGATGCCTTTCGGTTCGGTTAGAAGCCGAAATGTAGACAGAATGTAACCAAAATTGCAAGATCAGGAGATGCCATCGACCTGCTCGCAGCAGTCTGGTTTGGTCATTAAGGTATTGTATTTAAAATGAAAAGGCGCTCTCACATTTTCTGCGAAAGCGCCTTAAAACTTGGCTCCCCGGGCCGGATTCGAACCGGCGACCTGTCGATTAACAGTCGAATGCTCTACCGCTGAGCTACCAGGGATCATCCGCGTCGGTGGCGGCGTGTGCGGCGGGTAATACAAATGCTTTGCCGCTTTGCCAAGCGGTTTTTGAAAAAAAATCGAACTTGCTTGTTTTGTCCCCATTTAAGCCCCATCTGCCCGGCAACCTCGGCCTTTTGAGAGAAGGAAAACCGTTGCCGGTGGCACAGGACCCCAAATCGACGAGATTCGGCATGGACCCGCGAAGCGGCAAGCTCGCGCTCGGAAACTGGCAGATTCCCATGCCGCGTTCGCGGATCGGCCGTATAGGCGTCGGTTTCAGCCTGATGGTAGGCGGCACGCTCGGCTTCCTGCCGGTTCTCGGTTTCTGGATGCTGCCGCTGGGTCTTCTGGTTCTGTCGCACGACCTGTCCTTCGTCCGGCGTCAGCGGCGGCGCACGACGATCTGGTGGGCGAGGCGCCGGGCGCGGAAGGCAGATCGGGCCCAGCGGGGCCGGAAGTGACAGGAGTGCTGCCGGCCGCTCAGCCGAACAGCGACGCGATTCCCTGCCCGGCGCTGAAGGCGGCATAGGCGAGCACGCCGAAATAGGCGACGGTGATGACGTTAAAGAGGTAGCCTCCAAGCACGATCGCGCCATCGCGCTGGATCATGCCCGTCGACAGCAGGAGGATGGCGACGCCCGGCAGGGTGTTGGAGAAGGGCACCAGACCCAGCGGGAACATCAGCAGCACGCCCGCAAAGGTGATCGCTAGGCCGTTCAACCGGTTGACCAGCGCGCCGCTCGTCAGCGAAGACAGGCGCGGCTTCAGGAAGCGATCGAACCGGGAGACGATGTTGATGCCCTTTTCCAGGGCCGGCACCAGCGTTTTCGTCTCAAGCTGGCGATCGAGGATCTTGCGGGGCAGCCAGGGCAGCCGGTTCGCCGTGATCGCGAGGCTGATCAGGATGATGGCGGCGCCGAAGACCGTGCTGACGCCGGGAATGGATACAGGAAGGAGGAAGGGCAGGGAGGCTACGGCGCAGATGAGCAGCAGGCCCTGTTCTCCCACCGCGTCCATGATCTCCCGCAGCGTGATCGATTGCCCCTTGATGCCGTTGACGAGCCGGCGCAACGTGTCGCTCAGCGAGGTGGAAGTATCCCGGAATTCGATGCTTTCGTCCAAGGTCATGCTCCGCACAGTCTCTGTAGGGCCGGATGCATACCAGCATTCGACCGGCGAGCAAAGGCTGTAGCCGACATCCGCAACGATCACGGATATGCGCGAAGTCTCATTCGGTCCTGGTGTCGGGTCCTATTTGGGTTGCACCCAGTGGTCGTAGGCACCGCAGACCAGAACCATCGCAAGGATCGCGAGAACGACCGGATTGATAGCCGTAACGAACTCCAGATATTCCATGGCGGTCTCCTCCTGCCGCATGTTTGCCGCCCGGTGTCTCCCCCACCCGGCAACGGACAAATCATAACATGGTTCCTGCAGTTTTTCTACTTTGGAAGGAGCAGGGTGCCGTAAAGTGCCATTCTTTCAACCGCCGGCATGTTTGGCGGGGCGGGAATGATGGCGGAAATGGGTGTTACCGAAGCAACAGGCCGGATGGCCGGAATCCGGAGATTTCCATCTCGATATCCAACGGCTCAGGCAGGCGGCGGGAATTCGGCTCGCGCGCTTAAAAGAGGGCCATGAACAGATGCCCTACATAGAGGATGCCGGAAATCGAACCGATGGTTGCGCACGCCGCGACGGCGTCTGAGGCGGTAAGCTTCATACTGATCATCGCCGTCATGGCGATCCTTCTCATAAGGATATCGACGGCAACATCGCCGCTATCCGTCATCCTTAATGAGGACTCTTTAATAAAGCGGCCGGTAAGGAGGCTTAACGATCTCTTAAATCGGCAGCGCGGCGGACCTTGCCGCCTTGAGGCGACGGGGCGGCCGGATTGGGACGGGAGTTGCCGGTCAGCCCAGCATTTTGGCTTCTATGCTTGCGAGAACGAAGGTCTCCCTGACCCTCTCCAGGGGAAGCTTGCGCTGCAATCCCGCTGCGCATTCTCTCAACGCCTTGATGTAATAGGTTCCTTCCCGCACCGGCCAGCGCCACCTGAGATATTCGAGAGCCTCCCGGGGGCCGCGGATCGTTTCTGGAAAACCATATCCGACACGTACTCTGACAGGAGAACTCCACAGGACTTCGTCTGTTTCGGTTACGTCATTCATCATTCCATACCCTGCATTGCGGCGGGCAAAACTCATCGGATCGGATTTGGTTCCGCGGTTCTTGGTGAATTTTTCATGAAGGCCGGGATGCCGGACGTTCTCTTCCGTGTCGCAAAACTTGACTGGCGCAGTTTCCAATGCGCAAATGCTGCAGTAGCGAACGGAGGTCGTGATGCAGTGGGTATCCCTGAATGCCAAGCATCTGAAAGCGGCCTCCTATGATGCCGAACGGCAAGAGCTCCTGATCAGGACGTCAAACGGTTCCATCCGCAATCACAGGGGTATCCTGCCGCACATGTTCGAGAACCTCGTCACCTCGAACGATCAGCAGTTCTATTACCGTATCTATATAGCGCCATCGCTCGTGTCCGACCGGCAAGGTGCGGCTTCCATCGCCGGATACCTGCTGAAGATCGGCATGCTGGGAGCAGGCGCGCTGCTGCTGTCAGCACATGGCTTCCTGCTTTAGGATAGTGTTCGCAAAGGCTGGAACCGCCCGCGTGAAGATTCGTTTTTATCCCTTGCAGGAAAAAGATGACGACAATCGAGACGAACCCGCTTGCACCGTCATTCGATTCGTTCTAAACGCCCGACACCACTCGCTCTTCATGCGTTCGGACGGCCTCGTGGCGGAGTGGTTACGCAGAGGACTGCAAATCCTTCTATTCCGGTTCGATTCCGGACGAGGCCTCCAAAACATTCCGGCTTTCCGGATCTCTTTCTTAAATCCGTTTCTTCTTTTCCATCAAGCGTTTACCATGCACGCTTGTGTGCGCCGCAACATGGTTAATTTTTAACTTTCTCGTCCTAGTCTCCGGAACAGAAAGGCCTGTTCATTGCTTTAAGCGCGGAACGGAGGGAAACGCACCATGATCACCAGGATTATCACCGTCCATCGCCAGCCGGCCAACGAGGGTGAAGGCACCGGTACATTCGCCGATGGCATTTTCCCGCTGACCTCCGCAGACCAGTTCGCTTTCGACAAGGGGCATGGTCTCCGGACCTCCTACAGCCAGGACTATCACGTCGCCTCCAGGCTGGCGGAGCCCCCGCCGGCTTACGCCTGATTGTCCCCGCTCGCCGCTGCGGCGCGATGCCCCACGCTTTTTTGCGTCAAGGACGGGCTATGTCTTGAAAGCGTGTCCCGCCGTCAGTAAGACGAACGTGCGTGGGCCGGCAGATGGCCGGGTGATTTGGGACGACTGAGATGATGGATTTCGAAGCAGCACGGACAAAGATGGTCGAAAATCAGGTTCGCACCACCGATGTCACGTCGCATTCGGTATTGCGGGCCTTTTATGCGGTCCCGCGTGAAGCCTTCGTGCCGGAAAAGGCCAAGTCGCTTGCCTATATCGATACCGATATCGAGGTGGCGCCGGGCCGTTATCTGATGGAAGCTTCGCCGTTGGCCAAGCTCCTGCAGCTTGCCGTGATCACCAAGGACGATGCCGTGTTGGAAGTCGGCACCGGCAGCGGTTATGCGACGGCCATCCTGTCCGATCTTGCAGGCTCCGTCGTCTCGGTCGAGGCGGATGGGGCGCTGGCCGCCCAGGCCGGTGAGAAACTGTCTTCGCTGGGCTGTGGCAACGTGACGGTCGTAACTGCCGAGATGGAGAAGGGGTATGCCGCCAAGGCGCCCTACGATCTGATCTTCGTCAACGGTGCGGTCGAGGAAGTGCCGGCGGCACTGCTGGAGCAGCTCCGCGACGGTGGTCGCCTCGTTGCCGTCGTGGGTTATGGCAATGCCGCCAAGGCGAAGGTTCTGGTCCGGGAACAGGGGGTGGTTTCCGAAAGCGACTATTTCAACGCCTCCGTGAAACCGCTGCCGGGCTTCCGCAAGGCGAAGGAATTCGTGTTCTGAAGGCGATGCCATCGGCATTACCGGAAAGGGGCCTTCGGAGGCCCCTTTTGTCGTTCCAGGGCTGTCGAAACATGCCTGTTTGAACCGAGTGTGACTTGAGGGATTCACATCGCCAACAAAACTGTGTATCGGTAGTGCGTCTGGGGCACTTGTCATTGTTTCCAGCCCCCCCAACACCTTAAGGTAACTGCGATTCGGGCGTCTCCTGCGCGGAGCCGAATCGAGTGCCGGTAACAGTGGGGATGAAGATGGCTCAGCCAAATGTAGCGCGTGAACCCTCCATGGAAGAAATCTTGGCGTCCATTCGCCGGATCATTGAGAGCAATGAGCCGAACGCCGAGAACGCGCTCCCCCATCCGTTGCCGCAGGCTTATGGCGACGAGGAAATAGAAGATTCCGAAGAGATGAACTTTGGTCCGGATATGGCAGCCAACGATCCCGGTCTACCCTTGCGCAACGAGCCGGTAAGCTTTGCATCCCCGGGGCTGGCGGCCCAGCAGGGTCAGCAGCCGGAACGCACGCTGTCGCTTGCGGATGTCGCCGCAAGGGTAAGGGCTGCCTCCGCACGCCAGCAGGAGGCGCGCCCTGCCGCGCCCGCGCCTGCGGCGGCGATGCGTTACGAGGAGCCGCAGCTTCCGATGGCGGAATTCCGCGGCGCGCTGCCTGTCGCGGCCGATCCGGTGGAGCAGGCCGCACCTGCCGCCGCCCGGCCGGTGATGGTGCAGCCGGAGCCCGTTCACCAGGCCCTGGCGGCTTTCGAGCCTCCGCGTCCGGCTCCGAGAGCGGAGGCTCCGCTTCGGCAGATGCCGAAACTGGCACCCGAGCCTGCGCCGCAAAGTCTTCCGGCGAAGATCGAGGAAGCTGCGAACCTTCTTTCCGCCGAGGCCGGCGCGCAGGTCGCGAAGTCGTTCAGCGAACTTGCCGCCGTGTTCAACGGTATCGAGCGTCGCTCGCTGGAGGAGATGGCGGGAGACATGCTGCGCCCGATGCTGCAGGAATGGTTGGACGACAACCTGCCGACGCTCGTCGAGCGCCTCGTGCGCGAGGAAATCGAGCGGGTGGCGCGCGGTCCACGCCGCTGATACGCCTCCGGGACTACGGCCAGGACGGCCGCTCCGGCGACGGGGCGGCTTTTTTATTGACTTGGAACACCCCATCCTGTTTACACCGCGATATCCCTGAAGAAGAAAACCGGGTCAGGAAATGCTCGAAAAGACCTATGATTCCGCAGCCGTAGAACCGAAGATCGCAAAAGCGTGGGACGAAGCGGACGCCTTCCGCGCCGGTGCCAATGCAAAACCGGGAGCGGAGACCTTCACGATCGTGATCCCGCCGCCGAACGTGACCGGTTCGCTGCACATGGGCCACGCGCTGAACAACACGCTGCAGGACATCCTGATCCGCTTCGAACGCATGCGCGGCAAGGACGTGCTGTGGCAGCCCGGCATGGACCATGCCGGCATCGCCACCCAGATGGTCGTCGAGCGCCAGTTGATGGAGCGCCAGCTTCCGGGACGGCGCGAGATGGGCCGCGAGGCCTTCGTCGACAGGATCTGGGAATGGAAGGCGGAATCCGGCGGCCTGATCTTCAACCAGCTGAAGCGCCTCGGCGCCTCCTGCGACTGGTCGCGCGAACGCTTCACCATGGACGAGGGGCTCTCCGAAGCCGTCCTTGAAGTTTTCGTCACGCTCTACAAGCAGGGCCTGATCTACAAGGACAAGCGCCTCGTCAACTGGGACCCCAAGCTGCTGACCGCGATTTCCGACATGGAGGTCGAGCAGCTCGAGGTCAACGGCAACCTCTGGCATTTCCGTTATCCGCTGGAGCCGGGCGTCACCTATCAATATCCGGTTGCCTTCGACGAAGAGGGCAAGCCGACGGAATTCGAGACCCGCGACTATATCGTCGTTGCGACGACCCGCCCCGAGACCATGCTGGGCGATACCGGCGTTGCCGTTAACCCCGACGACGAGCGCTACAAGGCGATCATCGGCAAGCACGTCATCCTGCCGATTGTCGGTCGCAAGATCCCGATTGTCGCCGACAGCTACGCCGATCCGGCCGCCGGCACCGGTGCCGTGAAGATCACCCCCGCTCACGACTTCAACGACTTCGAGGTCGGACGGCGTGCGGGCCTGCGCGCCATCAACGTCATGAATGTCGACGGCACCATCGCCATCAAGGACAACGAGGACTTCCTGGAGGGCCTCGATCATCCGGCTGCCCTGCACGGCGCCTGGGATCGTCTCGAAGGGCAGGATCGTTTCTTCGCGCGCAAGGTCATCGTCGAGATTTTCGAAGAGGCCGGCCTGCTCGACAAGATCGAGCCGCACAAGCATATGGTGCCGCACGGCGACCGTGGCGGCGTGCCGATCGAGCCGCGCCTGACCGACCAGTGGTGGGTCGACAACAAGACGCTCGCCCAGCCGGCGATCGCCTCGGTTCGTGAAGGGCGCACCAATTTCGTCCCGAAGAATTGGGAGAATACCTACTTCCAGTGGATGGAGAACATCCAGCCCTGGTGCATTTCCCGCCAGCTCTGGTGGGGTCATCAGATTCCGGCCTGGTATGGCCCGGATGGTCAGGTCTTCGTCGAAAAGACCGAGGAGGAGGCGCTGGAGGCCGCTGTCCAGCACTATCTCTCGCATGAAGGCCCGTGGAAAGCCTGGGTGCAGGAAAAGATCGAGAACTACGAACCGGGTGAGATCCTTGTCCGCGACGAGGACGTGCTCGACACCTGGTTCTCCTCGGCGCTCTGGCCCTTTTCGACGCTCGGCTGGCCGGAGAAGACGAAGGAACTCGCCCGTTATTACCCGACCAGCATTCTGGTCACCGGCTTCGACATCATTCCGTTCTGGGTTGTCCGCATGATGCAGATGGGCCTGCATTTCATGCGGGACAAGGAAGGCAACGGCATCGAGCCCTTCCACACCGTCTATATTCACGCCCTGGTGCGCGACAAGAACGGTCAGAAGATGTCGAAGTCGAAGGGCAACGTCATCGATCCCCTGAGCCTTATCGAGGAATACGGCGCCGATGCGCTCCGTTTCACGCTGGCGATCATGGCCGCGCAGGGCCGCGACGTGAAGCTGGACCCCGCCCGCATCGCCGGCTATCGCAACTTCGGCACCAAACTTTGGAACGCCACGCGTTTTGCCGAGATGAACGGCATGAAGCGGGACCCGGCCTTCAGGCCGGAGGCGGCCAGGCAGACGGTCAACCGCTGGATACTGACCGAGCTTTCGAATGCGGTTCGCGATGTGACCGACGCGCTTGAAGCCTTGCGCTTCAACGATGCGGCGGGCTCGCTCTACCGCTTCGTCTGGAACCAGGTCTGCGACTGGTATCTGGAACTCTTGAAGCCGGTCTTCTCCGGCGAGGACGAGCAGGCGAAGGCGGAAGCCCAGGCCTGCATGGCCTACGTGCTGGAAGAGACCTACAAGCTTCTGCATCCGTTCATGCCGTTCATGACGGAAGAGCTCTGGGCTCATACGGACACCCGCGACAACCTGCTTTGCCATGCGGACTGGCCGGCATCGTCCTTCGTCGACGAGGTCGCCGCCGATGAGATCAACTGGCTGGTCGATCTCGTTTCGGGCCTGCGTTCGGCCCGTGCCGAGATGAATGTCCCGCCGTCGGCGGTCGCGCCGCTGATCGTGGTCGGCGCCAACGAGGTCACGGCATTCCGGATGCGCCGCCATGAGGCTGCCATCCGGCGGCTCGCCCGCGTCGAAAACATCGAGCCCGCCGATGTCGCCCCGAAGGGAGCGGCCCAGATCGTTGTCGGCGAGGCGACGGCCTGCCTGCCGCTTGGCAGTCTGATCGACCTTGCGGCGGAGAAGGCGCGTATCGAAAAGACGATCGCCAAGACGGAAGGCGAGATGGACCGTATCGGCAAGAAGCTGGCGAACGAGAAGTTCGTCGCCAACGCCAACCCCGAAGTGGTTGCGGCCGAGCGGGAGCGTTTCGCCGAGCTCGAAATCCAGATGGCGAATCTCAGGACCGCCTTGTTGCGGGTCTCCGAAGCCGGCTGATCTCAGGTTCGGGACATCGAATCGAATGCCGCGTCCAGGAATGGGCGCGGCATTTGCGTTTCCGGGACAGTGTTCGGGCGCTTCATGCCCGCTATGTGCGGCTGCTCACGGGGAGAAAGCCGGCATGTTGCCGGATTGACACAATTCAATTCCGCAAAGCGAGAAAATTCTACAGGCCCGGGCAAGCAAGACCGTTAAATAGTAATTTAATGCGAGAATCGCCGCCGAGTGTCCGGTTCCAGAGTTTTTTACGTAAATCTGTCACGTTTTTGCACTGCGAGAAGCCCGACAGCCGAAAGTTGTCTTTTGAAAGGGGACATCTACAGTGATTCCGATCACTTACCAGGGAGTGACAGGGAGTGGGAGCAACTATGATAAATAAATACGTGAGGAGGGGGCTTTGGGCGATGGCGGCGGGGTGCGCCCTTCAGTCGCAGGCCCTGGCAGGGGGGCTTGAGCGGGGCGGTTACAATATCGATCTGCTTTTCGATCCCTCGCAGTTCGCAGTCGAATCCACGTCAACTTTCGTGATGCCGCAGCGCAAGCTGAAGAACGTGCGGGATATCTATCCCGCCAACGGCAATCTCAATGCGATCCCGGGATATTCCACTTCGGCGGACGACAGCGAGAACTATTGGTCTCCGCGTATCGGCGTCAAGGCGGCGATCGGCGACGCGGCGGACTGCATGTTCGACTATTCGCAGCCCTATGGAGCCCATACCAATCCGGGCGCGCGCTGGGCGGGCGCAAGCGACAACATGGAGACCAAGGTCAACAGCGACAACTACGCTCTGACTTGCTCCTACCGTTTCGATATGGGGCCGGGGCAGCTCCGCGTCATCGGCGGCGTCAACTATCTGGAGATGGACGGCTTCAAGGAACGTCTGCTGGTGCCGCCGGAGGCGATCGGTTTCGCGGCTTCAGGCGTTGGCCGTCTCGATCTCGAGGGGGACGGCTGGGGCTGGCGGGCCGGTGTGGCGTACGAAATTCCGGAATACGCTCTGCGGGCCAGCTTGATGTACTACAGCGAAGTCAAGCTCAAGGAGGTCACCGGAACGGTCGACCTGACGCAGGTGCCGGCCTTTGTCCACCCGCTTGGGGGGCTCGTCATTCCCGTCGAGGGATCGGCCAGGATGCCCGATGCCGTGGAATTGAAGCTTCAATCGGGCATCGCCCCGGACTGGCTTGCCTTCGGTTCGGTCAAGTGGACGGACTGGAGCCAGTTGCAGCGCATCCCGTTCTACAATAGCGGCGTCGAGATCACCTCTCTCGACCTTGGCTACCGCGACGGCTGGACGATCACCGGCGGTATCGGTCATAAATTCAATGAGCAGTGGAGCGGCGCGGTCAGCGTCACCTGGGACCGCGGCACATCGCAGGAATTCGGTGCCCAGACGGATAGCTGGCTGTTCGGCGCCGGCATTGCCTATTCCCCGAACAAGAACGTCGAGATACGCCTCGGAGGCGTGATCGGCATCCTGACCGGCGGGGATTCCAATGCAACGACGATCGATGGCGTCGCTGCCGGCGACGAGGCGGCCTACGAGTTCGACGACGACCTGGTGGCGGCGCTCTCGACATCGCTCAAAATCAGGTTCTGATCCCAAAGCATTCCGAAGTGAAAGCCCGGCAACTGCCGGGCTTTTTCTGGTGCGTTGAAGAATGATTCATGATGAAGAAGATTAGCCGCTCAAGTTGTGACGATTTCGCAACACTTTTGGGGGACTATTGTCAGGCGTCTTGAGAGGGGGCGTTCTGTCCATTTCCCGCCACAAACGGGGCGCAGCGGTAGAGGGGTAACAGACGCGGACCGCGGGGGCGGGGCGTGCAATTGGAGCATCATGGGCGGGTTTCTTAATGAAAAGCTGGGCTTTTTGGGCACTGGCGGACGGATTCTGATGCCGTTCTGTTTTGCGGCGAAAGCTGCGGCATCGGGTCCAAGTCTTGCCGAAAACGGCACCTACAGTTTCGTTCGTCGCTCGGGAGGAGCAGGCACCGGAAATTCCCGGACGTACCCTTTTCCGGCGGCGGGCAAAACTCGGGCTGCGGTAGGTAACCGCGCGCGGAGTGAAAGAAACTGAAACATGCCGAAGTCTGACATAGTATCCTTGAGAGTATTGCTTCTTGGAATGTCGCTCGCCTCGGTTCTGGCGGGATCGGCTGCGGCTTTTGACATCAAATCGGGTGTTACCAAGGAATCCGGCCCCTTCGACCTCTTTAAATTCGGCTTCAAGGCCTACAAGAACGGCCAGAAGGAAGATGCGGTCGAGGCCTATCGTTACGCTGCCGAGAAGGGCCACACGGGTTCGCGCTGGGCGCTCGCCAACATGTATGCCTATGGCGATGGGGTGGCGAAGGACGATTTCGAAGCCTTCAAGATCTATAACGAGATCGCCGCCCAGGGTGTCGAGCCCGGTTCGGAGGACACCGGCTTCTTCATCAACGCGCTTCTGTCCCTGGCCAACTATTACCGCCGCGGCATTCCCGGCAGCCCGATCAAGCCCGATCTTTCGCAGGCGCGTCAGCTTTATTTCCAGGTCGCGTCGACCTTCGGCGTGGCGGAGGCGCAGTTCCAGCTCGCCAAGATGATGCTTTCGGGCGAGGGCGGCGGCGCCAACATCCAGCAGGCGAAGAAATGGCTGAACCAGGCTCGCCGGAATGGGCATCCCGGCGCTATGGCGGTGTTCGGCAATGTGCTGTTTCAGGAAGGCCAGACGGTGCGCGGCCTTGCCTTCATGACGGCGGCGCTCGACAAATGCGTTCCGAAGGACTGTGTCTGGATGCAGCAGTTGCAGGAGCAGGCCTTCTCCGTGGCCGGCGAAGAGGATCGTCGCGGCGCGGTCGCGCTCTCCCAGCAGTTTGCCCAGGGCGCCGAATAGGCGGCGCTCTCTTTCGCCGGGGGAATCAGCCGAAATCGAATACTCCCACGACCGGTACATGGTCGGAGGGTTTTTCCCAGGCCCGCACATGCTTTTCGATGGCCGTGGATCTGAGACGGTCCGCCGCCTCCGGTGACAGGAGGAGGTGGTCGATGCGGATGCCGTTGTTCTTCTGCCAGGCGCCTGCCTGGTAGTCCCAGAACGAATAGAGCTTGGTGGCGTCCGTCGTGGCGCGGACCGCGTCGACGAAACCGAGGTTTTCAAGCCGGCGGAAGGCGGCGCGCGTTTCGGGCAGGAAAAGCGCATCCGTCGCCCATACGGCCGGGTCGAAGCAATCGTGAGGCTGGGGAATGACGTTGTAGTCGCCGGCGAGAATCAGCGGTTCTTCCAGCAGCAGGCAGTTGCGCGCATGCTGGCGCAGCCGCTCCATCCACGCGAGCTTGTAGGGATACTTCACCGGATCATCGGGCGGATTGCCGTTCGGAAGGTAGATGGAGGCGACGCGGATCGCTCCTCCCGGCACGGAAAAGACGCCTTCGATATAGCGCGACTGTTCGTCTCCTTCGCCGCCGGGCAGGCCGCGCAGCACCTCGTCCGGCCGCACCTTCGACAGCAGCGCCACCCCGTTGAAGCCCTTCTGGCCATGGGTTTCGACATGATAGCCGAGCGCCTCGATCTCCAGCCGCGGAAAGGCCTCGTCGACGGATTTGATCTCCTGCAGGCAGACGATGTCGGGCTGGGAATCGGTGAGCCACTGGCGCAGGTTGTCGATGCGCGCCTTGACGCCGTTGATGTTCCAGGTGGCGATCTTCATGGCCTCGTCCTTCCGTCTTTCCGCTTCCTCTTTTATCGCAAGAGGAAGCGTTGGGAAGGCCAAAGTGGCCGCGCCTGATCGATATCAGCCTGATCGATATCAGATGGAGAAGCTGGTCCCGCAGCCGCAGCTTGCGACGGCATTCGGATTCCGGATCTGGAAGGACTGGCCGAGCAGATTGTCGACGAAGTCGATCTCGGAGCCGGCCATATAGACCAGCGAGAGGCTGTCGATCAGCACCTTGGCATTGCCGTTGGCGACGATGAGGTCGTCGGCCTCGGGGGCTCCGGCGAGATCGAACTTGTAGGAAAAGCCGGAACAGCCGCCGCCTTCGACCGAAACCCGAAGCGCCTGCTTGCCGGTTTCGCCGGCGACGATTTCGGCGATGCGCTTTGCCGCTGCATCCGAGAGAGTTACACTTGCATCCATATCCGTCTCCTGCCGGGTTCAAGGCCCGGGGCTGACACAGTGAGTTCCGGGTAATGCCCGGAGATAAACCGTCACCGGCATTGCGCGCGGCTGAACTATAGGTATGAAGACGTGAACGGCGCGTCAATGGGCTGGCTGCACGCGAACAGACAGGTGAAGGCATGATGATCGATACCGGGGTGCTGGGGTTCGGCAGCGGCGAGCGCGCGGCCTATGCCGCCAATCCCTGGGCGTCGCGCGGCCGGATGTTCCCGGAGGAAAGCAGCCTGACGCGCTCGGAATTCCAGCGCGACCGCGACCGGATCGTCCATACCACGGCGTTCCGCCGGTTGAAGCACAAGACGCAGGTCTTCATCAGCCCGGATGGCGACCATTACCGCACGCGGCTGACCCATACGATCGAGGTGGCGCAGATCGCGCGCGCCCTGGCGCGCGCCCTGAAGCTGGACGAGGACTTGGCCGAAGGCGTCGCGCTGGTGCATGATTTCGGCCATACGCCCTTCGGCCACACGGGCGAGGACGCGCTCGACGAGATGCTGAAGCCCTATGGCGGGTTCGACCACAATGCGCAATCGCTCCGGGTCGTCACCAAGCTCGAGCGCCGTTATGCGGATTTCGACGGGCTCAATCTCACATGGGAGAGCCTGGAAGGCCTGGTCAAGCACAACGGTCCGCTGCTGACGAAGGATGGCAAGGGCACACACGGTCCGGTGCCGCAGCCGATCCGGGACTATTGCGAGCTGCACGATCTGGAACTGGCAAGTTATGCCAGCCTTGAGGCGCAGGTCGCCGCGATTGCCGACGATATCGCCTACAACACCCACGATATCGATGACGGGCTGCGCTCCGGCCTCCTCACCTTCGACATGCTTGAAGAGGTCCCCTTCCTGGCGGGTCTGATGGCGGAGGTGAGGGAGCGTTATCCGTACCTCGAATCGAGCCGTTTCACCTATGAGATGACGCGTCGGCAGATCACCCGCATGGTCGAGGATGTGATCGGCGTCGCGCAGGACAATCTGAAGGCCCTGAAGCCGCAAAATGCTGCCGATATCCGGGCCGCCGATCATGTGATCGCGACCTTTTCCGCGGAGATGGCCGAGACGGACCGCTGCATCAAGAGGCTTCTCTTCTCCCGCATCTATCGTCATCCGGACATCATGCGCATCCGGGCCGGCGCCGCGCAGATCGTCTCGGATCTCTTCAGGGCCTACATGGACGACCCGACGCTGATGCGCAGCCACTACTGGGTTAATCACATCTCCGGGCTTGGCGAGACGGCGAGGGCGCGGCATGTCGGGGACTATCTGGCCGGCATGACCGATACATACGCCATCAAGGCGCATGGCGAGCTGTTTGACCACACCCCCGATTTGCGCTAGGCACCCGGCCAATAACAACGGCTTTTCAAGGGCCCGCGCGGCGCGCCCCGCGCGGATGAGTGACATGAATCTGTTCGCCGACTTCGACACAAGAATTAAGAACGCTTTGGAAACTCTTGATATCATCAAGGAAAAGCGAAGCGACGTCGATTTCGGCCGTGTCGCGGTCGAGCCGCCGCGGGACCAGAGCCACGGTGATGTCGCGACCAATGCAGCCATGGTGCTGGCGAAGTCGCTCGGCACCAATCCGCGCGCTTTGGCCGATATTATCGCCGCGGCGCTGCGCAGCGACGCGGATATCAGCGAGGTTTCGGTCGCGGGTCCCGGTTTCATCAACATTCGTCTTTCGACCGGCTACTGGCAGCGGGTGCTCGCGGGAATGGTCAGGGAAGGCCTGAGCTACGGCCGCTCCGGGGTGGGGGCCGGGAGGAGGGCGAACGTCGAATATGTTTCGGCCAACCCCACCGGTCCGATGCATGTCGGCCATTGCCGCGGCGCCGTTGTGGGCGATGCGCTTGCGAACCTCATGGAGTTCGCCGGTTATGACGTGACCAAGGAATATTACATCAACGATGCCGGCAGCCAGATCGACGTGCTCGCCCGTTCGGTTTTCCTGCGTTACCGGGAGGCGCTTGGCGAAAACATCGGCGAGATCCCCTCGGGGCTCTATCCAGGTGATTATCTGGTGCCGGTCGGGCAGGAGCTCGCGGCTGAATACGGCCCGCGGCTGCACAATATGCCGGAGGAGGATTGGCTGCCGATCGTCAAGGACAAGGCGATCGACGCCATGATGGCGATGATTCGCGACGATCTGGAGGCCTTGAACGTCCATCACGACGTCTTCTTCTCGGAACGCACGCTGCATGCGAACGGAGCCCAGAGCATCCGTCAGGCGATCAACGATCTGACCTTCAAGGGACATGTCTACAAGGGGACGCTGCCGCCGCCGAAGGGGCAGTTGCCGGAGGATTGGGAGGACCGCGAGCAGACGCTGTTCCGGTCCACCGAAGTGGGCGACGATATCGACAGGCCGCTGATCAAGTCGGATGGAAGCTACACCTATTTCGCGGCCGACGTCGCGTATTTCAAGGACAAGTACGACCGCGGCTACGACGAGATGATCTATGTGCTCGGGGCCGACCATGGCGGTTACGTGAAGCGTCTCGAAGCGCTGGCGCGCGCCGTATCCGGCGGCAAGGCCAAGCTCACCGTTCTTCTCTGCCAGCTCGTCAAGCTGTTCCGGAATGGCGAGCCGGTGAAGATGTCCAAGCGTTCCGGAAATTTCGTGACCCTGCGCGACGTGGTCGACGAGGTCGGGCGCGATGCGGTGCGTTTCATGATGCTCTATCGCAAGAGTTCCGAGCCCCTCGACTTCGATTTCGCCAAGGTGACCGAGCAGTCGAAGGACAATCCGGTCTTCTATGTGCAGTATGCGCATGCGCGCTGCGCATCGGTCTTCCGCCAGGCGAAGGAAGCGTTTCCGGATCTCGATTTTGATTCGCTCGATCTTCCCGCATCGGTCGATCTGATCGCGGACCCCAACGAGTTGCAGCTCGTCGCCAAGCTTGCCGAATATCCCAGGATTATTGAGGCTGCAGCCCTTGCGCAGGAGCCGCATCGGCTTGCTTTCTACCTCTACGATCTGGCAAGTTTCTTCCACGCCCACTGGAATAAGGGCAAGGAACAACCTGAATTACGTTTTGTTAACGATAAAAACCGAGAATTGAGCATTGCCAGGCTTGGGCTGGTGCATGCAGTCGCCTCTGTTTTGAAGTCAGGACTTACGATCACAGGCACTGCGGCACCGGAAGAAATGCGGTAAAAAACGCCACCATTTCCCCACATTGCACTGGCATATGTGTTCTAGTGTAGGTGAGTGGACGAGGTAATGGCAGATAACAACCTTGCGCGTAGCCGGAATGATTTGCCGGATTTCTTTGCCGATGACGACCCGCTGGCAGAACTCGCCCGCATCGTAGGTTACGAGGATCGGCCTGCACAAAAACACGCAGCGTCGGGCGACGCCGCGTCTCAATCGCGGCGCGAGCCCGCGCTCAATCTCGAAGACGAACTCCTGCGCGAGTTCGAGCGCTATGATGCGCCGCGTCTCGATCCCGTTCACGATATCGCTCTGGACGATGCGCCTTATGGCTCCGAAGAGCCGGCGCCTGCTGTTTCCGTTTCCGGTCAGCCGGCGGATGCTCCCCGTCACTCGCCGGAAGCCGAAGAGTGGGATTTCGTTCCGGTCGTTCCCAACGCTGCGGAAACGTCGCCGGCTTCTCCTTTGCCGGTAGGCGAGGTGGAGGATCTCGACGATTTCGGTTTCGGCGATGAAGAACCGCCCGCGGCGGCCTATGTCGAGCCGGCCGTCGAGGTTGTCGCCCGGCCTCTCCCGCAGGCCGACCGTGTCGAACCCGCCTTCGATCCCGCTGATGTTTCTGCGGTCGTGCCTGTCCCGCCGGTCGGGCATGCGGCGCCGGCCCCGGAAGAACAGCTTCTCGACGAATTCGATCTTGCCGCAGAGCTTGAAAGCTCGATCGGCGCGGAGGCGATTGTCGAGACGGAATCCGAAGCGGTGCCTGCGCCGAAGGCCGGGAGCGGTTACGTTCCCGGTTTCCGCATGCCGCTTGCCAATTTTGCTCGCGCGTCGATGCCGGCTGCTCCACGACAGGAGCCTGCTGCGCCGGAACTTGGTGAGCATGCCGCCGGTCTGTCGGCTCGGGAGGATTTTCCAGCCGCACCGCAGGAGCCGGTTTCCGTTGCCGAGGTCCCTGCGCCGGCGGTTTCTCCCGCTTCCCGGCCTGTCGTTTCCGTCGAGGTTGCGTCTACTGCCCCTTCAGCAGCGCCCGTTGCTGCGGTCGCCGAGCCGGCACAGGCGGAGGATCGGTTCTCCGCGCTTGACGAACTGATCTACGACGTCCAGCGCTACGAGGTATCGGCCGCCGACGCGAAGCCGAAAGAGGCCGTCTCGTCTGCGCCGGTTGCGCAGGCCGCCTTCGTCGAGCCGGTATTGCCGGTGGTCGAAGCCCCCGTGGCTCCGGCGGCCAAGGTTCCGGCTGTCGAGGAAAAAGACCCGTTCTCCGACGAGGAGTTCGAGCTGGCGCTCGATGATCTGGAACTCGACCTTGCCGATATTGTCGTGGAAGAGACCCGCACCCAGCCGGAGAAGGTCGTCGCAGCGGCTCCGAGGCCTGAGGTCGCCGCTCCCAGGCCGGAAGCGCCGGTGGAGCAGGTTGCGCCCGTGGCCGTCGCGGCTGCTGCGGCTGTGGCAGCCACACCCGCGGCTGCCGAAGCGGCAGACGATGCGGAAGTGACGGACCTGCCATTCGATCCTGCCCAGATCGCCGATTCCGAAGATCAGGTAGAGGCGATCGCCGAACTCGATGTCCCGGCATTGCCGGTGGAGGAGCCGGAACAGCCCCAGGTCTATCGGCCGGAATACGACCTTGATATCGATGCCGAGCTTGCTACGCTGCTGATGACGCCGGACAAGGCGGATGCGGCACCGGCCCGCAAGCCGGAAATCGATATCGCCACCTCTGCGAATGCAGCCGCCGGACAGGCCGGCCGGCAGACGAACCTTGCCGATCTCGACGATTTCGAGCGGGCTCTGGAGGAGGATTTCCGTCGCAGCCTTGCGGCCCCCCTGCCGCAGGCCGATCATGAAGAGCTGCAATATGCAGAGGCCGATTACGTCGCGACGGTGGAAACCGCGCGCCGCTCCGCCATCGGCAGATGGGCCGTGCCCCTGGCACTGGCGGGTGTCGTCGTTCTCGGTGGTGTCGGTGCCTATGCCTGGCTTGGCAACGGTGTTTCGGCCGTCGTATCGGGCGGCGAGCCCGTGGTGATCGCCGCCGACCCCGATCCGGTGAAGATTGCCCCGGAAAATCCGGGCGGCAAGACCGTGCCCAATCAGGACAAGGCCGTTTATGACCGTGTTGCGGGCGTCGCGTCGCAGGAGCCGAAGCAGCAGTCGCTGATCTCCTCCAACGAGGAGCCGGTGGACGTCGTCCAGAAGACGCTGATGCCCGATACGCTGCCTCTCGAGGGCGAAAACGACATCGAGCCGACCGATATCGGAGAAACCGACGATCCGCGTCTCCTGCCGCAGCAGCAGGAACAGGCCGCCGTCTCAGGCGCGCAGCAGCCGGTGGCGGTCATGCCGCGCAAGGTCAAGACGATGATCGTCCGACCGGATGGCAAGCTGGTGGAGCAGGAAGTCCCGACTCCGGCATTGGCTGCGTCTGAACCCGGAAAGGTCCCGGCGGCCGGGACGAAGCCTGCGGAAGTCGCGGCGGTGTCGCAGCATCCTCCGGCCTCGGCTCCGGCAGCACCCGTTCAGGCTCATCCGGCTCCCGCTGCGCCGAATGCCGGAACCGCCGGTGCCATCCCGGTCTCGGCTCCTGCTGCGCCTGCCGCTGCGTCGGCTCCGCTCCAGGCTGCTCCGGCTGAAGCTGCGCCTGCTGCGGAGGTGCCTGCCCAGGCCTCCGCGCCCGCGGCCGTGGTCAAGGCTCCGGTCCCGATCGCGCGCCCGGCCGAACAGCCGGTCAACGTGGTCGCCGCCGTGACGGATCAGGGCAATGTCCGCGCCCCGAATGCCGCTCCGGCTGCCTCCGCGCAAACCGCCTCAGTCGGCGACGGCGGTTATGTGATCCAGATCGCTTCGCTGCCCTCCCAGGCGGAAGCCCAGAAATCCTATCAGAGCCTGTCGTCGAAGTTCGGCGGCGTGATCGGCGGACGGGGTGTCGATATCAAGGCCGCCGAGATTGCCGGCAAGGGAACCTTCTACCGCGTCCGCATCCCGGCTGGCAGCAAGAACGACGCCGTCGCGCTTTGCGAACGCTACCGCGCCGCCGGCGGGAGTTGCCTGGTCGCCAGATAAGGGGCCTGGCCTGCGAAGATCGAACGGGGCGTCTGGCGCCCCGTTTTTCGTTGTCCCCCAATCCTCTATGGTCGGACCATGAGCGAATCAAAAGCAATGATCCTGGGCTCCAGCGGCCCGACACTCACTCCGGACGAAATCTCCCTCTACAGGGACGAACGGCCCTGGGGCTTCATCCTCTTTGCCCGCAACTGCGTTGAGCCGGCGCAGATCGCGGATCTCGTGGCGGCCATGCGCGATAGCGTCGGCCGGCCGGATGCGCCGGTACTGATCGATCAGGAAGGAGGGCGCGTGCAGCGCATCCGCCCGCCGATGATCGAGCGCTATCCTTCTGCCGCCGTGTTGGGCGAACTCTACCGCGGGGACCGCGAAAAGGGGCTGCGCGCCGCCTGGCTGATGTCGCGCCTGCATGCTTTCGATCTGAAGAAGTTCGGCATCAACGTCGATTGCCTGCCGGTTCTCGACGTGCCGGTCGAAGGGGCGAGCAATGTCATCGGCGACCGTGCCTATGGTTTCGATCCGAAGGCGGTTTCCGAGATGGGCAGGGCGGGGGCGGAAGGGCTCAAGGCCGGCGGCATGCTGCCTGTCATGAAACACATGCCGGGCCACGGCCGCGGCATGGCGGATTCCCATCACGAGCTTCCCGTCGTCGCCGCTTCGCGTGCCGAGCTGGAGGCGCATGATTTTCTGCCCTTCGCAGCCATGAAGGACGAGCTGATGGCGATGAGCGCCCATATCGTCTTCACGGCCATCGATCCCGACGAGCCGGCGACCATTTCCCGCAAGGTGATCGAGGAGATCATCCGCGGCCATATCGGTTTCGACGGCCTGCTGATGTCCGACGATACGTCGATGAATGCGTTGAAGGGCACGATCGGCGAGCGCGCGGCGAGAATCGTTGGGGGCGGTTGCGATATCGTCTTGCATTGCAACGGCCTCATGGAGGAAATGAAGGCGGTGGTGAAGGAAGCGATCCCGCTTGCTGGCGAGGCGCTGAGGCGCGCCCGTGCGGTGGAGGCGGCCTTCGGACCGGGCGACGGTGCCGACGAGCAGGCCGTCCGCGCCGAATTTCACGGACTGCTTGCCGTCTCCTGATGGCCTTTGGGAACAAGAGGTTTGGAATGGCCATGAACACATCGCAGGATGCCATTCCGATGGACAAGCTCTGGCAGGGAGCCGAACGGGCGACGGACGAGCCGGGATTGATGATCGATGTCGGCGGCTTCGAAGGGCCGCTGGACCTGCTGCTCCATCTTGCCCGCAACCAGAAGGTCGATCTTGCCCGCATCTCGGTTCTGGCGCTGGCTGAGCAATATCTGCAGTTCGTCGAGAGCGCCCGGCGGGTGCGCATCGAGCTTGCGGCGGATTATCTCGTGATGGCGGCCTGGCTCGCCTACCTCAAGTCGAAGCTCCTCATTCCGCAGCAGGCGAAGGGCGACGACGGCCCGAGCGGCGAGGAAATGGCCGCGACGCTCGCCTTCCGCCTCAAGCGCCTGGAGGCCATGCGCGAAGCGGCGACCCGCCTCGTCAACCGCAACCGCCTCGGGCGGGATGTCTTCGCCCGCGGCGCGCCGGAGCATATTCCCCATCGCATCGAGTCCGCTTTCGATGCGACCCTTTACGACCTGCTTTCGGCCTATGCGAACCTGCGCCAGCGCAATGCGGTTACCCAGGTCACGATCGAGAAGCGCAAGGTCTGGTCGCTTGTCGACGCCCGCGAACTCCTGACCCGCATGTTGGGCGAGATCGCCGACTGGACGGCCCTGCAGCACTATCTGCTCCCCTACCTTCCGCCGGAAGACAGGGTTACCGCGACGGCCAGCGCCTTCGCCGCGTCCCTGGAACTGGTGCGCGAGGGCAAGCTCGAAATTCGTCAGGACGGCGCCTTCCAGCCGATCTACCTGCGCAAGGGGACAGGGCCGCGCAAGCCGGCCCCGCCGCAACCCGGCACGGGAGACACTGATTGAAGCCGCACGAGGAAGAGGACCTGCCGGTTGCGCCGGAGGAAGATGCCGGGCTCGAGCCTTTTTCGTTGATGGAAGTGGAGCGGATCGCCGAAGCACTGGTCTTCGCCTCGGCGGAGCCGGTTTCGGAAGCCTTCCTCGCCGAGCGCCTGCCCCGCGGCACCGATGTCGGCGCCGTCATGCAACGGCTCGTTGATGCCTACGCCCCGCGCGGCGTCAACCTGATCAGGACTGGCGACCGGTGGGCCTTCCGCACGGCGGCCGACCTTTCCTTCGTCATCCGTAAGGATGACAACGAAGCGAGGAAATTGTCGCGCGCGGCACTCGAAGTGCTCGCCATCATCGCCTATCACCAGCCGGTGACCCGTGCCGAGATCGAGGAAATCCGCGGCGTCCAGACATCCAGGGGCACGCTGGACGTGCTGATGGAGGCCGGATGGGTGCGTTTCCGTGGCCGCCGGCGCACGCCCGGCCGGCCCGTGACGCTCGGCACGACGTCCGATTTCCTGGACCATTTCGGACTGGAGGAACTGCGAGATCTGCCTGGTCTCGAAGAATTGAAGGGGGCGGGACTGTTGTCCGGCCGCATCCCGCCGGGCTTCACAATCCCCATTCCGCCGAATGTTGACGAGCTTGCCGACGACGAGGACCCGATCACGCAGCTCGATCTGGAGGAACTGGGCCTCTTGACACCGGGAGGGGATGCGGAGGAATAGCCTCATATCTTCTTGGAGCCCGCTTTCCGGGTGTGGACGGGCAGTGGGATGAGCATACCGGCGCAGTCAGCCAGCAGAGAGACCAGACGAAGGAGCAACGTGACTTTTGCGTCGCGGCTGGTTTTCGAGGATATCCGTCACTCCTATCACGGCAAGGAAACGCTTTTCGGCATTTCGCTGGCGGCCGAACCGGGCGAGGTCCTGTGCCTGCTCGGTCCTTCCGGCTCCGGCAAGACGACATTGCTCCGCATCGCGGCCGGACTGGAAGCGCAAAGCCACGGACGGATCGTCATAGACGGACGGGACGTGGCCGGCCCGAAGGATTTTCTCCCGCCGGAAAAGCGCGGTGTCGGGTTGGTGTTCCAGGATTTCGCACTTTTCCCGCACATGACCGTTCTGGAAAACGTCCGTTTCGGGCTGACCGCTCTTTCCTCCAGGGAGGCTGTCGCGGAAGCCGGCATGGCGCTGGAGCGCGTCGGCTTGTCGCACTACGCGGAAAAATATCCGCATGCGCTTTCCGGCGGAGAGCAGCAGCGTGTCGCGCTGGCCCGCGCGCTCGCGCCCCGGCCCGGCGTGCTTTTGATGGACGAGCCCTTTTCCGGCCTCGATTCCCGGTTAAAGGATGCCATCCGCACCGATACGCTGGCGATCCTCAAGGAAAGCCGCGCGACCGTGATCGTCGTCACGCATGATGCCGAGGAGGCGATGCGGATGGCCGACCGGATCGCCCTTCTGAGGGACGGCCGTCTGGTGCAGCAGGGCACGCCGGAAGAGCTCTATCGCCGGCCCGTAAACCTGTTCGCCGCCGGCTTCTTCTCGGAAATCAACGAGTTCGGCGGCGCGGTGAAAGCCGGCATGGTGGCGACGCCGCTCGGAAGCGCATCGGCGAGCGGCATCGGCGAGGGCAGGGCCGTCTCCGTCGCGGTTCGCCTGTCGGATGTCGACGTGGGGCCTGCAGGCGGCTCTGCCCCGGCGCGCATTCTGTCCCGGCGGTTCCTGGGCGTGGTGGAATTCGTGACGCTTGCGGTGCCCGGCATGGAGGAACCGATCTGCGCCCGCATTCGCGCCGACCGGTTGCCGGCAGGCGTTGACGATGTCTCGATATCGGTCGCGCCCGAGGACATTTTGGTGTTTGAAAAAGCATCATAAAGAGCTTACATCGAATACACGGTTCTAATGGAGTTGGACTATGGGTTCTTTTAGTGTGTGGCATTGGCTGATCGTTCTGGTCATCGTGCTCGTTCTCTTCGGACGCGGCAAGATTCCGGAATTGATGGGCGACGTCGCAAAAGGCATCAAGAGCTTC
This sequence comes from Neorhizobium puerariae, assembly GCF_042429745.1. Taxonomy (NCBI): domain Bacteria; kingdom Pseudomonadati; phylum Pseudomonadota; class Alphaproteobacteria; order Hyphomicrobiales; family Rhizobiaceae; genus Neorhizobium; species Neorhizobium puerariae. The sequence goes on along the minus strand of NZ_JBHMAA010000032.1, from coordinate 160,552 downwards.
AAGAAGGGCATGACCGACGACGACGCCCAGGAAGCGACGACGGCGAAGACTGTCGATCACAAGCCTGAAGAGGTCAAGGAAACCGGCCGGTCGTAAGGATCGGGGTGAGGGTTCCAGGAGCCTCGTTGAATGCTTGATATCGGCTGGACCGAGCTACTCGTCATCGCCATCGTGCTGATTGTCGTCGTAGGCCCGAAGGACTTGCCGCCCATGCTCAGGGCGTTTGGCAAGATGACGGCCAATCTGCGCAAGATGGCCGGCGAATTTCGTACGCAATTCGATGAGGCCCTGCGGGAGTCGGAACTTGACGACGTCCGCAAGACGATCTCGGATGCCCAACGTCTGAACCCCACCAATGCGTTGCGCGACGCCATCAATCCGCTGCGGCAGATGGGGCAGGAGATCCGTGCGGATCTGGAAAAGGCGACGCAGGTTCCTTCACCCGCAGCCGCTGGGGCCGATGTCGAAGCACAGCAGGCGGTCGAGGGGTCGTCTTCGGGTGATCCGGTTCCGGAAGTTCCCGCCAATTTCCCGTTGCCCGCCATGAATTCGCCATCGGCGCCGGCGACCGCAACGGCTCCGGCATCTGCGTCCGCACAGGCGGCGCCGGCTGCCGCAGACCCGACCGCGCCCGCTGCGGATGCCGGAAAGGCGAAGCCCGCACGCAAGGCCGCCGCCAGGGTAAAGCCCGCCGCGGAACCGGCTCCAGCCGTTCCGGAAGCGTCGGCCCCCGTCGCCGGGAAGCCGAAGCCGGTGCGCAAGACCGCTCCTGCTAAGGCGAGCCCGGCCCCGGTCGCAGAACCGGCGTCCGCGGTCGCTTCTTCCGTATCGGAGACGCCGAAACGCAGCCGTCCGGCAAAGCCTGCGCCGACGATACAGGCCACGGAAGAGGCGGCGGTGAAGGCTCCGGCCCGCAAGCGCGCGGCGAAGAAGACAGAGACCCCGAAGGGTGACGCATGAGCGGTGATTACGAAGACAAGCCGCAGCCGCTCATCGAGCACCTCATGGAGCTGCGCACCCGGCTGATCTGGTCTATCGGCGCATTTTTCGTCGCCTTCATCGTCTGCTTCTATTTCGCCAAGCAGCTCTTCAACCTGCTCGTGGTGCCCTACAAGTGGGCGGTCCTTTGGGCGGGGCTCGATCTTGCAAAGTCCGAGCTGATCTACACCGCTCCGCAGGAGTTTTTCTTCACGCAGGTGAAGGTCGCCATGTTCGGCGCGCTGGTGATTGCCTTTCCGGTGATCGCATCGCAGCTCTACAAGTTCGTGGCGCCCGGCCTCTACAAGAACGAAAGGCAGGCTTTCCTGCCGTTTCTCGTGGCATCGCCGGTCCTGTTCCTGATGGGCGGCGCGCTCGTCTATTTCTTCTTCACCCCCATGGTCATGTGGTTCTTCCTGGCCATGCAGCAGGCTCCGACCGAAGGCGAGCTCGGGATTTCGCTCCTGCCGCGCGTCTCGGAATATCTGAGCCTCATCATGACGCTGGTGTTGTCCTTCGGGCTGGTCTTCCAGCTTCCGGTTGTCACCACGCTGCTTGCCCGCGTCGGTCTGCTGACCAGCGAGTGGCTGAGGCAGAAGCGCAAGTTCGCGATCGTCATCGCCTTCATCGTCGCGGCCGTCCTGACGCCGCCCGATCCCATGTCCCAGATCGGCCTTGCGCTGCCGACCATCCTTCTCTACGAAATTTCCATCTACGCCGCCCGACTCGTCGAGCGCAGGCGGGCCGAAGAGTCGCTTGAAAAGGAGGCGACTTCGGACCTTGCGACGACCGACGAGGCCTGAGCCTTCGTCTTCTTGCCGGACAGGCGGTGTTCTTATCCGAAGCGCGTCGGAATTGATCATTGCGGCGCGCTTTGAGTTTTGTTTATTGCATGGCGCCATCCCGAACCGCTGCGTGTCGGGAGACCTGCAATGAGAGGCCGAACGATGCTCGATATCAAGTGGATACGTGAAAACGACGGGGCTTTGGACGAAGCGCTGAGGAAACGTGGCGCCGAACCCATGGCGACGACCCTTCTGGCGCTGGACGACAAGCGCCGCTCCGTCATCCAGAAGGTCCAGGACATGCAGTCCCGCCGCAACGCCGCCTCCAAGGAGATCGGCGCGGCCATGGCGCAGAAGAACACCGAGCTCGCCGAGAGGCTGAAGGCCGAGGTCGCGCAGATCAAGGACACGCTGCCGGCCGCCGAGCAGGAGGAGCGCGAGGTGGTGTCTGCCCTCGACGATGCCCTGTCGCGCATTCCGAATATCCCGCTCGACGACGTGCCTGTCGGCAAGGACGAGCACGACAACGTAGTGAAGCATGTGGTCGGCGAGAGGCCGCGCTGGAACCACGCGGCGAAGGAGCATTTCGAAATCGGCGAGGCGCTCGGCTATATGGATTTCGAGCGCGCCGCAAAGCTTTCCGGCGCCCGTTTCACGGTGTTGACTGGCCCGCTCGCCAAGCTGGAGCGGGCGCTTGGTCAGTTCATGATCGACATGCACACGACCGAGCATGGCTACACGGAAGTCTCGTCGCCGCTGATGGTGCGCGACGAGGCCATGTACGGCACCGGCCAGCTCCCGAAATTCGCCGAGGACCTGTTCCGCACGACCGACGGCCGGTGGCTGATCCCGACGGCGGAGGTGACGCTGACCAATCTCGTCTCGGGCGAGGTGCTGGAGCAGGAGAAGCTGCCGCTGCGCTTCACGGCGCTCACGCCGTCCTTCCGTTCGGAAGCCGGTTCGGCCGGCCGCGATACGCGCGGCATGCTGCGCCAGCATCAGTTCTGGAAGTGCGAACTCGTCTCGATCACCGACCAGGAAAGCTCGGTCGCCGAGCACGAGCGCATGACCGAGTGCGCCGAGAACATGCTGAAGCGTCTCGGCCTGCATTTCCGCACGATGACGCTCTGCACCGGGGACATGGGTTTCGGCTCGCGCAAGACCTATGACATCGAGGTATGGTTGCCGGGCCAGGATACCTATCGCGAAATCTCGTCCTGCTCCGTCTGCGGCGATTTCCAGGCGCGCCGCATGAATGCGCGTTATCGGCAGAAGGACGAGAAGAACCTGAAATTCGTCCACACGCTGAACGGTTCCGGCGTCGCCGTTGGTCGCTGCCTGATCGCGATCATGGAAAACTATCTCAACGAGGACGGCTCGGTCACAATTCCGGACGCGCTTCTGCCGTATATGGGTGGGATCACCAAGATCGAGCGTGCGGCCTGATGCGTATCCTTCTGACCAATGACGATGGCATTCACGCCGAAGGCCTTGCGGTGCTGGAGCGCATCGCAAGGACGCTTTCGGACGATGTCTGGATCGTCGCGCCCGAGACCGACCAGAGCGGCCTTGCCCATTCGCTGACCTTGTCCGAACCGCTCCGGCTCCGCAAGGCGGGGGAAAAGCGCTTTGCTCTCCGCGGCACGCCGACCGATTGCGTCATCATGGGCATCCGCGAAATCCTGCCGGAAAAGCCGGATCTGGTGCTTTCGGGCGTCAATGACGGCGCCAACATGGCGGATGACGTCACCTATTCCGGCACGGTCGCCGGCGCGATCGAGGGGACGCTTCAGGGTGTGCGCTCCTTCGCGCTCAGCCAGGCGGTACGCCGGGAGAACGGCCGCTACGCTCCTTGGGAAGTGGCTGAATCCTACGCCCCGGATCTGATCCGCAAGCTGAGCGACGTGGATCTTCCGGACGGCACGTTCCTCAATCTCAATTTTCCGAATTGCGAGCCGAAGGACGTGCAGGGCATCCAGGTGACATCCCAGGGCAAGCTCGATTTCGGCCTGACGATCGACGCCCGCGAGGACGGGCGCGGCCTGCCGTATTACTGGCTGCGCTTCGGCGAGCGGAAAGGGCAGTTCCGCGATGGCACGGATATTCAGGCGTTGAAGGAAAACAAGATTTCCGTAACGCCTTTGAAGCTGGACCTGACCGACCATTCGGTTCAGGATCGGGTCGCGACAGCATTGGGATTCGGAGCGGCCGATTGAAATCGGGCATGGTCGAAAAAGAAGGTTTTGCCGCGCTCGTACTGCGCCTGCGGTCGGAAGGCATTTCCGACCTGGACCTTTTGACGGCTGTCGAGCAGACCCCGCGCTCGCAATTCGTGCCGGCGCCCTTTGCCGAAGACGCCTATTCCAGCCGCACGGTGCCGATCGAATGCGGGTCTTTCATGGAGGGCGCAGACCTGGTCGTGCGGCTGCTTCACCGCCTGCAGGTCAAGCCGGGGCACCGGGTGCTCGAAATCGGCACAGGCAGCGGATTTACCGCAGCGGTGATGGGACGCATCGCCGAGCGGGTTTTGACCATCGAGCGGTATCGCACGCTCGTCACCAGCGCCCAAAGCCGCGTGGATGCGCTGGGCCTGCGCAATGTCGTGGTGCGCCAGGCCGATGGCAGCAATGGCATGCCGGGCGAGGGAACCTTCGACCGGATTTTCGTGACGGCGGCGTTTTCGGCCCCGCCGCGCTTTTATGCCGAACAGCTGACCCATGGCGGCTCCATGGTCGCCCCGCTGATGATCGACGAAGAGAATTGCATGATGATGCGGCTGACCAAGACCGGCAGCCGATTCGAGCGGGAAGACCTCTTCGCCGTACCCTATCTGCCGATCGTCCCGCACATCGCGGCAGCCCTTTGATTATCGGACAGGGCTGTTTGTTCCATGACAAGGAAGCCTTCGGCGAGTCATGGTTATCAATTTGACAAAAAAATCGGAGCGGACCCCGCGCTTTAACCCGACGGTAAGACTAACGGGTTTTAATGACTTACACGATGGTTGCGTATCTGTAGGTCGAGTCATGCGTTTCAAGAGTTCTCCGAAAGCCGGAAAGTCCGTTGCCAAATTTGCCGTGGCGGCGCTTCTCGCCAGTGCGGCGACAGGGTGCAGTTCGGACGCGACGCGCTTCTCAGGCCTTTTCTCCAAATCCGATAACATAATGACGGCGTCCATTCCGCAGCGGCAGGGCGGCGGGGCCTATGGCCAGGTGCCGACGCCGCAGGCCGATCTGGGCAACGGTTCGGCCCTGCCTCCGATCCCGCAGAATGACTACGGTTCGCGCAACGCCGCGGCTCAGCCCTATCCCGGCAATTACGGCGGATATTCTTCTCCGGCCCGCGTCGCCTCGGCTCCGGCCTCCGTCCAGCGTTCCGAACTTGCCGCGCCGGGCAGCATGAGCCCCCCGCGCAGCGCGCCTGTCGCAGCCCGCGATCCCGCGACCCGTCAGGAAGCGCTGGCCCAGCCGTTCCCCGGTGGCCGGTCCGGCTCGCAGGCGCTTGTGCCTCCGTCCGCGGCGGCCAGGGCCGATAATCTCGTCACCGGCACTGTCAAGGCCCAGGTCAAGCCGATGTCCGGCTGGTCGACGGTCAACGCTCCGAAGGTTGCGTTGCGGCCGGGCGAGACCGTCTCGACGCTCTCCAGGCGCTACGGGGTTCCGGAAAAGGAAATCCTGAAGGCCAATGGCGGCGCGGTCGCTCCGGGCCAGGCCGTCATCATTCCGACCTTCGGCACCGCAGCCAATTCGGCCAAGACGGCCGCCGGTGAAATCGACCTGCAGAACAAGATGCCTGCTCCCGTCCGCGAGCCGGAGCAGAAAGTCGCCGTGCTGCCGTCGCCCGCCCGCGACAAGGCGGTCGCCGAGCCTGCGAAACTCACGCCTCCTGCCGGCGGCAAGCCGGTCGGCGACACCTATACGGTGAAGCCCGGCGACACGCTGACTAAGATCGCCCGCGAAACCGGCACGCCGGTCGAGCAACTCAAGGCCGCAAACAACCTGACCGCCGGCGGTATCCGCATCGGCCAGACGCTGAAGATCGGCAAGGGTGCGGCCGCGCCGGCTGCGGACATGGTCAAGACCGCTTCCATTCCGAAGCAGCCTGCCGATAAGCCGGCAGCTTCGCCGAAGCCGGCTGCTCCCGCCGCCGCTCCGGTGGTGCAGGCATCTGCTCCGGCAGCGGCAAAGCCGGTTGCCGAAACCGCGTCCGTGTCCGAGGTCGAGAAGAAGGCCGATGTCGCGGCCGTGGCTCCCCAGTCCACGGGCATCGGCAAATACCGCTGGCCCGTCAATGGCGCCGTCATCGCCGGTTACGGCCAGAATGTCGACGGAAACCGCAATGACGGCATCGATATTTCGGTTCCGGAAGGCACGCCGATCAAGGCGGCCGAAAACGGCGTGGTCATCTATGCCGGCAACGGCCTGAAGCAGCTCGGCAACACGGTTCTCGTCCGTCACGACGACGGCAGGGTTACGGTCTACGGCCATGCCGGCAACATCAACGTCACCCGCGGCCAGAAGGTCACCCGCGGCCAGACGCTCGCAGCGTCCGGCATGAGCGGCGACGCCAAGCGTCCGCAGGTGCATTTCGAGGTCCGCAAGGATGCGACCCCGGTCAACCCGATCACCTACCTTGAATAGAGTAGTGCGTCTCAAGGGGGATGAAGAAAAGCCCGGCAATGCCGGGCTTTTTTGCGTCAGGGCGTACCGCGTCCTTCAGGCCTGCCTGCTATGCTCAAGGCCTTTGTTCTTGCGCATGCCGTGGTCGTAAAACCGCACGACACTCTGCGCGACATGGTTCCACTACCTGTCCAGCGGCTTTCTGAGCCGTCCGGCGAGACCCTGGATATATTGCCAGGCGACACGCCCCGAACGTCCGCCGCGGGTCGTCGCCCATTCGAGAGCCTGCGTATGCAGTGTCTCCCGGTCCAGTCCCAGATCGAAATGGTCGGCGTAACCGTCGATCATCGTCAGGTAATCGTCCTGGCTGCATTTGTGGAAGCCGAGCCAGAGTCCGAAACGATCGGACAGCGACACCTTTTCCTCGACGGCTTCGGATGGATTGATGGCCGTCGACTGCTCGTTCTCGATCATGTTGCGGGGCAGGAGATGGCGCCGGTTGGACGTGGCGTAGAAGAGCACGTTGTCCGGCCGTCCTTCGATGCCGCCGTCGAGCGCCGCCTTCAATGATTTGTAGGCTGTGTCGTCGTGATCGAAGGAAAGATCGTCGCAGAAGACGATGACGCGATGGCCGGAAGATTTCAGGATCTCCAGAAGATCCGGCAGCGAGGAAATATCCTCGCGATGCACCTCGACAAGCTTCAGCGATACGCCGGTTGCCGCCCGCACATCCTCATGCACGGCCTTCACGAGCGAGGATTTTCCCATGCCCCGCGCGCCCCAGAGCAGCACGTTGTTGGCCGGAAAACCCTCGGTGAAGCGCAGGGTGTTCTCGTGCAGGATGTCGCGTACGTGATCCACGCCGCGGATCAGCTTCAAGGACACGCGGTTCGGGCGCGGCACGGGTTGGAGGCGCTGGCTCGCCGGCACCCATACGAAGCAATCGGCCGCATTCCAGTCGTTGACCGCGGGCGGCGGTCCGGCAAGTCGCTCCACCGCGTCCGCGAGCCTGCGGACCTCGGCCAGGATCAGGGCGTTCATCTCGTCGCTCATCGATTTTACCTCCGGTCTTTTCTCCGTAGCCCGCGCCGGCTGGCATGGCTTGGTAAGGCGGTAACATGTGGTTTTTCGTCTCAAAAGCCTGAGAGCCGTGGATTCGGTACGCCGAAAGGCTTGTTTCTGTTGCATTCCAGCCCGTCGCAACTATATTCCGGCGGCTTGAAACGGGGGCTTCGACGTCTCCGGTAATCTTAGGAGTTGTCGATGTTCATTACCGAAGCATTCGCCCAGGCCGAAGGCGCCGCCCCCGGAGCCTCCGCATTCGGCTCCGGCCTTGAAATGCTTTTCCTCTTCGCCCCGCTCATGGTGGTCTGGTATTTCTTCCTGATCCGCCCGCAACGCGCCCAGCAGAAGAAGCGGGCAGAGACGCTTGCCAATATCCGTCGCGGCGATCAGGTCGTGCTCGGCGGCGGCATCACCGGCAAGGTTACGAAAGTCGTCGACGACGCGGAACTGGAAATCGAAATCGCGGACGGCGTGAAGATCCGCGCCATGCGCGCCTATATCGCGGAAGTCCGCGTCAAGGGCGAACCGGTCAAGACCGAAGCCTGACCCCAGGGCGGGAACGTGCCTGTCGCGAACCCGTTGAGCAGAAGGGCCGGATCGTCCGGCCCGAAATTTTTCAAGAGAGCGTAACATCATGGCGAAAGGCATCGAAATCCGCGAAGCCCATTTTCCCGGTCGCGCTCCGATCGATGCCTATGGCAATGGCGGTTTCCGTTTCGCCGATATGTCGCATCGCGGTTCTCTTCTCTGCTTGCCGTCCGGAATCTACGGCTGGGATATCGAGGAGGGCGATCCGCTGACGGTCGAGGCTTTCTCCAGGGTGCTCGCCGAATCCGACGGGATCGAGGTGCTGCTGGTCGGAACCGGCCGGAATCTGAAGCCGATACCCGCCGATTTGAAGGCCGCGCTGAAGGGGCGGGGAATTGCGTCCGATCCCATGAGCACGGGTGCCGCGGTCCGCACGTTCAATATCATGCTTGCCGAATCGCGCGCCGTTGCGGTCGCCCTGATCGCGGTCTGAGATGGCTGGAGCTGCAAAAGAAACTGCCGATCTGTGTCTTGCGACGCTTCGGGAGACTGACCGCGACCGCTATCTCGCCTGCCTTCTTTCGCCGGAAGACAAGCGCGGCGCACTCGCCGCGCTTTATGCGTTCAATGCCGAGATTGCCCGTGTGCGTGATGTCGTGCGAGAACCGTTGCCCGGCGAAATCCGGCTGCAGTGGTGGCATGATCTGCTGGAGGGCAATTCCCCCGGCGACAGCGGCGGCAATCCGGTCGCAACCGGCCTGCTCGACGCGATCGGGGCGAACCGCCTGCCGAGACGGACGCTCATCGACATGATCGAGGCACGCACCTTCGATCTCTACGACGACCCGCTGGCCGACAGGAATGCGCTTGAAGGATATGCCGGAGAGACGGCATCGGCGCTGATCCAGCTTGCCAGCCTCGTCCTCAATCCTGACGATGCCGCGCATTCGGCGGAGGCCGCCGGCCATGCGGGCGTGGCGCAGTCGATTGCGGGGCTCCTGCTCCTCATGCCGGTCCATCGCCGCCGCCATCAACTCTACCTGCCGCTCGACATCCTCTCGGCGACCGGGCTTGATCGTGATACATTCCTTCGCGGCGAGGACAGGCAGCGCATCTCGGCCGCCGTCGAGGCCTTCGCGGGGCTTGGGCTCGAGCATCTGGCCAAGGCGCGAAAGGCCGGCCCCGCAAGGGCGTCCATATTGCCGGCCTTTCTGCCGGTGACGCTTGCGGAACCCGTCCTGCTCCGGGCGGCCAGGGCGGGTGCTGCGGTGCTCGACACGGCCCTGCAGCCGCCGCAATGGCGCCGGCAATTGCGGCTCCTCAAGGCTGCCGTCACGCGCCGTTTTTGAGAGACGCCAAATTCGCACAAGCCTCATGGGCTAAAGGGGCATCGGCAGAGATAGGCCCATCAAAGGAGAAGCGATGTGAGCCCCGTCATCGTCTGGTCGATCATCTTCGTGCTCCTGATGGGGCTCGCCTATTACGTGACCGGCCTGGTCAGCAGCGAACGTCCCGAGGGAAACCGCCACGATACCGGGCTGGCCATCCTCGAATTCGGCCGCGCGTTTCCGAACGAGGCGATTCGCAGCCTGCATGTGACCGCCGATGGCGAGGCGATTTTCGTGCGCCTGTACGGCAGCAAGGCCGGCTTCATGCGTAGCCAGCGCAACCATTACGCCTGCCACCTGATCGACCCCGGCCGGGCGCGCATCACGCCCCTGCCGGACGCAAAGGGTTTCAGCGTCGAGTTCCTGGATGCGCCGAGCCAGAACGGTACTTTCGTCTTCTCGACGGAGAAGGAAGCCGCCGAGGTTTCGCTCTGGCTGCTCGACAATTACGTCAGCGTTACCGATCGCGAGATCGGGGACCAGCCGGAAGCGCCCGATGCCTCGGAAGCGCCGGGTGGCGTGGAGGCCAAGGTCGAGGGCATCACCCCCGACCGAGCCAATTAGCGCAATCGGTCAATGCCCGCGCGGCGAGCAGTTGCCGCTTCATCACGGTCTTGTCCTTGCCGCGGAAGCGCTTGACGCCTTCCGGCTTGACGATCGAACCGGGCTCCAGCTCCGGAAACAGCCCGAAATTGATGTTCATCGGCTGGAACGAGCGCTTGCCCGGCTCGTCTTCCGAAACCAGGTGGCCGCCGGTGATATGTCCGAGCAGCGAGCCGAAGGCGGTCGTCGCCGGCGGCGGCGGGAGCGTTTCGCCCTTGCGCTCGGCGGCTGCGAAGCGGCCGGCCAGCAGCCCGATCGCCGCGCTCTCCACATAACCTTCGCAGCCGGTGATCTGGCCCGCGAACCTGAGGCCGGGCCTGCTTTTCAGTGTCAGGGTCCTGTCCAGCAGCACCGGCGAGTGGATATAGGTGTTGCGGTGCAGCCCGCCGAGGCGGGCGAATTCGGCGTTCTGCAGGCCGGGAATCAGGCGAAACACGTCGACCTGCGCCCCGTATTTCAGCTTCGTCTGAAAACCGACCATGTTGTAGAGCGTGCCGAGCGCATTGTCCTGACGCAGCTGCACGACGGCGTAGGCCTTGACGGTCGGATTGTGGGCGTTGGTCAGGCCCATCGGTTTCATCGGCCCGTGCCTGAGCGTCTCGCGCCCGCGTTCCGCCATCACCTCGATCGGCAGGCAACCGTCGAAATAGGGCGTGCCTTCCCATTCCTTGAAGCCGACCGTGTCGGCGGCGATCAGCGCGTCGACGAAGGCGTTGTACTGCGCTTCGTCCATCGGGCAGTTGATATAGTCCTTGCCGGTGCCGCCGGGGCCGACCTTGTCGTACCGTGACTGGTACCAGCAGATGTCCATGTCGATCGAATCGCGATGCACGATCGGTGCGATCGCATCGAAGAAGGCTAGCTGGTCCTCGCCGGTCTCGGCCTGGATCGCCGCCGCGAGCGATGGCGAGGTGAGGGGACCTGTCGCGACGATCGCCAGATCCCATTCCCTGGGCGGCAGGCCCTGCAATTCCTCGCGGACGACGGTGATCAGCGGATGTTTTTCGATCGCCCCGGTGACCGCTTCGGAGAAGCCGTCGCGATCGACGGCCAGCGCCCCGCCGGCCGGCACCTGGTTGCGGTCGGCGGAAGCCATGATCAGGGAATTGGCAAGACGCATTTCTGCATGGATGACGCCGACGGCATTTGCCGAGGCGTCGTCGGACCGGAACGAATTGGAGCAGACGAGCTCGGCAAGGCCGTCGGTCTTGTGGGCGTCGGTGCCGCGCACGCCGCGCATTTCATGGAGAATCACCGGCACGCCGGCCTCGGCCGCCTGCCATGCGGCCTCGGAGCCTGCGAGTCCGCCGCCGACGATATGAATGGGAGAGAGGGAATTATTGCTCATGGCCGGCTCAATATCACGCTGTGTGTCCGACCGGAATCAAAAAGGCACCTGAAAAGGTGCCTTTGATACGTCCTTGGATGTATTCCTGAGACTGCCGATCCCTCTCGCCGCAGCGGCCTGATGCCGCGCGGGTCCGCCTGCGAGAAGCGGATTAACGGAAGGAACGTGCCGCGATATGGCGGATGTCGTAACGGGTCAGACCGATATCGTTGAGCGCCTGGTTCGAAAGATTGCCAAGCTCGTTCATCGTGCGGCGGTAGCTGATCCAGTTCTTAGCGATGCGGATCGGGTTCATGGTTGTTTCCTCAAATCATCTTTGTCCTGATGCTCTATCGTCATCAGCGATGAGCGTCTTATACAGCCGCATAATAAAAAAGTGCAGTGCAAAAAGTGTGCGACTGCCATGCAAATGTGCAATGGGTTGGTGAAATATGCGGCTAAGCCTGAAAATCAGGCAGGTATTTCGGAAAGGACGGCCGTCATAGACCCAAACGAAAAGCGCCTCCCGAAGGAGGCGCTTTCAAAAGTCGCTGACGTGAATGAAGTCGACGGCTTAGTAGCCGACTGCCGTGCGGGCAACGCGGCGGATATCGGCGCGGCCGATGCCGAGGTCGCTGAGCTCACGGTCGGTCATGCGGCCGAGCTCGTTGACGGTTTCGCGGTACTTGCGCCAGGTGGTGATCTTCTGAGCGATGTTCATGGTCCTGTCCTTTTCTAGGCCTTGCCAGCAGCCCCTTCGGCGCTGACTTCGATCTCATGACCGCTAATATATGCTGCGCTGCAAAAATGAACAGCGCCCGTTTGGTATGCCACCTATGCATTTTGCGCATTGCGAAACGATTAACCATGGTATCCTTGGGTAAACGGTAGGCATATTTGCAGGGCTTTGTACCGCAAGGCAAAAAAATAACGCCCACCGGGGGAGGAGGTCCGGTGGGCGTCATTTGTAACGACTGGCGACTTGGGAGGAGGAGGATCGCCAGTCCCATCGGGACCGCGCTGGGAGGAGGAGTGCGCGGCCCGAATTTCTGTCACGGGAGACATCCCGAGGGCACTCTATTTTCGTGCAGGTGCCAGACTGCCCGAAACAGGGAGATCAGTCGGTTTCGATCAATCCCTGCATTTGCATAATATGAAATCGCATCCTCATTGTGCAGTGCAATATCTGAATGGATGGCATGCGACCCTTGCATGGCTCCATCGCGGGATGAGTTTAAATTTACACATTCTAATTTAACGACAGGTTAACCGCTTCCGTCTGCAAGGCCGGCATCGGCCCGGTTTTCCTTCTTTTGAAGGCGCCGGATTGCACTTTTCCGGAACTGCCAAGAAAGCGTCATTTTCCCTTTGCGTGTGCTGAAACGGGTGATATAGAGACGCGCGCTCCGGAAGGCCTCTGGCCACGAGGATTTTCGACGCGGTTGGGGCGCGGGTATGGTGAAATTGGTAGACACGCCAGATTTAGGTTCTGGTGCCGCAAGGCGTGGGAGTTCAAGTCTCTCTACCCGCACCAGAACCGCCGGGAGTGCGGTCCGAGCCGGTTTCGGCTTCCAAGGGACCGGCGCTCCTTGAAGCCGCGGCCGGTTTGAACAGTTCCGGCGATGTGCTCATGGAAACAAACGGCTGTCTGGGCACTGCCGCCACGATATGAAGGTTTGAAAATGCAGGTTACCGAAACGCTCGCTGAAGGGCTGAAGCGCGAAATCAAGGTCGTTATCCCGAAGCAGGATATGGAAGCGCAGCTCAACCTGCGCCTCGCCGACGCCAAGGACAAGGTCCGCATCAACGGTTTCCGTCCGGGCAAGGTCCCGGTCGCGCATCTGAAGAAGATGTACGGCAAGTCGATCATGGCTGACCTCGTCAACGAGATCGTTCGCGAGCGTCCGGGCCAGATCCTCTCTGAGCGCGGTGAGAAGTCGGCGACCCAGCCGTCGGTCGCCATGACCGAGGACGAGGCCGAAGCCGAGAAGATCCTCAACGCGCAGGTCGATTTCGAATTCACGCTCTCCTATGAAGTCATTCCGCCGATCGAGCTGAAGCCGACCAACGGCCTTTCCGTCGTGCGCGAGGTCGTCGAGGTCAGCGAGGACGAAGTCAACGAGCAGATCGAGAAGATCGCCGAAAGCGCCCGCACCTTCGAGACCAAGAAGGGCAAGGCTGCCGAGGGCGACCGCGTCACCATGAACTATCTTGGCAAGGTCGACGGCGAAGCCTTTGATGGTGGCGCTGCCGACGATGCCGAACTGGTTCTCGGCTCCGGCCGTTTCATCCCGGGCTTCGAAGACCAGCTCGTCGGCGTCAAGGCTGGTGACGAGAAGACGATCACCGTCACGTTCCCGGCCGATTACCCGGCTGCCAATCTCGCCGGCAAGGAAGCCGCCTTCGAGATCACCGTCAAGGACGTGGCCGCACCGGCTGCCATCGAGATCAATGACGAACTCGCCGAAAAGCTTGGCATCGAATCCGTCGATCGCCTCAAGGAGATCGTCCGCGGCCAGATCGAAAGCCAGTATGGCAACGTCACCCGCCAGAAGGTGAAGCGTCAGATCCTCGACCAGCTCGATGAGATGTACCAGTTCGACACCCCGCAGGGCCTCGTCGACGCGGAATTCGAAAACATCTGGCGCCAGATCAACACCGACCTCCAGCAGTCCGGCAAGACCTTCGAGGACGAAGACACGACGGAAGAGGATGCGCGCGCCGAATATCGCAAGCTCGCCGAGCGCCGCGTTCGCCTGGGTCTGGTTCTTTCCGAGATCGGTGAGAAGGCCGGTGTCGAGGTGACCGAAGAGGAAATGCAGCGGGCGCTTTACGCTCAGCTCCAGCAGTTCCCGGGCCAGCAGAAGGAAATCCTCGATTTCTTCCGCAACACCCCCGGTGCTTCCGCTTCGCTTCGCGCCCCGATCTTCGAAGAAAAGGTCGTCGACAAGCTGCTCTCCGAGATCAACGTCACCGACAAGACCGTGACGAAGGAAGAGCTGCTGGCTGAAGACGAGGACGGCGACGCCGCCGAGAAGCCGGCCAAGAAGAAGGCTGCGCCGAAGAAGGCTGCCGCCAAGGCCGAGGCTGCCGACGCCGGTGAAGGCGAAGAAGCCGCGCCGAAGAAGAAGGCTGCTCCGAAGAAGAAGGCCGCTGAAGACAGCGCCGAATAAGCTTCGCAGACAAGAGATAGAAAAGCCGGGTCGGCGACGATCCGGCTTTTTTGTTGCCATCCTCCACCAAAGTTCCGCCCCATGATCCGCATCGAGAACATCAGCAAGTCGAACAGCCACCGCATTCTCTATATCGAGGCGTCCGCGGCGCTGAATCGCGGCGAGAAGATCGGCCTCGTCGGCCCGAACGGCGCCGGCAAGACGACGCTCTTCCGGATGATCACCGGCCAGGAAATTCCCGACGAGGGCCAGGTCGCCACCGAGAAGAATGTGACGATCGGCTATTTCAACCAGGATGTCGGCGAGATGTCCGGCCGCAGCGCCGTCACCGAGGTGATGGACGGGGCGGGGCCGGTGAGTGAAGTCGCCGCCGAACTGCGCGATCTGGAAGCCGCGATGATCGATCCGGACCGCATGGACGAGATGGACACGATCATCGAGCGCTACGGCGAGGTGCAGGCGCGCTACGAGGAGCTCGACGGCTATGGGCTGGAGGGCCGCGCCCGCGAGGTGCTGGCAGGGCTCAGTTTCACCCAGGAGATGATGGACGGCGATGTCGGCAAGCTTTCCGGCGGCTGGAAGATGCGCGTCGCGCTCGCCCGTATTCTCCTCATGCGCCCCGATGTCATGCTGCTTGACGAGCCGAGCAACCACCTCGACCTTGAAAGCCTGATCTGGCTCGAGGCCTTCCTGAAGAACTACGACGGCGCGTTGCTGATGACCTCGCACGACCGCGAGTTCATGAACCGCATCGTCAACAAGATCATCGAGATCGATGCCGGTTCGCTCACCACCTATTCGGGCGATTACGGTTTTTATGAGCAGCAGCGTGCCCAGAACGAGAAGCAGCAGCAGGCGCAGTTCGAGCGCCAGCAGGCCATGCTCGCCAAGGAGATCAAGTTCATCGAGCGCTTCAAGGCGCGCGCCAGCCATGCAGCGCAGGTGCAGAGCCGGGTAAAGAAGCTCGACAAGATCGAACGCGTCGAGCCTCCGCGCCGCCGCCAGTCGGTGGCCTTCGAATTCCAGCAGGCGCCGCGCTCGGGCGAGGATGTGGTGAGCCTGAAGAACGTTCACAAGAAATATGGCAGCCGCCCGATCTATGAGGGGCTGGATTTCATGGTCCGCCGCAAGGAGCGCTGGTGCATCATGGGCGTCAATGGCGCAGGCAAATCGACGCTTTTGAAACTGGTGGCGGGTACGACCGAGCCGGACATGGGCAGCGTGACAGTGGGCGCCAGCGTCAAGATGGGCTATTTCGCCCAGCACGCCATGGATCTGCTCGACGGAGACCTCACCGTCTTCGAATGGCTGGAGGCGGAGTTTCCGCGCGCCGGGCAGGGGGCTTTGAGGACGCTCGCCGGCTGCTTCGGTTTTTCCGGCGACGACGTCGAGAAAAGGTGCCGGGTGCTTTCGGGCGGCGAGAAGGCGCGTCTCGTCATGGCGGCCATGCTCTTCGATCCGCCGAATTTCCTGGTCCTCGACGAGCCGACCAACCATCTCGACCTCGACACCAAGGAAATGCTGATCAAGGCATTGTCGGAATACGAGGGGACGATGCTGTTCGTCAGCCACGACCGGCATTTCCTGGCCGAACTCTCGAATCGCGTGCTGGAACTGACGCCGGACGGCATTCACCGGTATGACGGCGGTTATACCGAATATGTGGAGCGCACGGGTTACGAAGCGCCGGGGTTGCGGAGCTGAGCGGAAGAGCTATCCCCTCACTTGCAACTTCTGAAACTTGGCCTCGCTACGATTTCGACATTGCTTTCTCTCCCACAAGGGGAGGGATGCCGGCGCCGCGAACTCGGCACCCCACCTCTCCCTTGGCGGGAGAGATTGCAAAATCACGATCTTAGCTTCAGCCAAGTCACAGATTTTGTTGGTGAGAAGGCAGCTTTTGAGGGGTGCCGTTCCTCGCCCGGTTTCTTGCGGTGGTTTTCAAGGAACAGTCCGGAGAAGCGCATGAGGATGCGCTCTTTCATTTGCCTGACGGGTGGAACCCGTGTCTTCTGGCGAAATGTGACCCTCCGCAGGCCGATGACGATGTCTGTTCCAGGACTTTCTCGATTGATACCTGCAGGGTTAGGGAACTTGTTTTGCTATCGTTCATTTTTCTCTCGCTAGAATGGCGGTGTGCCTTGAATCTGGCGGAGCGAGAGAGATGAAAGCGAAACATATGGCTTTGCTGGCGGGGATGTCCGCCTTGTTTGTTGGGATGAGCATGCTGCCCGGGCCTGCCGTGGCCCAAGTGGTACAGTTCGACCTTGACGACGGCGGCGTACGCGTCATGCGGCCGGATGATTACGAGCGGCGATATTATCGTCGCGATGACCGTCGCGATGACTGGCGCGGAGAGCGGCGCTATAGTCGTCCGGGCTGCAGCCCCGGCCAGGCTTTGAATGCCGCTACGAGATATCTGTACGATCCGCGCATCAGGTCGGCGAACCGCAGATATTATTATATCGACGGATACGGCAAGAGCGGCCGCCGGCGTGGCCATCCCGACGATGTTCGGATTTCCACGGGCTTTGGTTGCGATCGCGTTTAAGCATGCGAATTTGCCGGAGGTATCGACCATGCATCTTGCCGTTCCCGGGTGGAGGCCAGCGGATGCGAGGTTTGTATCTTCCGGCAATTCCCGCTTGTCTTCGATAACCGCTACACATCCACACTCTCGCCACAGCAATTGCTCATGATTGTTTCTCCGATCGTTTCGAGAGGGAGGAATCCATGAGCAGAAACGCCATCATCGGGATCATCGTGGTCATCGTCGTCGTTCTGCTGGCGCTTTTCCTGTGGCCACGTCCGACGACCGCGCCGACTGGGACGGGGACTGCGCCAACCACGCCAGCACCTTCGACGCCGGCACCGGCTCCCGGTACGCCTGCGCCTTCGAACTGAAGTGCGGCCGGGGCGACCCCGGTCGTCTCGTTCAATGCGATACCGGACTGACGCGATGCTTCTGCCATTGAGGCCTGATCGCTTCCTGCCCGCGGGGTGGTGCGTGCTGCCTGCATGTCCACATACCCCCGCGGAACTTCCACGGGGTTTCTCCCGTTTATAGTGTCGGCGCCCCGTATCGGCGGACGGTGCGCGCCCGGGAGCGACACATGCCTCCTCTGATCAGTTACATGCTTGTCCGCATATCGATCGGGTTTACCCTGGGGGCCGCCGCTGCCGTGGCGATATTGGCGCAGGCGCCTGACTTTCCGGCGCTCTCCATGATCGGTTTGATCGCGATATGGCTGATGGTCTACGGTCTCGGCTCGATCTTCGGTCTCGGTTACCTCGCGACATCTCTTGCTTTCGATGCCGAGAAATAGGGCGTTGGCCCGGCGATCCGGGGGCTGTGGAAATCCTGCTTTCACAAGCAACGGAGACCGGGATTCATCACGAATCTTCAGTCGGTGGTAAAAAACTATCCGGCCTTCTGCAGTTCCGCGGCGGCGGCATTGTCCTTTTCGTTGGCGCGTTGGTAGGCATCGCGCAATGTGAGACGGCCGAAATACTGTTCGAAGGCCGGGCGCTTCTCGATCGTGCCGAACTGCAGGCCGTAACCGAGATGCGAGCCGACATAGACATCCGCCGCGGTGAACGTGTTCCCGGCGATATAGGCGCTGGTCCGCACCGCTTTTTCGAGCACGTCCATCACATCCTGGTAGGTGCCGTAGCCGATCATCCGCTCGCGTTCCTTCGGCACCTCGAAGCCGAGGACGCGATTGCTGACGGATGCCTCCAGCGGACCGGCAGCGAAGAAGAGCCAGCGGTAATAATCGGCGCGTTGCTCCGTCGGCGGAGCAAGGCCCGCTTCCGGGAAGGCATCCGCCAGATAGGCGCAGATCGCGGCGCATTCGGTTACGACGTGCTTGCCGTGCTTGACGGCCGGCACCTTGCCCATCGGATTGACGGCCTTGTAGGCATCGCCCTTCATCGTCGTGCCGAAATGAAGGATCTCGGTGCGATAGGGCACGCCGATCTCTTCCAGCATCCAGCGCGCGATGCGCCCGCGCGACATGGGATTGGTGTAGAGTACCAGTTCGTCCGTCATCGTGTTCTCCCTTGTTCCTGCGCCCGAAGGTCTACAGCATCGGCGCAGAAACCGGAATCGATTTTTGGAAGGCGCGATGCGTCGATCTAATAGAGGCGAATATTACTCGTGCGCCCGAAAGGATGTCCGGCGCTCCAGGGAGAGATCTTTGTTGGTCAAGCCAGTGGGCCGGATCGCCTTCAGAGCGGCTTGCGGTACTGGATGAAACCGGAATTCTGCGCGACGCGGTCGTAGAGGCGGCGGGCGGTGCCATTGCTTTCATGCGTCAGCCAGTAAAGCCGTCCGGCCTTGTTCTGCCGCGCCAGATCGGCGACGGCCTCGATCAGCGCCTCGCCGGTGCCCTTGCCGCGCTGGCCGGCGTCGACGTAGAGATCCTGGAGGTAGCAGGTCCAGTCCGGCAGCCAGCAGGAGCGATGGAAGATCGCGTGAACGATGCCGACCATCCGGCCGTTCCCGTTGAAGGCTCCGAAGGCATGCATCGGCTCCGCGGGATCGAGGAGCCGGCTCCAGGTGAGGTCATATTGCTCCTTCGGCAGCACGGTTTCGTAGAAACGAAGATAGGCCTCCCAGAGAGGTTCCCATTGGGCGCGGTCGGATGGTTCAAGCGGTCGGACGGTGTTCGTCATGACGGTCTCCGGAAAAGAAAACGGCGGGAGCCTGTCCCGCCGTTTCGGTTCTACAGCATTTCGAAAGCTCAGGCAGCCATGGCCTTCTGGAGGTTCTCGTCGATCTTGTCGAGGAAGGCGGTGGTGGAGAGCCAGGGCTGGTCGGGGCCAATGAGGAGAGCCAGGTCCTTGGTCATGAAGCCGGCTTCGACGGTGGCGACGCAGACTTCCTCGAGCGTCTGGGCGAACCTGGCGAGCTCGGCATTGTCGTCGAGCTTGGCGCGATGGGCGAGGCCGCGGGTCCAGGCGAAGATCGAGGCGATCGAATTCGTCGAGGTCTCCTGACCCTTCTGGTGCTGGCGGTAGTGGCGGGTGACGGTGCCGTGGGCGGCTTCCGCCTCGACCGTCTTGCCGTCCGGGGTGAGCAGGACCGAGGTCATCAGGCCGAGCGAGCCGAAGCCCTGCGCGACCGTGTCGGACTGGACGTCGCCATCGTAGTTCTTGCAGGCCCAGACGTAGCCGCCGGACCACTTCAGCGCGGAAGCGACCATGTCGTCGATCAGGCGGTGCTCGTAGGTGATGCCGATCTCGTCGAACTTCGCCTTGAACTCGGTCTGGTAGACTTCTTCGAAGATATCCTTGAAGCGTCCGTCATAGGCCTTGAGGATGGTGTTCTTGGTGGAGAGGTAGACCGGCCACTTGCGCATCAGGCCGTACATCATCGAGGCGCGGGCGAATTCGCGGATCGATTCGTCGAGGTTGTACATCGCCATGGCGACGCCGGCGCCCGGCGCGTTGAAGACTTCCTTCTCGATGACCTGGCCGTCCTCGCCGACGAACTTGATCGTCAACTTGCCCTTGCCCGGGAACTTGAAATCGGTGGCGCGGTACTGGTCGCCGAAGGCATGGCGGCCGACGACGATCGGCTTGGTCCAGCCCGGAACGAGGCGCGGCACGTTCTTGCAGATGATCGGCTCGCGGAAGATGACGCCGCCCAAGATGTTGCGGATCGTGCCGTTCGGGCTCTTCCACATTTCCTTGAGGTTGAATTCCTTCACGCGGGCTTCGTCCGGCGTGATCGTCGCGCATTTGATGCCGACGCCGTGCTTCTTGATGGCGTTGGCGGCGTCGATGGTGACCTGGTCGTTGGTGGCGTCGCGGTTTTCGACCGAGAGGTCGTAATATTCGATGTCCAGATCGAGATAGGGAAGGATCAGCTTGTCCTTGATGAGCTGCCAGATGATGCGGGTCATCTCGTCGCCGTCGAGATCGACGACCGGGTTTGCTACCTTGATCTTTTGCATGGAATTCCTCTTGAGACTGAAGGGATCGTGGATCCCGAGGGTGGACACCAGTGGGTGCGCTATAGCATCGACCGGCCGGAACGCAAAGGCGTCAAGCCTTCATAAAGCCAGCTTTTGCGTGATAATCAGCCCCGGTCTTCCGGCGATCGGGACGGTATGGGAGATTGCCCATTGCCAAATGCCAAACCCTGTTTAATGTCCGCTCCAAATCCCTCCAACGATCGGATCTTCTCCATGCGGACCATGCCGCTTGCCATCGCCTTTTCGCTGATCTCCACCTTCGCCGTGGCGGCCGACGCCACCGATCCCGTCAAGGAGGTGATGAAGGTTACGGAGGATAACTGGAACACCGTCGACAGCGAATGGAAGTATATCTTCGACGCCGATCCGCTGGCGCGTCTCTTCAGCAAGAAGTTCCAGGCGGCCTATGCGGAGGCCGCCAAGCACCCCGCCTACGAGACCGAGAACAACCAGCCGGGCGATCCCTTCGGTTATGACGTCGTCACCAGTTCCCAGGACGGCTGTCCGCTGAAGGACATAACGATGAACGCGGCGTCCGGCGCCAACGGCGTGACAGACGTGACCGTCACCTTCAAGATGTGGACCTGTGTCGAGGAGGCCGAGGTCAAGGACAGCGTCAACGAGCTGCATTTCGACGTGATCCAGGAAGGCGGCAAGCCGGTCATCGACGATATCCATCGGGTCGTGGACGACGAGCGGGATTCGGTCATCGAGGAAATGCAGTCGATCGCCAAGGGAGAATGAAAACAAGGGCGAATAAGGATCTGTTCGAATTGGACGGTCTTCCGCCGTGCGTCATATGAGCAGTCGCGAGCTCTTTGAAGGGATGCTCATGACATCTCGTTCCGCGTTCACCGGATACGTGAGCCACAATGTCCTTGCCCATATCGGGATCGCTGGCTATTTCCGCCGGACAATCATCGGAAAGGGACCATGTCAGGCACGAACAGCGAGCGCGAACTGATCGCCGAAGGACCGGCGATCATTCTGGTGGAGCCCCAGCTCGGCGAGAATATCGGCATGGTGGCGCGCGCCATGGCCAATTTCGGGCTGGCCGAGCTCAGGCTCGTCAATCCGCGTGACGGCTGGCCGAGCGAGAGGGCCCGTTCGGCCGCCTCCAAGGCCGACCACGTCATCGACGGGACCAAGGTCTACGAGACGCTGGAAGAGGCGATCGCCGACCTGAACTTCGTCTATGCGACGACCGCCCGCGAGCGCTACGGTTTCAAGCCGGTGCGTTCTCCGGTGACGGCAGCCGAAACTCTGCGCGGGAAATTCCGGGCGGGAGAACGGACCGGCATCCTCTTCGGGCGCGAGCGCTGGGGGCTGACCAACGAGGAAGTGGCGCTTGCCGACGAGATCGTCACATTTCCGGTGAACCCGGCCTTTGCCTCGCTCAACATCGCCCAGGCCGTGCTCCTCATGTCCTACGAATGGATGAAGTCCGGCATGGGCGATCTGTCCGGGACGCTATTCCAGCCCGTCGAACAGCGGCCTTCGACCAAGGAGCAGGTGCTCGGCCTCTTCAAGCATCTGGAGGAGGCGCTCGACGCCCGCAACTATTTTCATCCGCCCGCGAAAAAGCCCAAAATGATCGACAATCTCCGTGCCGTCATCTCGCGGCGGGGATTCACGGAACAGGAGATCAGCGTGTTCCGTGGCGTCATCAATTCGCTCGACCGCTTTCCGCGACAATGGCGCAAAAGCGGGGGGCCGAAGAAGGAAGGCCCGAAACAGGAAAAGGGCGGCGAGGCCCGGGGGGCTTCAGGGGAGAATGCGGGGAATGTCGCAGAAGAATGAGCTGAAGCCGGTGCTGATGTTCGATTCGGGCATCGGCGGGCTGACGGTGCTGCGCGAGGCGCGCGTGCTGATCCCCGAACGGGGCTTCATCTACGTGGCCGACGACGCCGGCTTTCCCTATGGCGGCTGGGAGGAGGCGGCGCTGAAGCAGCGCATTCTTTCGCTCTTCGAAAAGCTGCTGGACGACCATGATCCCGAAGTCTGCGTCATTGCCTGCAACACGGCCTTCACCCTGGCCGGTGCCGACCTGCGGGAGGCTTTTCCGCACATGACCTTTGTCGGCACCGTGCCGGCGATCAAGCCGGCGGCCGAGCGCACCCGTTCCGGTCTCGTCTCCGTGCTGGCGACCCCCGGCACTGTGAAACGCGCCTATACCCGCGATCTCATCCAGTCCTTCGCGACCCAATGCCATGTGCGGCTTGTCGGCTCGGAAAACCTCGCCCGCATGGCCGAGGCCTATATCCGCGGGGAAACGATTGCCGACGAGGCGGTGATGGCCGAGATCGCCCCGTGCTTCATCGAAAAGGATGGCCGGAAGACCGATATCGTCGTGCTCGCCTGCACGCATTATCCCTTCATGGCCAATGTTTTCCGGCGCCTTGCCCCGTGGCCGGTAGACTGGCTCGATCCGGCCGAGGCGATCGCCCGCCAGGCGCGGAGAAAGGTGCCGCTGGTCGAAGAAGCGGAGCATCCGGACAACTACGATTTCGCCGTCTTCACCTCCGGCAATCCGGATTTCGCAACGCGTCGGCTGATGCAGGGTTTCGGGCTCGACGTGGCTTAACGCCACGACGCGCCGCAGCCACACCCGGATGTGACGCCTGTCGATTTAGGTCTGGACTTTCAACCGCCAGACATCATCATGCCGGCGGTCACTCCTCCTGCCGTCGATTCCCCCATGCCGTTCCGCTCGCCTACAGTCCGTGCTGTTGCCGCCCTGTCGCTGACCCAGCTCATCGGCTGGGGCGCCACGTTCTATTTGCCCGCCGTCACGGGACCCGCCATGGCCGGCGACCTGGGCATGTCGCTGCCCGTGGTCATGGCGGGACCGACGGTCATGCTCGTCGTCATGGCCATGGTGTCCTGGCCGTTGAGCATCGTCTTCGAGCGCCATGGCGCGCGCCCGATCATGACCTCGGGATCGCCCCTGGGAGCCGCCGGCCTGCTGGTCATGGGACTGGCCAATGGTCCGGTGTCCTATGTCCTGTCGTGGATCATTCTCGGCCTCGCCGGTGCCTGCATGTTAACGACGCCGGCGCAGATCGCGGTGACCGAGATCGCCGGGGAGAAGGCGCGTCAGGCGCTCGGCGTGCTGATCCTGGCCGGTGGGCTGACGTCGACCATCGTCTGGCCGCTGACGGGGCTTCTGCAGTCCGGGTGGGGCTGGCGCGCGACGACACTTGTCTTTGCCGCCCTCATGCTGTTTGTCTGCATGCCGCTGCATTGGACCTCGCTTGCCCGCCGGCCCCGGGGAAATCCCGGTGGAAGACCCTCGGAAAAGACGGCGGCCGAGCCTGCTCCCATCGACCGGCCGCGCTTCGTGCTGCTCGCCATGAGCTTTGCCGCCAATGGCTTCGTGACCTGGGGTTTCGCCCTCACGATCATCATCCTGTTCGAGGCCGCGGGCCTCGATCACGCCAGCGCGCTGGCGGCGGCCGCCTTCATCGGCATTGCCCAATGGGCGGGGCGCATGGTCGATTTCCTCGGCGGCCGGCGCTGGTCCGGCTTCGTCACCGGCCTTGCCGCCTTCGCCCTGTTTCCGCTGAGCTTCGTCGTTCTTCTGCTGACCAGCAATTTCGTGGGCGCCATGCTTTTCGCCACGCTCTACGGCATTGCCAGCGGCGTCACCGCCGTCACCCGCGCCACGCTGCCGCTGCAGATTTTCCCCACCGGCGCCTATGCCCGCGCGTCGGCGCAGCTGGCGGTGCCGCTCAACCTCTCCTTTGCCGCCGCGCCACCGGCATTTGCCGCCATCATGACGTCTGCCGGTCCCCACGCCGCCCTGTGGCTGGCCTTTGCGATCTCGATCTTTGCCTTCTGCACGCTTCTCGGCCTTTTGCTGCTGCACCGCCGGATGAGCAACCTGCCGCAACGGGACTGAAGCCCGAACCTTCTTTGTTGCAGGTCATGCCGCCGCAGGGCAGGGATGTGGCTTTCCTGCAACGCTTTCCGCTGGATGCCTGCAATTCGGGATTGTGCGCTTGCCGATATCGGAGGCTCGTGTATGATAGCCTTATCCGCAATTCGAATACAGGAGGCGTGAAATGCAATTCATTATCGTATCTATGCGCCTTTCTGGCGGATCGGCCCTTATGGGCTCGGCGCAGAGCGCGCCGATGCCGGCCGGTATGTGCCTCCGAGCCTTCTAAGCCCGGATTTCCTGCCGTTTTGGCATTTTCATGATTTTGACCTGACGTGATCGGCGACCGAAGCGCATTGCCGCGTTTGAGTGTCGATGTTCACGTCCCTGACTTTCGAGAGGACCCGGCTTGCGTTGCTGCGCCGGGGCGGAAGACCATGCGTGAATCACAATCTTTGGTTGCTGAAACGCTTTCGGCAACGGTCGATGAACTGTATCGGAAATATGGTGTCCGGAAGACCGTGCATGCGCTGGTGCTGGTCGCCTGGAAACGCTGCCGGATGAAAAATCACATCTCCGATCTGTCCAACCGGATGCGCCGTGATATCGGCCTGCCCGAAATCGAGGATGCACGCGGAGAGGTGAGGCCTCCCTTCTGGGATATTCGGGTTTGAAGCATGTCATGCAAAAGCATGGTTCGGTTTTGCATGACATGCGCAAGAACGGAGACCAGAAGCCGGGACAGGCGAATCCGGAAGATGGCGACCTGCTTCGGGTCACGACGCATTGCGGTTCCGGCGGACAGGCCGCCGGAACCGCTATCCGTTCGCAATCCCGTAGGAAACCAATAGGCCTATGCAGCTAGTAAATCACCGCTTGCAAAGCTCGGAATTCGGTGGCTTGCTCGCCTCCTTTCCAGGAGGAGTTTTTTGCAATGTCGCTTGAACATTGGCTTGCTTTCGTCGCCGCATCGTCCGTTCTGCTCGCCATCCCGGGGCCGACGATCCTGCTCGTCATTTCCTATGCTCTGAGCCATGGCCGCAAGGTCGCGACCGCCACGGTTGCCGGCGTGGCGCTGGGGGACTTCACCGCCATGACAGCCTCGATGCTCGGCCTCGGGGCGCTGCTCGCGACGTCGGCGGCATTGTTCACCGTGTTGAAATGGGTGGGGGCGGCCTATCTTGTCTATCTCGGTATCAAGCTCTGGCGCGCGCCGGTTTCCGAACGGGCAGCGGATATCGAAGACGCCGAGGGAACCCCGGAAAAACCCTTCCGTATCTTCCTGCACACCTATGCCGTGACGGCGCTGAACCCGAAGAGCATCGTCTTCTTCGTGGCCTTCCTTCCGCAATTCCTCGACCTTTCGAAGCCGCTCTTCCTGCAGATGGTGGTGTTCGAGGCCACGTTCCTCGTTCTGGCGACACTGAACGCGACGCTTTATGGGCTGCTGGCCGCCATGGCCCGGAACACGATCCGCAAGCCCAGGGTCCAGAGGATCGTCAACCGTACCGGCGGCTCGTTGATGATCGGCGCCGGTATTCTGTCGGTTGGTTTGAAGCGCACGGCCGCATAAGCTATCATCCGGGAGGAGGAGCATATGCTGACAGGACGCTGCCATTGCGGCGAAACCACTTTCACGATCGACGGCGAGCCGCCGCAGGCGCTGACCCGCTGCACCTGCAGCTTCTGTTCCAGGCGCGGCACGCTTTATGCCTATTATGAGCCGAAGCAGGTGCATGTGAAGGCCGATCCGGCGAGCGACAGGATCTATCGCTGGAA
This sequence comes from Neorhizobium puerariae, assembly GCF_042429745.1. Lineage (NCBI taxonomy): Bacteria > Pseudomonadati > Pseudomonadota > Alphaproteobacteria > Hyphomicrobiales > Rhizobiaceae > Neorhizobium > Neorhizobium puerariae. The sequence continues at coordinate 134,446 of NZ_JBHMAA010000032.1, read as the reverse complement.
TTCCATGCTGGTGGAACACCACTTTTGCGGCACCTGCGGTTGCACGACCTATAGCGACAGCCCCGATTTCCAGATGGATGGCACTTGGGACGGCAGGACCCGCCGCTTCGGCGTGAATGCAAGGCTGTTCGACGATTTCGATGCCGAGGAATGGCCACATACGGTCATCGACGGCCGGAACCTCTGGTAGGAGAAAAGGATGAGTTCGGTCAAATCAGTCCGGCCGTTCCTGATGTTCCAGGGCGGCAGATGCGAGGAGGCGATCACCTTCTATACGTCGGTGCTGCCGCAAGGCCGGATCGTTGACATTAAGCGCTACGGACCGGGCGAGATGGGGCCGGAGGGCACGGTATTTCGTGCCACCTTCGAACTCGTGGGTCAGCAGGTGGATTGTATCGACAGCCCGGTGGAGCATGCCTTCGACTTCACCCCGTCCTTCTCCTTCTTCGTGGAATGCGCGGCCGGGGAGGAACTCGATCGGCTGGCGGCGGCGCTCGGTGAGGGTGGCATGTTCCTGATGCCGATCGACAGCTACGGGTTCAGCCGGAAATTCTGCTGGCTGAAGGACCGTTTCGGCGTCTCCTGGCAAATCAATTTCGAATAGGGTGCAAACCCTGTGCATTTTCGCTCTTGCCCGGCGAAACGAATCCCGATCTCTGTTAAGGCCACGGAGTCGCGGTGCAATGGGTCACCGCCAAGAGACGGCATGAGAGGGAAGTGCATTGCAGGTCGGTATCGATATGGGAATTGTGTCCGGAGGCGCTCCGGCCAAGCTCGATATCGAGGAGCTTCTGGCAACGCGCCTTCTCGTGCAGGGCAATTCCGGGTCCGGCAAGTCGCATCTGCTGCGCCGCCTGCTGGAACAGTCCGCGCCCTGGGTGCAGCAGGTCGTCATCGACCCCGAGGGTGATTTCGTCACCCTTTCCGACAGGTTCGGGCATGTGGTCGTGGATGGGGAGCGCACCGAGGCGGAGCTTGCGGGCATCGCCAACCGTATCCGCCAGCATCGCGTTTCCTGCGTGCTGACGCTGGAAGGCCTCGATCTTGAAGAACAGATGCGGGCCGCCGGCGCCTTCCTGAACGGGCTTTTCGATGCCGACCGGGATTTCTGGTATCCAGTCCTAGTCGTGGTCGACGAGGCGCAGATGTTCGCCCCCTCGGTCGGCGGCGACGTCTCGGAAGACGCGCGAAAGCTTTCGCTCGGCGCCATGACCAACCTCATGTGCCGCGGCCGCAAGCGCGGGCTTGCCGGGGTGATCGCCACCCAGCGCCTGGCGAAGCTCGCCAAGAACGTGGCGGCGGAAGCCTCGAACTTCCTGATGGGCCGCACCTTTCTCGATATCGACATGGCGCGCGCCGCCGACCTGCTCGGCATGGACCGCCGCCAGGCGGAAATGTTCCGCGACCTGAAGCGCGGCAATTTCGTTGCGCTCGGCCCGGCCCTGTCGCGCCGCCCGCTGCCGATCGTGATCGGTTCGGTCGAGACCTCCGCGCGCTCGTCGAGCCCGAAGCTGATGCCGCTGCCGGATGCGCCGCAGGATGTCGAGGACCTGATCTTCACGCCCGATCCGGAAGAGTTCGCCCGGCCGCCCGTCGTTCGCCGCGCGACGCCGCAGCCGCGCCCGACGACGGATATCCTGGCGGAGCTTTCCCGCTCCATGCCGGCCGGCGCGCCCGCCCCGCAGGAGCCGCGCGCGCCCCAGCCGGAACTGACGCCGGAGGAACGCGAGGAGCGGCTTGGCGCCGTGCTGTCGGAAATCCTCGACGATCCTCAGTCGGGCTACAGGACGGATTCGGTGCTTTATCAGGATTTTCTGGTGCGCGCCCGCATGCGGCGGCTTCCCGGTCCGCCGCTGTCGCTTTCCGAATTCCGCCGCCGCGCGGCGATCGCCCGTTCGGGCATCGATGCCGAGACGGCGGCGGGAGAGGCCTGGGCGACGGCCCTGTCTTTGTCTGTCGGCGTCTCGGACGATCTGCAGGGCGTCTTCCTGATGATGGCGAAGGCGGCGATCTGCGGCGAGGACTGCCCCTCGGACGCCCGGATCGCCAAGGCCTATGGCACCCATTCCGCCCGCCGCGCCCGCCGCCTGCTCGGTTATTTCGAGGAACAGGGCCTGATCGTGGTCCACGCGGATTTTTCCGGGAAACGGATCGTCGCCTTCCCGGACCTGCAGGCTGAAACCGCGCCCGGCAATGCCGATGCGCCGGACGAGGGCGAGGCGAGGGCGGCCGCCGAATAGACCTGTTGCCGATCGAAACTCTACTGAATGTGGAAATGCGCTTCCACCGCGGCTGCGATAAAGGCGCGGCGCGCTTCCGAAGGTTGGGATTTCCCTTTCAGGGCGTCGCCGCAGACCTGTTCGGCCCGATGATGCTGGCTGCCGTGATAGGCGGGCCAGAAGCGATCCAGCACGGTCTTGGCCTCGCGTACGGTCTTGACGGTCCTGATGAGGCCGGTTTCGGGGTTCTCGATCTTGAGCGGGGTGGTCCAGATTGTGCGTACCATGACACATTACCTCCCATGATTATGAGATGATCCGAATATAGGAAAAATCAAATCGGATCTGAAAACGGGCTTGCCGAATGGTTAAGACCGCGCGCTGTTGACAATTCCATGACATCCGCTTAAAGACCCCGCCAGCACCGGGTGGCAACGCCCGGTGTTTCATTTGACATGTCCCGTGGTTATCTCCGATCGCTTTCGTGAGAAACCTGTCAGAGCCCTTGACCCAGGGTTCAGAGGAGGGCGTGTTTCCTTGATCTGGTTTGGCAACAAACCGGTGTAACCGTTTGAGAAGGAAATGCGATGAGCAAGCGCGCGTCGTCCAAGTACAAAATCGATCGCCGTATGGGCGAAAACATCTGGGGCCGTCCGAAGTCCCCGGTCAACCGCCGCGAATATGGCCCGGGCCAGCACGGCCAGCGCCGCAAGGGCAAGCTCTCCGACTTCGGCGTGCAGCTGCGCGCCAAGCAGAAGCTGAAGGGCTACTACGGAGACCTGCGTGAAAAGCAGTTCCGCGCCATTTATGACGAAGCGAACCGTCGCAAGGGCGATACCTCGGAGAACCTGATCGGCCTGCTCGAATCGCGCCTTGACGCGATCGTCTACCGCGCCAAGTTCGTTCCGACCGTCTTTGCCGCCCGCCAGTTCGTCAACCATGGCCACGTCACGGTTAACGGCGTTCGCGTCAACATCGGTTCCTACCGCTGCAAGGCCGGCGACGTCATCGAAGTGCGCCAGAAGTCGAAGCAGCTGGTCACGGTTCTTGAATCCGTCGCTCTCGCCGAGCGTGACGTTCCGGACTACATCGAAGCCGACCACAACAAGATGGTTGCGACCTTCGTTCGCACGCCGGGCCTGTCCGATGTACCGTATGCGGTCGTCATGGAACCGCAGCTCGTCGTCGAATTCTATTCGCGATAATCGCAAGGAAATGGCCCCGAAAGGGGCCATTTTCATATCCGGGTCGCAAAATCGGTCCCGAACCCTTGTTCTTTCGAGCGGCTTTGCGCCGCAGATTTCCTGATTGCCCAAAGCGGGCGGCAATCGGGTCCGGCTTCGCAGGTGGAAGCCGCACCAACTCCCCTCAAGCCGGAATGGACTGTCTGCCGCCCTGAAGCCGCCGCACCGGTTCGGTCTGGTGAAGGTGGACGGCGAAGGTGTCCCAGGGCGGAGTGACGGAAAGCTGCCAGAGTATCCGGCCGACTTCGCCGCGATGATAGCCCCCATGCAGCGCGACATGGAGGAGCATCTCTTCCCTGGTCATGTACCCCTTGTCGCCATCGGTGAAGGTGAACGCGATGGCCTCGGAGAGGTTCGCCGGCGTAACCTCACGAAGATAGCCGAGATACCATTGATCGGACGACGATACGGCGGCGCGCAGCGCGTCCAGCGCTGGCGTTTCGGCCGTATTGTCCGAGGTGTAGCCGTGCTGCGCGCCGCTGAGATGCGCGGCGAAAATCCGAGCCACCACATGGAAATGGTTGATCAGGCGCAGGGCCGTGTTCAGCGCGGTCTCGTGCTGCTCCCGGTGCAGGGTTTCCAGCTTGTCGAACAGGTCGTTGTTGGCCCAGGCGTGATAGCTGTAAAGCTTCCGGAGCAAGATCGTCATTGTCGCGGGTCCTTCCAAATTATAAATGTGAGCAATGTCTTCATATTCTGTATGAGGGAGTTCCATTGTCTACTCGCATTGCAAACCCGCAGCAGGTCATGCGGAAGGAGCCGCGCCAGGCCCGTTCCCGGGCAACCGTTGAATCGATTGTCCAGGCCGGTGCTCGCATTTTGAGTGATGGGGGATGGGCGGGGTTCACCACCAACAAGGTTGCGGACCTGGCCGGAGTGAGCATCGGTTCGCTCTATCAGTATTTTCCGGACAAGTTGTCGCTGGTCGACGCGATCCGCCGCCGCCATCTCGACGATTGCCTTGCCGTCGTGCGGAAATTTCGCGCGGAAGGACTGTCGCCGGTGGAATTCGCGACAAGCCTCGTGCGGGACATGATCGCGGCCCATAGCGCCTATCCCGGGCTGCATAGGGTGCTACTCGACGAGGCGCCCGGTTCCGAGGACTACAGGAATCCCAACAGCGAGTTTGAGATCGAATATCTGGATTATTATGCGGAAGCTGTCGCGACCTATCGGAAGCGCGCGCCCAACGCGAAAGACCGCACTGCCGCCCTGATCGTTTCCGATGCCATCGACGGGGTGATCCACAATGCGGCGCGCCGCGGCGCGTTGAGAGACCCCGCGGTACAGGACGAGCTTATACGGCTGGTCAGCCTGTATCTTTCAGATCCGGGCGAACCGGTCGGGGCCTGACGTGCGAGGCCCCGACCCGGTTTTCTCCCGTCAGGGCTGCCTCATTTCGAGGCGGCTTTTTTCTTTTCGACCGGGGCCGGCTCGACCGTGCTGGTCTCCGTCGTGTCGAGCGGCTGTTCGGTTGCGACAGGCGCTTCCTTCGGCAGTTCGCCCATGCGGTTCCAGGCGTCGAGACCGGCGATCTTGTAGGCTTCGGCAAGCGTCGGATAGTTGAAGGTGTTCTCGACGAAATATTCCACCGTGCCCTTGAGGTTCAAGACGGCCTGGCCGATGTGGACCAGCTCGGTCGCGCCTTCGCCGACGATATGGACGCCGAGAAGACGGCGGGTCTTCAGCGAGAAGATCAGCTTCAGAAGCCCCGTGTCGAGGCCCATGATATGGCCGCGCGATGTCTCGCGGAAGCGGGCGATGCCGCATTCGTAGGGAATGCCGCGTTCCTTCATTTCCTCTTCCGTCAGGCCGCAGGTGGAGATTTCCGGCACGGCATAGATGCCGTAGGGGAAATATTTCTGCGGCTCCTTGGCGATCGCGCCGACGGCGACGCGGGCTGCTACGCGGCCCTGTTCCATCGAGGTCGAGGCGAGGCTCGGGAAGCCGACGACGTCGCCGGCCGCATAGATGCCGGGAACGGAGGTCTCGAAGGTTTCCGGATTGACCTTCAGCCGGCCTCGGCTGTCGGCTTCGAGGCCGGCGGCGGCGAGGTTCAGGGAATCGGTCGCGCCCACGCGCCCGGCGGCATAGAGCACCATGTCGGCGGTGATCTTGCGGCCCGTATCGACGGTGACCGACACCTTGCCGTCCGGCAGCCGCTCGACCTTGTCGGCCCTCTGGCCCAGCAGCAGTTTCATGTTGCGGTCGCGGAGCTGGTAGGTGAAGTCCTCGACGATCTCCTTGTCGATGAAATCGAGCATGGTCGGCTTCGGGTCGATGACCGTGACGGCGGTGTCGAGCGCGCTGAAGATCGTCGCATATTCGATGCCGATGACGCCGGCGCCGATCACGATTATCGAGCGCGGCAGCTCCTCGATCTCCAGCAGTTCGTCGCTGTCGACGACCGTCTTGTTGTCGAACGGCATGGATTCGGGGCGGAACGGCCGCGTTCCGACGGCAAGCAGAATGCTCTTGCCGGTGACGTGAACGGTCTCGTTGTCTTCCTTGAGGACCTGGAGCGTATCCGGCGCCACGAAGCTCGCCTTGCCGCGAATGTGCTGGACGTGGTTGCGGGCGAACTGGTGCTCGAGCACCTCCACCTCGTGGTCGAGCGTGATCAGGAGGCGGCGGCGCAGGTCCTCGGCGCTGATCTCCTGCTTGACGCGGTAGGCGCGCCCGTAAAAGCCGCGCTCGCGCCAGCCGGAAAGGTTGAGGGCCGTTTCGCGCAGCGTTTTCGAGGGAATGGTGCCGGTATGGACGGAAACGCCGCCAACCCGTCGTCCCTGCTCGATGACGAGCACCCTCTTGTCGAGTTTGGCTGCCTGGATGGCTGCGCGGCGGCCGGCCGGACCGCTGCCGACGACGATCAGGTCGTATTGGTTCATGGGTGCTCCGTCTTCGAAATCTCTAGGCTGCCGCGACGCGGCGGCGCTCACGAATCCCTTTGTAGCCGCTTATTCTAAAGGTTTGATTGCGACACGTCCAAGCCTCGATTCCGGCGCGAATGCCCATAAATTGTGCAATGCGGAAATTGCCGAAAATATGACTTGACGCCGTCCATGAAATATCCTCCTTTTTGAACCAATTAAAGATTGGTACACAAAATGGTGCAGGGGAAGGCGGGCGAAGCCCACGACAATTCGAACTATGCGCTCGACCGGCTGAGGGAGCTGCTCTCGGCTGGCGAGTTCGGCTCCGAGGGTCGCCTGCCGACAGAGCGGGCGTTGGCGGAAATGCTCGGGATCAGCCGGCGGGCCGTGCGGCGTGCACTGGAAGTGCTGGAGGCGGAGGGGCTGATCTGGCGCCGCCAGGGATCGGGAACCTTTGTCGGCGAACGTCCCGACCGCTGGAGCGAGCAGCTCGGCGACATCGTGGCCGGAACCAATTTCATGGAGCTGATGGAGGTCCGCCTGCGCATCGAGCCGCAGCTGGCCCAGCTCGCGGCCATGCGCGCCAGACTACGCGACGTGGAAAAGATGCGCGAGCTCGCCCAGAAGATCATCGAGGGCAGCGATGCCGACGCCCGCGAGCTCTGGGACGGCGCGCTTCATCGGCTGATCGCGCAAAGTGCCGGCAATCAGCTGTTCCTCTCCATTTTCGACGTGATCAATCGTGTGCGGCAGGACGAGGCGTGGCGCGCGGTGCGCGAGCGCGCCCGTTCCGGCAGGAATGCGGTCCAGGTCTCCTTTGCCCAGCACCAGAACATCATCGAGGCCATCGCGGCGCGCGATCCCGTGCGCGCGGGGGAGGCGATGCGCGAACACATGTTGACGCTGCAGGAGCGGCTCATCCGGGCGACCTCCATGGGGGACGATCATATCGGACCCGGCCCGGATGCAGCGGATGGCGCGGAAGAATTTCGGGCGCAGGACGCGACCGCATGAGAAGCCGGTGAAAAAACCGGACGAAGCAAAACAGGAACCAAGCTAAACAGAGAGGAATGACCAAATGAAACGACTTGCCAAGCTGACGACAGCGCTGCTTGCCGGCGCGCTTCTCGCCTTTCCGGCCATGTCCGCCGAACTGCGCATTGGCCTTCAGGATGATGCGGACGTCCTCGATCCGGCCCAGTCCCGAACCTTCGTGGGCCGCATCGTCTACACCGCGCTCTGCGACAAGCTGGTTGACGTTTCGCCGGACCTGAAGATCGTTCCCCAGCTTGCGACCGAGTGGAAGTGGTCCGCCGACGGCAAGGAACTCACCATGAAGCTCCGGGACGGCGTCAGGTTCCATGATGGCACCGCGTTGGATGCCGCCGCCGCCGTCGCCACCATCGAACGCAACATGACCCTGCCGGAATCGCGCCGGAAGAGCGAGCTGACCTCGGTCGCGAAGGTCGAGGCGAGCGGCCCGCTGGAAATCACGTTCACCCTCAAGGCTCCCGACGTCACGCTGCTTGCCCAGCTGTCCGACCGCGCCGGCATGATCGTCTCGCCGAAGGCGGCCAGGGAGCTCGGCGCCAATTTCGGCTCCCGGCCCGTCTGCGCCGGTCCGTTCAAGTTCGTCGAGCGCGTCCAGCAGGACCGTATCGTGCTCGAAAAATTCGCCGACTACTGGGACAAGGACAAGATCCTGATCGACAAGGTGACCTATCTGCCGATCCCGGATACGACCGTGCGCCTCGCCAACCTCCGCTCCGGCGACCTCGATTTCATCGAACGCCTGGCCCCGACCGACGTCGCGTCGGTCAAGTCGGAAGCAGGCCTGAAATTCGATTCCGTCGTCAATATCGGCTACATGGCGCTTTATGCGAATATCGGCAACGGCCCGCGCGCCGACAATCCGTTCGGCAAGGACAAGCGCCTGCGCCAGGCCTTCTCGCTGGCGATCGATCGCGATGCGCTGAACCAGATCGTCTACGAAGGCACGGCCGTGGGCGGCAACCAGCCGTATCCGCCGAACAGCCCGTGGTACAACAAGGCGATCCCGGTTCCTGCCCGGGATGTCGACAAGGCCAGGGCGCTGATCAGGGAAGCGGGCCTGGACCGGGTTCCGGTCGAGCTGCAGATCCCGAACAACCCGGTCGCGGCGCAGATGATGCAGATCGTCCAGTCGATGGTGGCGGAAGCCGGTTTCGACGTCAGCCTGAAGTCGACGGAATTCGCGACGCTGCTCGACGAGCAGACCCGCGGCAACTACCAGCTCAGCCGTTCGGACTGGTCCGGCCGTGTCGATCCGGATGGCAACATCCACCAGTTCATCAGTTGCAAGGGTGGCATCAACGACACCAAGTACTGCAATCCGGAAGTCGACAAGCTGCTCAACGAAGCGCGCGCCTCGACCGACGATGCGGTCCGCAAGCAGAAATACGATGCGGCGGGCGTCATCCTGAACGACGAGCTGCCGGTCATCTATCTCGGCCACCAGTCGTGGATCTGGGCCTACAAGAAGAACGTCACCGGTTTCGTGCCTTCTCCCGACGGCATGATCCGCCTTCAGGGCGTAAAGAAGGGCTGATCCGCTTGTGCCGCGCGGGGAAGTGATCCCGTGCGGCACCTTTCCAACCCGCCTTTGCAACAAAGGGGGCGGCAATGCCTGTCTACATCGGAAAGCGTCTGCTGGTCGCGATCCCGACCCTGCTGATCATCTCCATCTTCGTCTTCTCGCTGCAGAAGCTGCTTCCAGGCGATCCGGTCCTGACCATGGCCGGCGAGGAGCGCGATCCCGCCGTCATCGAATTCCTGCGCGAAAAATACCGCCTGAACGATCCGGTGATCGTGCAGTATTTCTACTGGCTGGGCGGCATCCTGACCGGCGATTTCGGCGTTTCGCTGCGCACCAACCAGCCTGTCCTGGAGCTCGTCCTGCAGAAGCTTCCGGTGACGATCCAGCTCGCCGTCATGGCCATGTTCTTCGCCATGTTGATCGGCATTCCGATCGGCATCCTGGCGGCCGTCAAGAAGAACACCATGATCGATTATGTCGCCAACATCGTTGCTCTTTCGGGCCTGTCGATCCCGAATTTCTGGCTCGGCATCATGCTGATCCTGCTGATTTCCGTGCAGCTCGGCTGGCTGCCGGCATCCGGGTATGAATCGATCTTCGCCGATCCGGTGAGGTCGCTGCAGACCATGGTCATGCCGGCTTTCGTGCTCGGCAACGCGCTGGCCGCGACGCTGATGCGCCATACGCGCTCGGCCATGGTGGGCGTGATGAGCGCCGACTACATCCGGACCGCCCGCGCCAAGGGGCTTTCGCCGCGCGAGGTGGTCCTGAGCCACAGTTTCCGCAATGCGCTTCTGCCGGTCGTGACGCTTTCGGCGCTGCTCTTCGGCGAACTGCTCGCCGGTGCGGTGCTGACCGAGCAGATCTTCACCATCCCCGGCTTCGGCAAGCTGATCGTCGATGCCGTCTTCAACCGGGACTACGCGGTGGTGCAGGGCGTCGTGCTCTGCACGGCGGTCGGCTTCATCCTGATGAACCTCATTGCGGACGTTCTTTACGTCCTGCTCAATCCGCGTCTGAGGGCAACGATATGACCACCATCGACCAGGCCCCGCCCGTCGCGGCGGCCAGCCGTGCCGAAAGCCGCGCCTGGCGCAAGATGAAGAGGAACAAAAGTGCGGTGATCGGCGCGGCGATCGTGCTGTTCTTCGCGGTCCTTGCCATCGCCGCGCCCATCCTGCCGATCGCCGATCCGGTCGCCACGAGCTGGTCGGCGATCCGCAAGGCGCCGTCGGCCGCGCACTGGCTCGGCACCGACGATCTCGGCCGCGACATTCTCTCCCGGATGATCTGGGGTGCGCAGGCCTCGCTGATGGCCGGCATCTTCTCGGTGACGATCGCCGTCTGCATCGGCGTGCCCTTCGGGCTTGTCGCCGGCTATTTCGGCGGCTGGGTGGACATGGTGATCTCGCGCATCACCGAGGCGCTGCTCGCCATGCCGTTCCTGATCATGGCGATCGCGCTCGCGGCCTTCCTGGGGCCGAGCCTGATGAATGCGATGATCGCGATCGGCCTTTCGGCCATGCCGATCTTCGTGCGGCTGACGCGCGGCCAGGTGCTTGCGGTCAAGACGGAGGATTATGTCGAGGGCGCCCGCTCGATAGGCCTCAGCCACTTCGACATCATGGTCCGTTACATCCTGCCGAATGTCGTGGCGCCGATCATCGTGCAGGCGACACTGACGATCGCGACCGCGATCATCGCCGAGGCGAGCCTTTCCTTCCTCGGCCTCGGCCAGCAGCCGCCGGCCCCGTCCTGGGGCTCCATGCTGAACGTCGCCAAGAACTTCCTGAGCCAGGCGCCCTGGATGGCCATGTGGCCGGGCGTTGCAATCTTCCTCGTCGTCATCGGCTTCAATCTGCTCGGTGACGGCTTGCGTGACGCACTCGATCCGCGCGAAGCATGAGTTTTGAACAAGGATTTCCGAAAATGACCGAATTCACCACAAGACCTGAGATCCTCGGCACGTTCGGCGTGGTCACCTCGACCCACTGGATTGCGTCCGCCGTCGGGATGGCGATCCTCGAAAAGGGCGGCAACGCCTTCGACGCGGCGGTGGCGACCGGCTTCGTGCTGCAGATCGTCGAGCCGCATCTGTGCGGTCCGGGCGGCGACATGCCGGCGGTCTTCTATTCGAGGAGCAAGGACAAGGTCGAAGTCATCTGCGCGCAGGGGACCGCGCCCGCAGGTGCCACGATCGAGCACTACACCTCCGAAGGCCTGAAGCTGATCCCGGGCGACGGCCTGCTCGCAACCGTCATTCCGGGCGCCTTCGACGGCTGGATGCTGATGTTGCGCGACTACGGCACGATGAGCGTGCGCGAGGTTCTGGAGCCGGCGATCTATTACGCCGGGCAGGGGCATCCGATGCTCGCCCGCGTTTCCGCCACCATCCGGGGGCTGGCCGGCTTCTTCGAGAAGGAATGGCCGACATCCCATGCGACGTGGCTGCCGGGCGGGGCGGTGCCCGAACCGCTCGGCAATTTCAAGAATCCGGTCCTGGCGGAGACCTGGAAGCGGATCATCGCCGAGGCGGAAGCCAGGACAGGCCGCGAAAACCAGATCGAAGCCGCCCGCGATGCCTTCTACCGGGGCTTCGTGGCGGAGGCGATCGACCGGTATGCCAGCACCACGGCGGTGATGGACGCCAGCGGCGCGCGCCACAAGGGCGTCCTGACCGCCGACGACATGGCGAACTGGCAGGCGACGGTCGAAGCGCCGCAGACCTACGACTATCACGACTGGACGATCGCCAAGACGCCGGCCTGGGGGCAGGGGCCGGTCCTCCTGCAATCGCTCGCCCTGCTGAAGGGCTTCGATCTCTCCGCCATCGACCCCGCCGGCCCGGATTTCGTGCATGTGGTCGTGGAGGCGATGAAGCTCGCCTATGCCGACCGTGAAGTCTATTACGGCGACCCGGAATTCGCGCAGATTCCGACGGAATACCTGCTCTCGGAAGGCTACAATGCCGAACGGCGCAAGCTGATCGGTGAAACCGCATCGCTGGAACTGCGGCCCGGGCGCGTACCGGGTTACGACAATCAGTTCGACCTCACCATGGCGATGCTGGCGGACGTGAGCGGCAAGGGCGCGGTCTATGAACCCACCATGTCGCACCTGACCGAAAAGCGCGGCGACACGGTGCATATCGATGTCATCGACCGCTGGGGCAACATGGTCTCGACCACGCCGTCCGGCGGCTGGCTGCAGTCCTCGCCGATCGTGCCGGGCCTTGGCTTCGCGCTCAACTCGCGCGCCCAGATGTTCTGGCTGAAACCCGGCCTGCCGACATCCCTGGCGCCGGGAAAGAGGCCGCGCACCACGCTCACCCCGTCGCTCGCGCTGCATCAGGGGCGGCCGACGCTCGTCTTCGGCACGCCCGGCGGCGACCAGCAGGATCAATGGCAGCTTCCCTTCTTCCTGCGCTACGTCCATCACAGGAAGAACCTGCAGGCGGCGATCGACATGCCGCTCTTCCACACGACGCATTTCCCCGGCTCCTTCTATCCGCGCACCAGCCAGCCGGGAAACATCATGGTGGAAAGCAATATCGGCGTGGACGTGCTCGACGAGCTGCGTCGCCGCGGCCATCAGGTGACGGTGGCCGATCCGTGGAGCGTCGGCCGGCTGACGGCGGCCCGCCGCGATGCCGACGGCCTGATGCGGGCGGCGGCGACGCCGCGCCTGATGCAGGCCTATGCGGTAGGGAGGTAATCCATGACCTGGTCGATCGTCGCACGCGATCCGCAGACCGGCCATCTCGGCATTGCCGTGGCGAGCCGTTTCTTCGCGGTGGGCAGCGCCGTGCCGCATATCAAGGGCAGGGTGGGGGCCGTGGCCACGCAGGCCTTCGTCAGCCCGCTTTATGGCACCGATGGATTGAAGTTGCTCGAAGAGGGCAAGGCGCCGCAGGAGATCGTCGAGGCGCTGACTTCCCGCGACGACGGGCGGCGGCAGCGCCAGTTTCACCTGATCGACGCGAACGGCCGGAATGTCGCCTATACCGGCGATGCCTGCGTCGACTGGGCCGGGCATCTGGTGGACGACGGTGTCTCCGTCGCGGGCAACATGCTGGCCGGTCCACAGGTGATCGCCGAGACGCTGAGGGTCTACAGGGAAAAGGCCGCGGCAGGCGTGCCGCTTGCCGAACGCCTGCTCGACGCCATGGATGCCGGCGAGGCGGCCGGCGGCGACAAGCGCGGCAGGCAGTCCGCCGCCATGGTCCTCTGCCGCGACCAGGACTATGCCTGGCTGCGCATCCACGCGGATGATCATGCGGACCCGCTGAAGGAATTGCGCCGGCTCTACGCCGTGGCGCAGGAACGCTTCCTGCATGTCGCCGAGACCATGCCGACCCGCGAAAACCCGCATGGCATGATCGACCGCCGCATCATCGACCAGAAGATCGCCGAGCTGGAAGCCGCCCGCGAGGCGGAAGGCCGGCCCTCCGCCTCCTTCGCGACCCCATGGAAACCGGCATGACCTCGACCCCCGTCCTCTCCGTCCAGAACCTCACGACGTCCTTTCTCATCGACGGCGAATGGAAGAGCGTCGTGCGCAATGTTTCCTTCGACGTGCGTCCGGGCGAAACAGTGGCGATCGTCGGTGAGTCCGGTTCCGGCAAGAGCGTCACGTCATTGTCGATCATGCGGTTGCTGGCGCCGGGGTCGAGCCGCATCGAAGGCAGGATCGAGCTTGCCGGCACGGACCTTCTCGCGCTCCCCGAAAAGGAGATGCGCGGCGTGCGCGGCAACGGCGCCTCGATGATCTTCCAGGAGCCGATGACTTCACTCAACCCGATCTTCACGATCGGCCGGCAGATCTCCGAGGTGCTGACCCGCCACAAGGGCCTGTCGAAACAGGAGGCGCGCGCGCAGACTGTGCGGCTTCTGGAAAAGGTCCGCATACCCAACGCGTCGTCGCGCTTCGACGACTATCCGCACCAGTTTTCGGGCGGCATGCGCCAGCGCGTGATGATCGCCATGGCGCTGGCGTCCAAGCCGAAGCTGCTGATCGCCGACGAGCCGACCACGGCGCTCGATGTCACCATTCAGGGACAGATTCTCGACCTTATCAAGGTGTTGCAGGAAGAGGAGGGCATGTCCGTGCTCTTCATCACCCATGACATGGGCGTGGTGGCTGAGATCGCCGATCGCACCATCGTCATGTATCGCGGAGAGGCGGTGGAAAGCGGTCCCACGGAAGAGATCTTCCAGCACGGCAAGCATCCCTACACGCGCGCGCTGCTTTCCGCCGTGCCCAGGCTTGGCTCCATGCGGAACCATAGATGGCCGACGCGCTTCGCCGTCGTCGACATGAAGACGGGGGAGACGGCTGAGCCAGAAGAGATTGCCGATACCGTCGCCAGGGGCCGGACACCGGTCCTCGCGGTCCGCAATCTCGTGACGCGCTTCCCGGTCCGTTCCGGCCTTTTCGCTCGCCAGACCGGTGCGGTGCATGCGGTCGAGAACATTTCCTTCGATCTCTTTCAGGGCGAGACGCTGTCACTGGTCGGTGAATCCGGCTGCGGCAAGTCGACGACAGGCCGCTCGATCATGCGGCTGATCGAGCCGACCGGCGGCGAGGTGGCCCTCGATGGCTACGACGTCCTGCGGCTGGACGGCATCGGCCTGCGCAACATGCGCAAGACGATCCAGATGATCTTCCAGGACCCGTTCTCCTCGCTCAACCCGCGCATGACGGTGGGCGCGGCGATCGCCGAACCGTTCATCAAGCACAAGCTCGGGACGGCGAAGGAGGCAAGGGAGAAGACGGTCGACCTCTTGCGCAAGGTTGGGCTTTCGCCGGACATGGCAAGCCGCTACCCGCACGAGTTCTCCGGCGGCCAGCGGCAGCGCATCGCGATCGCCCGTGCGCTTTCGCTCGACCCCAAGGTGATCGTCGCCGACGAAAGCGTCTCGGCGCTCGACGTGTCGATCAAGGCGCAGGTCTGCAACCTCCTGCTCGACCTGCAACAGAGCCTCAATCTGGCGTTCCTGTTTATTTCCCACGACATGGCGGTGGTGGAGCGCGTCAGCCACCGCGTCGCGGTCATGTATCTCGGCGAGATCGTCGAGATCGGCCCGCGCGCCGCGGTCTTCGAGAACCCGCAGCATCCCTATACGAAGAAGCTGATGGCGGCCGTGCCGGTGCCGGACCCGGCGCGCCGCGGCATCCGCCGGGGCATTTCCAGCGACGAATTGAAGAGCCCTGTCCGCGGCATGGATTACCTTCCGCCGAAACGGGAATATCGCGAGGTCTCGGCAGGCCATCTGGTCCAGATGGCCTAGGATTCGGGCAGGCATCGGATATCCGGCCTGATGCCCGCTCAGATCAGCCTGAGGCCTTTCAGGCTGACATGCCCGTCCTTGCCGATGATGATGTGGTCGTGCACCGTGATCCCGAGCGGCTTTGCGGTATCGATGATCGTCCTCGTCATGTCGATATCGGCGCGCGAAGGCGTCGGATCACCGCTTGGGTGATTGTGGACCAGGATAATCGCCGTGGCCGAAAGCTCCAAAGCCCGGCGCACCACTTCGCGGGGATAGACCGGCGTATGGTCGACCGTGCCATGGCCCTGCACCTCGTCGGCGATCAGCACATTGCGCTTGTCCAGAAAGAGGATGCGGAACTGTTCGCGGGATTCGTAGGCCATGGCCGCATGGCAGTAGTCGATCACCGACGACCAGGAGGAAAGGACCTGCTTGTCCCGCAACTCGCTCTTCAGGATTCGCTGGCCGACGGTCGCGACGAGCTTCAGGTCGAGCGCGACGGACTCGCCGACGCCTTTGACCTCCTGCAGCAGCGCGGCCGATGCGCCGAAGACGCCGGCGAGATTGCCGAACCGGTCGAGCAACGCCTTGGCGATGGGTTTCGTGTCTCTTTGGGGAATGGAGCGGAAGAGAAGAAGTTCGAGCATCTCGTAATCGGCCAGCGCCGTATCGCCATGCTCACGGTATTTCGCACGCAGCCGGTCGCGATGCCCATGGTAATGGGCGCCCGGCTCCTCCTTGGGGGGAGCGGGGGATTTCTTGATGGCTTTCGGCTTCGAAAGCTGCTCGGCGAAAAAGCCGCGTTCATCGTCGATGAAAGAGGTCTGGTCGTCCGGCGGAGGAGCCGAGCGGTTCGCCATGACTACCTCGGAAGCGACGGCAGGCCTGGCCGGTCGAGGCCCGCAGGCGACAGGGTGAAGATTTCGCAACCCGTGGCCGTCACGCCGACCGCATGCTCGTATTGTGCTGAAAGCGACCGGTCGCGCGTGACGGCGGTCCAGCCGTCCGAAAGCACTTTCACATGCGGTTTGCCGAGATTGATCATCGGCTCGATGGTGAAGATCATGCCTTCCTTCATCTCCGGTCCCTCGTCGGCGCGGCCGTAGTGGAGGATGTTCGGCG
Organism: Neorhizobium puerariae; assembly: GCF_042429745.1. NCBI lineage: Bacteria > Pseudomonadati > Pseudomonadota > Alphaproteobacteria > Hyphomicrobiales > Rhizobiaceae > Neorhizobium > Neorhizobium puerariae. The sequence goes on along the minus strand of NZ_JBHMAA010000032.1, from coordinate 118,141 downwards.
AGTCATGGAAAAGCTTGCCGACGCCATGGCCGCAGAAATCGCGCACCACCGAGCAGCGTTCCGCCTCCGCATAGGTCTGGATCGCTTCGCCGATCGCACCCGTGCGGGCGCCGGGACGGACGGCGGCGATGCCGCGCAGAAGGCATTCATAGGTGACTTCGAGCAGGCGCTCGGCGGCGCGCTTGATCTGGCCGACCGGATACATGCGGCTCGAATCCCCATGCCAGCCGTCGAGGATATAGGTCACGTCGATGTTGACGATATCCCCTTCGCGCAGCGGCTTGTCGTCGGGCATCCCATGGCAGACGACGTGGTTGATGGAGGTGCAGACCGAGTATTTGTAGCCCCGGTAATTCAGCGTCGCAGGCAGGGCGCCGTGATCCATGCCGAATTCGAACACGAAACGATCGATCGCATTGGTGGTGATACCCGGCTTCACGATCGCCGCAAGTTCGTCAAGGCAGCGCGCCGTCAGCAGGCAGGCCTTGCGCATGCCGGCGAAGTCTTCCGGTGTATAGAGCCGGATCGCGCCCGTGTTCTTCATTGGGGCGGAAACCGCCTCGATATAGTTGACCATGGTTCTTTTCCCGCAATTTCTCCGTTCATAAAGCAGCAGCCCCCGGTTCGTCTATCGGGATCAGCGATTTGTGACCGGTTTCTCGGCAACTTCCGGTGCCGGTGATTGCAGCCGGCCGGCGCGACCGAAATGTCCTCTGTCAAGAGGGCCACCAGGCGTGAGGTTCGGCGAGATCATCGACGGGGATCAGTCCGGAAGGCGCGATTTCGTCCGGCGAAACCCGGCAGCGAACCGCATAGGCTTCAACACCGCGGCCCTTTGCCCGTTGGAAAGCAGCCGCATAGAGCGGGTCGAGGTCGGCGCAGATCGAGAAGCGTTCGCAGTCGTGCCGCTGGATCAGGTAGATCATCACCGCCCGGTGACCCCGGTCAGCCATGTCGCCGAGTTCTTCCAGATGCTTGGCTCCGCGCTTCGTGACGGTATCGGGAAATTCCGCCAGTCCCTGTGTCCGGCTGTAGTGTACGTTCTTGACCTCCACATAGGCGTCGGGCAGCTCGGCCCCCGAAAGCAGGAAGTCGATGCGCGAATTGCGGCCGTAACGTTGTTCCGGAAGGATGGTCTCGTAGTCCGCGAGGCTCGGGATCAGCCCGGCCCGGATTGCTTCGTCCGCCAGCTTGTTCGGCAGGCCGGTATTGATGCCGACCACTTCTCCGTCCACTTCGACCATCTCGAACATATGGCGGTACTTGCGCGTCGGGCTGTCGTGCAGCGAAACCCAGATTTTCGAGCCGGGCGCGGTCAACCCCCGCATCGAGCCGGTATTCGGGCATGAGCCGGTGAACGGCGTGCCGTCTTCGGCGATGGCGTCGAAAAGGAAGCGCTTGTAGCGCTGCAGGAGGGTCGCGGGGACGAGCGGCGGGTGAAAACGCATCGGATGGGTGTTCAGACGCGGGCGAGGACGTACGTGCCGGGCGCGTCGGCGATGGCATTCAGGGCCGAGCCGCCGGGCTTGCGGGCCGGCACGCGCTGGTCGTTCCTGTCCTCGATCCAGGCATGCCAGTGCGGCCACCATGAGCCCCTGGTTTCCTCGGCCGCGGCCATCCAGTCCTCGTATTCGCCCTTCGCCTTGCCGCCGGTCCAGTACTGGTATTTCTGCTTGTCAGGCGGGTTGACCACGCCGGCGATATGGCCGGAGCCGGTCACCACGAAATCCACCGGTCCCCCGAAAAGCGATGAACCGAGGAATACGGACTTCGGGGGCGCGATATGATCCTCCCGGGTGGCGAGATTGTAGACCGGGATCTTGATGTCCTTCAGCGAGATCGTCTTGCCGCCGAGCGTCATCTCGCCCTTGCTCAGGTTGTTGTTGAGATAGCAGTTGCGCAGGTAAAAGGCGTGGTTGGCGGCCGCCATGCGCGTCGAATCGGAATTCCAGTAGAGCAGGTCGAAGGGCAGGGGGTCCTGTCCCTTGAGGTAATTATTCACCACATAGGGCCAGATGAGTTCCGAGGCGCGCAGCATGTTGAAGGCCATCGCCATCTTCGACCCTTCGAGATAGCCGGCGGCGTTCATCTGCTTTTCGATCGCGGCGAGCTGTTCCTCGTCGACGAAGACCTTCAGGTCTCCCGCATGGGTGAAATCGACCTGCGTGGTGAGGAAGGTGGCGGAGGCGATCCGGCGGTTCTTCTCCTTCGCGTGGTAGGCGAGCGTGGCGGCGAGCAACGTCCCGCCGACGCAATAGCCGATGGCGTTCACCTGCTTCTCGCCGGTCGCCTTCTCGATCGTCTGCAGCGCGAAGTCGATGCCCTCGCGCATGTAGGATTCCCAGTCCTTCCTGGCATGCCGCGCGTCCGGATTGACCCAGGAGATGACGAAGACGGTATGTCCCTGGTCGACACACCACTTGATGAAGCTCTTCTGCGGGTTGAGGTCGAGGATATAGAACTTGTTGATCCATGGCGGCACGATCATCAATGGCCGTTTCAGCACCGTTTCGGTCGACGGTTCGTACTGGAGGATCTCGCATATGTCGCTCTGGGCGATCACCTTGCCCGGCGTCAGCGCCAGATTGTGGCCGATCGCGAATTTCGTCGCGTCGGTATGGCGCAGGCGAAGCTCGCCGCCGCCGGCGGCGATATCCTCCGCAAGCATCTTCATGCCGGCCACCAGATTGGCGCCGCTGGTGGCGACGGTCTCGCGGTAGACTTCGGGATTGGTGAGGGCGAAATTGACCGGCGAGAGAGCGGCGGTGATCTGCCTCACGTAGAAGGCGGCCTTGTGCCGGGTATGTTCGTCGAGCCCTTCGGCCTCGCTGACCAGTTTCTCGGCCCAGGAGGCGGTGACGAGATAGACCTGCCTGAGGAAGGCGAAGAACGGGTTCTTCACCCAGTCCTCATCGGAAAAACGCTTGTCCTTCGGCAGCGCGTCCGCTTCCGTTGCGGCCGCAGGTTCGCCGGAGAACTGGCTGAGCGTGCGCGTCCAGATGCCCATGTAGCTGGCGAAGAGCATGGTCTGCGCTTCCAGCGTGCGCTTCGGTTCGGATATCCAGTATTCCGTAACCCTGGAAAGCGTCCTGACGAGGTCGGTGAGGGGATCGGCGACCGATTCGGCAATTTCGCCGCGCTCGCGAGGCCCGAGCCATTCGGATGCCGCCTTGCCGAGATTCTCGGCGGCGCGGGCGAAATTCATCGCAAGCGCCTGCGGGTCCCTGACCATGTAGGCCTCGACCGATTTGGGGTCGAAGCCCGGAAATTCCCGTCCGGCGCTACCCTTGTCCTCGGTCTTTTCCGCCACGCGCGACCTCCCGGTGAACTGTCGTTTGTTTTCGTTTGTACATTGTGCCTGAAAGCGAATACAAGTGCCAGCGATCGGAGCATCCAGGTGGATGTATTCGAGGGGTGAGAACTGGGCAACGGACATGAAAAAACTGAGGCATAGGATCGTAGGCTTACCGCTTTTTGTCGGTCTCGGCGCGCTGCCTCTTTTGACGGGCTGCAACAGCAAGGGGTTTGCGCTCGACGACGGCATCCCCAACACGCCGCCGCCGGCCGTGATCGCCCAGTCGAAGGCCGCGCCGCCGCCCGGTCCCGTCGTCAGGAGGGACACCGGCGCCTATCCCACCTTCGATCCGACGCTGACCGCAGCCGCCGAGCAGATCGAGGACGAGGATTACAAGAAGAGCGAGCCCAGGCTCGCCGCTCTCGCCCGCGCCCGCAAGGCCGGTTCGATCTCGGAAGCGGAGTATCAGCGGCGCGTGGCCGAATACCGCAAGCTTGCCGCCGAACACGGCAGCGACGCATTGGCCAATATCACCAAATAGCGCTTGCGTTTCGCCGTATTTGGCCGCAAAGCACAAATCGCCTAAGATGCGCCACGAAGCAGCGCAATGACGCCTGCTTGCAGCATCCATCTTCGAGGGAGCCATGGAAGAGTTTCATAAGGTCCGGCGACTGCCGCCATACGTTTTCGAACAGGTCAACCGTTTGAAGGCGAGCGCGCGAGCGGGTGGCGCCGACATTATCGATCTCGGCATGGGCAATCCCGACCTCCCGACGCCCAAGGCGATCGTCGACAAGCTGTGCGAAGTGGTGCAGGACCCGCGCACGCACCGATATTCCTCGTCGAAGGGCATTCCGGGCCTGCGTCGCGCCCAGGCCGCCTATTATGCACGCCGGTTCGGCGTGAAGCTCAATCCGGAGACGCAGGTCGTCGCGACGCTCGGCTCCAAGGAAGGCTTCGCCAACATGGCGCAGGCGATCACCGCGCCGGGCGACGTGATCCTCTGCCCGAACCCGACCTATCCGATCCATGCCTTCGGCTTCCTGATGGCTGGCGGCGTGATCCGCTCCATGTCGGTCGAGCCGGACGACAGCTTCTTCCCGCCGCTGGAGCGTGCGGTGAAGCACTCGATCCCGAAGCCGCTGGCTCTGATCCTCAACTACCCGTCCAACCCGACGGCCTTCGTCGCGACGCTCGATTTCTACAAGGAAGTCGTGGCCTTTGCGAAGAAGCACGACATCATCGTCCTTTCCGACCTGGCCTATTCGGAAATCTATTTCGACGACGTGCTGCCGCCGTCCGTCCTGCAGGTGCCGGGCGCGATGGACGTCACGGTCGAGTTCACCTCCATGTCGAAGACCTTCTCCATGCCCGGCTGGCGCATGGGCTTTGCGGTCGGCAACGAGCGGCTGATCTCGGCTCTGACGCGGGTGAAGTCCTACCTCGATTACGGCGCCTTCACGCCGATCCAGGTGGCCGCGACCCACGCGCTGAACGGCGACGGCTCCGACATCGCGGAGGTCCGCAACGTCTACAAGCGCCGCCGCGACGTGATGGTGGACAGCTTCGGCAAGGCCGGCTTCGAAGTGCCGCCGCCTGCCGCGACCATGTTCGCCTGGGCGAAGATCCCGGAAAAGTTCCGCCATCTCGGATCGCTGGAATTCTCCAAGCTCCTCGTCGAGAAGGCGGACGTCGCGGTCGCCCCCGGCATCGGCTTCGGCGAGATGGGCGACGACTACGTCCGTCTGGCGCTCGTCGAGAACGAGCATCGCATCCGCCAGGCTGCCCGCAATATCAAGAAGTTCCTGTCGACGGCGGATGACACGATGCATAACGTCATCTCGCTCAATACGCGCCGCTGACCGGATTTTGCATAGGGCGGCCCCGGCGCGGGCCGCCACCTTCATCAAACCAGGAAGAATAGCATGGCAGATGCCCTCAAAGTCGGCATTGCGGGTCTCGGCACCGTGGGTGCCTCGCTCGTCCGGATCATCCAGAACCGCGCGAACGAGCTTGCTGTGACGTGCGGTCGTCCGATCGAGATCACCGCAGTCACGGCGCGCGACAGGAAGCGCGACCGCGGTATCGACATTTCTGGCATCACCTGGTTCGACACGCCTCAGAAGCTCGCGGCGGAAGCCGATATCGATGTTTTCGTGGAATTGATAGGCGGCGCCAATGGTCCGGCCGCGGAATCCGTCCGTGCAGCACTGGAACGGGGTCTCCATGTGGTGACCGCCAACAAGGCGCTGCTTGCGGCTTCCGGCGTGGAACTTGCCAGGATCGCCGAAGACAAGGGCGCGCTCCTCAATTTCGAGGCGGCCGTTGCCGGCGGCATTCCGGTCATCAAGGCGCTCCGTGAATCGCTGACGGGCAATACCGTCTCACGCGTCTACGGCATCATGAACGGCACCTGCAACTACATCCTGACCCGGATGGAGAAGGAGGGGCTTTCCTTTGCCGATTGCCTCAGGGAAGCGCAGCGTCTGGGTTACGCCGAAGCCGATCCCGCCTTCGATATCGAGGGCAATGATACGGCCCATAAGCTGGCCATCCTGACGACACTTGCTTTCGGCACGGAGATTGCCGCCGACGAGATCTATCTGGAAGGCATCACCAACATCTCGATCGAGGACATCCGGGCGGCATCCGATCTCGGTTATCGGATCAAGCTTCTCGGCGTCGCCCAGAAGACCGAGAGCGGCATCGAGCAGCGCGTGCATCCGACCATGGTGCCGCATGATTCGGTGATTGCCCAGGTCGATGGCGTCACCAATGCGGTGGCGATCGAATCCGATATCCTTGGCGAACTGCTGATGGTCGGTCCGGGCGCCGGCGGCAACGCGACCGCATCCGCCGTGCTCGGCGATATCGCCGACATCGCCAAGAGCCGTCCTGGCGCCCAGCGCGTCCCGGTCCTGGGCACGCCGGCGGCAGCGCTTGCCCCCTACAAGCGGGCGCGCATGCGCAGCCATGAAGGCGGCTATTTCATCCGAATCACGGTGGTGGATCGCACTGGCGTTTTCGCCAGCATCGCGGCCCGCATGGCCGAAAACAATATATCGCTGGAATCGATCATGCAGCGGGCGAATCCGGAAACGGCCGACGACAGCCCGAAGACGATCATCCTGGTTACCCATGCAACGACCGAGGCTTCGATCCGCAAGGCGGTCGATGCGATCAAGGCTGAAAGTTATCTGGTCGGCGAGCCGCAGGTCATTCGCATCGAACGGCCTAAAGCCTTCTGAAATCTGCACTTTATCGGAAAGTGGATTTGCCGCCGGCATTCCGTTGTTGCGGTGCGGCAGGGATATCCACCGGCCGGAAATAAAAAACGCATCGTGAAGATTTCATGACTAGCGGTAGAAAATCGGCGGGCTTACACTGATCATGTAGTCACTAGAGCGAGGGAGGCGCTTGCGTGATGATCATGAGCACGAGGAATAAGGCATGCCGGCTGGAAATCGGTGGACCCGTTGACGGACCGGTGCGTTCACGGACCCTGCATCTGGTTCACGCCAACGACCAGTACAGCGGCGACGACTTCGAAGGGCGGAGGAACTGGAGCTTCATGCTGGTTCTGTTCGCAGCCTTGGCGGGTGTGACCAGTTCGGCTGCGATCTGGTCTTTCATCTGACCTGTGCAGAAGCTTCAGACAGGTTGCTGAATCCACATGATGCTTCGGTAAGGTGGATTCCTGTTTTGCTCCGGATACGCTAAAAGCGGTCGATGACCAGATTTATCTCCGCGCTTTCCTCGGCGGCGGAAACGGTTGATCCCGTGCCGCGCGCATTCCTCGGTGTTGAACGCTCAGCAGGCGACCAGCGCTGGATTTCGCGTCTCGATCAGGCCGCCCAGAACCGGGCGCTTGCGATTGCCCAGGTCCACGGCATTCCCGATCTCGTCGCGCGCGTGCTCGCCGGGCGCGGCGTTTCCCTCGACGACGCGCCTGCCTTTCTCGATCCCACGATCCGCGCGCTGATGCCCGAGCCGTTCACTCTCACCGACTGCGAAAAGGCGGTGACGCGGCTGGCCGACGCGGTCGCAAGACGGGAGAAGGTTGCGATCTTCGGCGACTACGACGTCGACGGGGCGGCCTCCTCCGCATTGCTCTATCGCTTCCTGCGGCATTTCGGTGTCGAGGCGGAAATCTACATCCCTGACCGCATCTTCGAGGGGTATGGGCCTAATCCCGCAGCGATCCGCCAGCTGATCGCCAACGGCGCGAAGCTGATCGTGACCGTGGACTGCGGCTCCACCAGCTTTGACGCGCTCGCGGCGGCCCGCGAGGAGAAATGCGATGTCGTGGTGATCGACCATCACCAGCTTGGCCACGAACTGCCTCCATGCCTGGCGCTGGTCAATCCGAACCGCGAGGACGATCTTTCCGGCCAGGGCCATCTCTGCGCGGCAGGCGTCGTCTTCATGGTTCTGGTGGCTGCGGCCCGCTTCCTGCGCGAACGTGGCGATCCGCGCGCCAGATCACTGGACCTGCTTGGCTGGCTGGACCTCGTGGCGCTGGCGACCGTCTGCGACGTGGTGCCGCTCAAGGGGCTCAATCGCGCCTATGTGGTCAAAGGCCTGCTTGCGGCACGCCATATGGGAAATGCGGGGCTTGCGGCGCTCTTTCGCAAGGCGGGGCTGGGTGGACCAGTGACGCCCTATCATCTCGGTTTCCTTATCGGTCCGCGCATCAACGCCGGCGGCCGTATCGGCGATGCCGCGCTCGGAAGCAGGCTGCTGACGCTCGATGACGCGATCGAGGCCGAAGAGATAGCCGGGCGGCTGGACGAATTGAACCGCGAACGGCAGGCCATGGAAGCGGCCATGCTCGCGGAAGCGGAAGCGGAAGTGCTCGCCGAATATGGGACGGGCGAGGACGCCTCGGTGCTTTTGACGGCGCATGACAACTGGCACCCCGGCATCGTCGGGCTGATCGCCGCAAGGCTCAAGGAAAAGTTCAAGCGACCCGCGTTCGCGATCGCCTTCGATCCGTCCGGCAAGGGAACCGGGTCCGGCCGCTCCATCAACGGTTTCGACATGGGCCGCATGGTGCGGGCCGCGGTGGAGGCTGGCCTTCTCGTGAAGGGGGGCGGCCATGCCATGGCGGCGGGATTGACGGTCGAGCGCGTCAATCTCGGCCGCCTGCGAGCATTTTTCGAGGAGATGGCGGGCGAAAGCGTGCCGTCGCTGGTGGCCAGCCATGTTCTGAAAATCGACGGAGCGCTCTCCGCCTCCGGCGCGACGCTGGAGCTTTTCGACATGCTCGAACAGGCCGGCCCCTATGGCTCCGGACATGCGCAGCCGGTCTTCGTCATTCCCGCCCATCGCCTGAAGGATGCGCGCCTTGTCGGCGCCGCGCATGTCAAGGTGACGCTGGAGGCGGCGGACGGTTCGCGAATCGAGGGAATAGCATTCCGCGCGGCAGAGACGCCGCTCGGGAACCTGCTGCTCAATTCGCGGGGATCGCAGATCCACGCCGCCGGCTGCCTGACCGCCGATCACTGGCAGGGCAACCGCCGAATCCAGATTCGTCTGCTCGACGCGGTGAAGGCTATGTAACGGCAGGCGCCGTCACGGGGGAGCGAGAATAGGGCGGGCACGCCGCAAGCCGTCTTATCCGACCTCCGGAACAATCCCATTTTCGTCATGGCGGTGGAATCCCCGGGGAAGCGCTGCTGGTTCAGCCAGTGAATGCGATATTCGCCTCCTGGGCAGCCGCGATCAGTGCGGCTCTTACGGCTTCCGGGGGAACCCTGCCGGTTATGCCGTCTATGCAGGACTGAAGCGCGTGAATGTACCCGTCGCCGCTGAAACAGGGCCACTGCTCAAGTAGGACTTCGGAGGCCCCGAACACGCACCTGACCGTCCTGACATCGCCGGTCGTCCCATACATGCCGATCCTGACTGGTGCGAAAGCGCGAGGTGCCATGTCCATGCTCCTTTGTGCGCCGATCGGCGCAAGGCGAGCGTTCGTCAAACACGAAATGGAGGGCGATGTCATTGATGTGGATCAGTTTTTTGGACCGATCCGGGAGCGCTGCCGTCTTGCCGGGCATCCGCGACGCGTGGATTCGACAGGTTTGGGGCGCCGTGCGGACGCACGGCGGCTCTATGGCATGAGCATCAACGAAATCCCAAAGGATGGACTTCTGTCCGGCCTTTTCCAAATATTTGACTTGAGGTGATGTTGGCACGCCCTAGGGGAGTCGAACCCCTCTTTCCAGAATGAAAATCTGGCGTCCTAACCGATAGACGAAGGGCGCGTGCGGTGAGCGCCCTTATAGTGAGGGAGCTGATTTCCCGCAAGCGCAAAATTGCACTTTTTCGCTTCGCCAACGTAAAAAAATCACGCGCGCGAATGCGCTTCCACGAAGGCTGATAAACCAGAAAAAGCAATGACTTGTAAGGGGGAGAGTGGCACGCCCTAGGGGAGTCGAACCCCTCTTTCCAGAATGAAAATCTGGCGTCCTAACCGATAGACGAAGGGCGCGTGCGGTGAGCGCTCTTATAGAGAGGTGATTTCTTTCCCGCAAGCGCCAAAACCATCTTTTTTGCAAAAAAATGACAAGTCGTTTTCGTCATGAGGAAGGCGCGAAAGGATTGCCAAATCAGCAGCTTATCGGATTTCCCCGTTCGTCGGTGCCGCAAGCTGCGGCCGGCGCCGGCTGCTGCAGGCCGAAGAGACTGGCGGTCGTAGCGTTGAAATTCCGTCGTGGCAGCTCGGCCGGCACCGGCCCGTTTGCCGAAGGGGCTGCCGCGGCAGGCATCGGCGGGTTGGCCGAGAAGATCGTGCCGATGCCAGCCCGGACGGCGGTCGGCTGGGTGGCAAGTCCGGCAATCGAGGCCTGCTGCTGCGCGGCGGGTGCGGGCGGGAAGGCGTTCTCGGCGGCCGGGACCGCAGCGGGGGCCGGCGCTTGGGCCTGTTGCTGCCCGGGAGCCTTGGAGACGACCGGATCGACATAGAGATTCGAAGCCGTCGTGCCGCCCTTGGCGAGAATGCCCTTGGCGCTTGCCGGTTTGGCCGCCTTTGGCTGCCCGGCCGTCGCATCGGCGGTCTTGCTGGTCGTGGTGCAGCCGCTCAGTGCCAGGGCGCAGGCGATTGCCAGCGCCATAGGGACATGCGGGTGAAGGAAAGGTGTTTTCGGCAAGGAATGACCCATCGGCTCGCGTCGCGGTTGTCGTGCCGCGAATCATGGCTCAAAGCTTCTCGCGGAAGCCTGATGAGGACAAGCCGTCGGGCGCCGCCGGGCGGGTGCGAGGTCAGCCTGGTGCAAGGTTGCACCGGCCGGGAAGGTGCGGCGACGGAGCCGCCGCACCATGGGGGGACATTACCAGGTGCCGATATTCGGTGCGGAAGCCCAGGGCTCGGCGACCGGCAGGTTTTCTCCCTTCTGGAGAAGCTCGATCGAAATGCCGTCCGGAGACTTCACGAAGGCCATGCGGCCCTCGCGCGGTGGACGGTTGATGGTGATGCCGTTGTCCTGCAGGTGTCTGCAGAAGTCGTAGATATTGTCGACCTCATAGGCGAGGTGGCCGAAGTTGCGCCCGCCGGTGTAATCTTCCGTATCCCAGTTGTAGGTGAGTTCGACGCACGGGGCGAGATTTTCCTTCGCGGCCCGGATGTCGTCGCGGGCAGCAAGGAACACCAGCGTGAAGCGGCCCTTGTCGTTTTCCGTGCGGCGGATTTCCTCGAGGCCGAAAACGGTCGTGTAGAAATGAAGCGAAGCATCCAGGTCTTTCACCCGGACCATGGTATGAAGATAACGCATTGTGATGTCTCCCTCCGAAAAATGCCTGTCGGATATGGCGCGGACGCCAGCTTGGAGCAAGCCACCCTGGATAGAGATGAAGGTGGATAAAGCCAAGACGGGGACTTGCGCTGGACGGTTAGCGGGATGTTAATCTATCCTCTAAGAATCAGTTAAAACCGTCACGTCGTAACGCGTAATCGAGGGGCCGACAGGATATGGCAGACAGGATGTCATCGAAGGGCGTTGCCGGTTTCGAGGAGCTCTCGGGAGAGCCGGTTGAGCTGATCGAGATCACCGGCGTCGTCAAATGGTTCGACGTGGCGAAGGGCTTCGGCTTCATCGTTCCGGATAACGGCATGCAGGATGTCCTTCTGCACGTCACCTGCCTCAGGCGCGACGGATACCAGACGATCCTCGAGGGAACGCGCATCGTCGCGGTGGTGCAGAAGCGGGATCGCGGCTATCAGGCCTTCCGCATCCTGTCCATGGATCAGTCGACCGCCGTTCATCCCTCGCAGCTTCCGCCGGTGCGCACGCATGTGCAGGTGACCGCCACGAGCGGTCTGGAACGGGCGCTGGTGAAATGGTTCAACCGGACCAAGGGCTTCGGCTTCCTGACCCGCGGCGAGGGGACCGAGGACATTTTCGTGCACATGGAGACGCTGCGGCGTTTTGGCCTGACGGAATTGCGTCCCGGTCAGGTGGTGCTGGTTCGCTATGGGCCCGGCGAAAAGGGGCTGATGGCTGCGGAAATCCATCCCGACAATCCGAACCCTGTAAACCGGTCGCACTGATGCGTGTTACGTTTTCCATTTTTATGAAAAGCGCCCTCGCGGCGCTTTTTCTGCTCTTGGTGGGCGGCGCGGTTGCGCAGGAGATGACTTTCCCGCGCGACGAGCTTTCGATCAGGACGGCGGGCGGCCAGGCCTACAAGTTCTCCATCGAACTGGCCGTCACCGATGCGCAGCGGCAGCACGGCCTGATGTACCGCAAGGAGATGGCGCCGGATCACGGCATGCTGTTCGATTTCGGCCAGCCCCGCCGGGTCTCCATGTGGATGGAGAACACCGTCCTAGCCCTCGATATGCTATTCATTCAGGGCGACGGCACGATCTCCCATATCAGGGAGAATGCGGTGCCTTTCTCGCGGGACATCATCGACTCGCAGGGGCCGGTGAAATTCGTGCTGGAGATCAATGCCGGCCGTGCAAAGGCCCTCGGCATCGCGGTGGGCGACAAGGTTATCGCCAAACGCATTGGCAACCAGTGGTGATCCCCGGCAACTTTTCTTTCGGGTAAGGAAGGTTCTATTTTGGTGTTGCGACGCAGAAGGGAACCGTGTATCTCGCAACCAACGTAGGAACGGAGTGTAGCGCAGTCTGGTAGCGCATCTGGTTTGGGACCAGAGGGTCGGGAGTTCGAATCTCTCCACTCCGACCACGCTTTCCAGGTGAGGCTCCTTTATCCGTCCGGTTCATGGAGCGTTACTGGAATGTCCGCGAAGATCTATCGCCCCGCAAAAACCGCCATGCAGTCCGGCAAGGCAAAGACCCATCTCTGGGTGCTGGAATTCGATCAGGAACAGCCGCGCCGCATCGATCCGATCCTCGGCTATACGTCCTCGGGCGACATGAAGCAGCAACTGCGTCTGACATTCGAAACCCGCGAACAGGCTGAAGCATACGCCAAACGTGAAGGTATCGAATACCGCGTGGTCGAGCCGAAGGAGCCGGTCCGTCAGGTTGTTTCCTATACCGATAATTTCCGCTTCAACCGCAGCCAGCCCTGGACTCACTGAATTCGCCCGCCCGGCACAGACAGTCGGGCGCTGCAACGGGATCGGCCCCTTAGCTCAACTGGATAGAGCAGCTGCCTTCTAAGCAGCAGGTCGCAGGTTCGAGTCCTGCAGGGGTCGCCAGCACTTTTTCAAGCATCTGTATTTGCTTGATCATTTTCAGCCAACCCCTCACCATCATTAGGGTGGGGGGATAGACTGTTCGCTTTTAGTTTCTGCGCCGCGGCCTGAGAAAGCTTCCGCTTATCCGCATTTTTCGTATAGAGCGCCGCCATTGCATCCGAGTTCCATCCGAACAACGCCTTCAACTCGGCATTACTCCCTCCCGCCTCAGCCAGCCTCTGCGCTAGTTGTTTTCGGACGCCGTGCGCCCGCCCGCTCACGTCTGCATCGGAGCAGGCTTTCCCGAACCAATTCCCGAATGATGCTTCGCTCTTAAACGGACGTCCTTGCTTTGGTGTCACCAAATAGGCGAGGTGACCAGTTTGCACCCTATCCAGTGATGAGGCTAGGATTGGATCAACCGGTATGAACAGTTCTTCCCCGTTCTTTTGTGCCCGGATCTCAATCACGCCATTCTTGATGTGTTGTGGCCCCAGCCGGTAAGCATCGCAACGACGGAGGCCGGTGAATAACATGATCTCCAATGCCAGACGCTCTTGTGTCCCCGCTCCATGTTTTTTGTAAAAGGCGATTACATCTTCTTCCGTCCATGGTTTGAAGCCGCTGGACTTCACCTTCGGTCGCTTGACATCGCGGACCGGATTGACCTTCGCATAGCCTGCATCCACAGCCCATTCGAAGAGATAGCCCATCACCTTCATGAAATTGATCGCAGCATGAGGCGTGTCTGCTCTCCTGTCCCGGCCGGCGGCGATCGTAGTTCGATTGATTTGCGAGATAAGGAGTTTCCCGCCGGTCTCGCAAACCTTTTTCAGGATGTTTCGGCGGTTCGCCTGGGTTGATTCCTTCAACCCCTTGAACGCAGCGCTCTGCTGGTACTTATCGACCAACCATTGAAGCGTGTGCTTCCCCGCGGGCTGAGTCTCGATCGACTGGCCAGCCATAAGAGCCTTCCACGCGGCGACAAACTCTTTTGAGCCATATTCATCCGGAAGTCGTTCACGCGGCCCATCCCCAATTCGGAAATACCAGACGACCTTTCCGTGTCTGGTGATTTGTCGCTGAACGTATTGGTAACGAGGACGGGGCATGTCTGGCATCAGAGATAGCCACCAGCGCTTTCTTCAATCTGCTTTTCTGTGATTTCCCCGTTATCCCCGTTGATCACAACGGAACCATTCGGCTCGATGCGAATGGTCTTGACCTCGACGCCGGCCTTTTTTACAGCCCGGATCGCGCGGGAAACTGAATCCTCGGTAAAGGCTACGGCGCGGCGCCCCATCTACTGCTCCTCTCGGAGGTCGGCTCGGCCTTCCTTGATCGCAAGCGCCTGCTTAACCGTGATGCCGAGCGCTGACGCCGCCATTTCGATAATGCAGTTATTCCAATCGCTGATCGCATTGGTTTCGGTTGTGAACGGCCGCACGGAAAACCACTCTCCCAAACATGAATTTGGAAGACGGCCTCCTTTGAGGATGGATTCGTCATCGTGGCGCCGGCATGAGATCGAATAGACCAGACCGCCTTTGCCGAACGAATGCAGCGTTGTCCGCTGGACGTGCACGAACGCCTCTCTGTCGCAGCCTGGGCAACGGTACGGGCGCGGCTTCATTCCGTCCCCTCCTGCTCCGCAAGGCGACGTATGGCGGCGGCGACCACATCTAGAAGGCTGCTGACTCCATTCGCTCGCTTTTCATTGGCTTCCGGGTGCTCTCCTATCCTCGTGAAGGCTTCGGAGATTTTGTCGAGTTCCTTCGCCGCTTCCTCCATCGCCTCTACCCGCGCCTGTGAGCGGACGGATGTGCGTTCGGAGCGCAGTTCGGCGTTCTCGCGCTCAATCTGCTCGATGCTGGCAATGGCATCGCGCATCGTATCCACGATATCTTGGCTCTCCCCAGCATGAACGAACTCCTGCCCGGAGCGATAGTCTCTGCCGGTGTTGGTCGTCATCGTCTTCAAGCGCTCCACGATATCGCTCATCTCATGTCTCCTTTCGCGGGGCGGGTGTAGAGGGGGACGGTAAACACGCCGCGCTTCTTCGTTGACAGGACAGGATTGGGAAACGCGTCTTCTTCCTCCGCAAGCTCTGCTATCGTCTGAGGGTCCGCCCAAGCCACCGGCTCCGCTTCACCAGCAGAGGGGGTGAGGGCGGCGCAGTTCGCCAAGCCAATGTTCAGTATGTTCTCGATTGCCCTGTCATTAAGGAGCATGCCCCACGGCATTCCTTCCTGAGGTGATGGCGACCATGCAACGGCTTCAATCATTTCCTTCGTGATCATGCGTTCGGCTCCTGATAGAGAGGGCGCGGCGGCAATGCCTGCTTGGGCTGCCGCTTCGCTGCCTTCGGAGATTTGGGGAAAGGTGCGGATTTGATCTTGGACGCCGGGCGGATGACGCCGGTGTGCTTATCGCGCTGCCGCTTGCTCTTGGCGATCT
Source organism: Neorhizobium puerariae (assembly GCF_042429745.1). Lineage (NCBI taxonomy): Bacteria > Pseudomonadati > Pseudomonadota > Alphaproteobacteria > Hyphomicrobiales > Rhizobiaceae > Neorhizobium > Neorhizobium puerariae. Next base: position 102,738 of record NZ_JBHMAA010000032.1, on the reverse strand, counting down.
GTTTCACGTCATTGCGCGTCTTCCAACCATGGCATGGTACGCAGACCGACATGCAATTTTCGAGGCTGTTATCGCCTCCAAGTGCATCAGGCACAGCATGATCGAACTGCACGCCGAGCGACAGGTCGCAATTGCAGCGCTGGCCTTCGTTGAAGCCGTAGCGGGTGCCAGATGCCTCGCACCGGTAGCCGGCGCGCTTCAAGGCTTCCTGCTTCGTCTTACGGGTGAATTCGGTGCGGGCCATGGCTCACTCCATCATCTGGCGTTTGCAAGGGCCGTCGCACCAGAACCGGATATGGTTCTTCCGACCGGCGAGGCGAGCGTGGAGCATCCCGTCGCACTTCGGGCATTTCACCCGCGCCGACGTGATCCCCTTCTTCAGCATCTGGGATTTCATCTTCATGCCGTCGGTGATCGTCGACATGATCGCTTCTTTGTCGAAGGATAGGCTCATGGCGAGACCTCCCGCACGTCCAACGGATGCGAAATTAAAGCCCGCGTCTCGCCCGGACGGACAAACCGAACATACTGGCTGTCGCGGCTGACAAAATGTGCAGGCTCACCGCTGACGGTGATCTGGCGCCCGTATCCTTCCGGATCGGCCCCGCGCTTGACGGCGCTGATCTTAAGGAACTCCTTGAACGACACCTGCCGATAGGAACAGTAGGAATGCCAAGCCTGCACTCTGGCAGCCGCCGGAGAATGAGCGTCATAAGGATGAGATCGGAAACCGGCCACCGTGACGTCATAGCGCTTGAGGAGGAAACTCATGCCGCCGCCCTCCGCTGTTCCCTGGCGTAGTCCTTCCCGTCTCTGGTGAGCATGAGAAGCCTTCCGTCAGGCGTGGAGTAGCAGTAGCCGGCGGCCACAAGATAAGCATGAAGGTCGTCGTCGGCGGTGCCGAGCGGGCTGCGCTTGTCGTAGAGGCGGAGGATGAAGGCGCGGGCTTTGCGGGTCATACTGCACCCGCCTTTTTCGACTTCGCCGCGGCCCGGAGCCGGTCGATGGTATCGCGCAAGATCGCTGAAACCTGGAATAGCTCGCCGTAGCAGTCGGTGCACACGTCTTCCAGCTTCACCTGGATATTCGGATAGCCCCCGCTGTCTACCCCCATGATTGTGATGTGCAGTCCGCGGGCTTTCGGTAGGTCTGGCGTCCCACAGCAATCGCATTTGTAAATGGTGCGCTGTTCCTTAGCCATTGTTCACCTCCAGTTCCTTCGGCTCCATGCCGGCCATGTTCGCAATGAATTTCAGCGCCGTCGCCCGATCGACCTCGGAGAGGACGACAGCCTTACATTGCCGATAAACCGAACCGGCCTTGTCCTTGGTAGGCTGTGACGGCGTGGCCTCGATATCGCCCACGGCAAGCCGCTGAGCGTTGAGGATGGATAGGTTCGCCTCGGTGTCGTCTCCGACGTTGGTCGCAGCCCACAGCATGCGGGCGGCGGTCTGGAGCCATTCGGCATCCGAAAGGGTGGCAGCGGGCGAAGACGAGGAGGGGGAATCCATTTCCTCGCCCGCTGCGGCTGATGACGGCAGGGCGGTGTCACCAGCATCATCCGACGGGCCGGGAGGGGGAGCGGTCTCGTCGGAATTGGAATGTTCGATTTCGCGGCCGACGTCGGCGGCTTCCTTGCGGAGCGTTTCGACGTCGACACCGGTCATGCGGCTGAGGAGCGCGATCATCTGTTCGAGCGCTTCCTGCAGTTCCGGGTCTTCAAGGTAACTGAGGCTGCGGGGATATTGCATCCACTGGCCGCTGACCGTCTTGGACAGGTTGACGATGCCGAGCGCGAGCTTGATCGCCTCGTGGGCTTCGTCCTTGTTCTTCCAGGGCGTCTCGCACTGTTTCAGCACTAGGCCGATGATCGCGAACCACTTCCGGACAAGGACACGGTCTTTCTCTTCCGTGAACTTGCAGAACACGACGGTGCCGCGGCGGTAGCTGTTCAGCCGCTCCGCGTCGAAGGCGGTGGCCGGGGAGAGCCGGCCCCCGTCGACGATCATGCGCAGCGCGGGGAAATCGCCCTTCGACATATCAGCCTCCGATTTCCTTGAGACGGCGGTTCTTGATCGCCTTCGCGATGCCTTGGTTGATGTCGTCTCCGTCGAACACGGCGAGGGGATCGCGAGCGGTCCACACTTCCTCGACATCCTCGACAGTCGCGGCCTGGGCCATTTCCGCTTCGAGCTCCTCAAAGAACGCGGTCGCGTCGAAGACCTCTTCGTTCGCTTCGGCGATCTGCTCGACCGACGGTTCATCGTGCTCAGGTTCCTTCTCGACGGGGCGAGGCGTAGCCGGCGGGACCGGAGGCTTCGGAGGCGCTGGCGGTTTCGGAGGCTGGCGCTCTCCAGCATCGTGGTCGATAACGCGACCTTCCATTTCCTCGGCCGCATACATGCTCCCGACTTCTTCCGGGAATGCCCGACGAAGAGCTGCAGCCTCCACGCACTTGTCAAACTGGCCACGCGGTCGGCGTGCCCACATGTCATTCGGCACGTCCGTCTTGCCCATGCTGGCGTAGGTCTCTTCCCAGAAGATCTTCGTATGGAAAGCGATCTTCTGACCCTTGACGAAGCGATAGACGATGACGCTCGCCCATTCCGGGAAGCGGACAGTCTTGCTGATCTCTTCCCAATTGCTGCCGTTCTTCACGCGTCCGGTAAAAGTGCGTTCGGTCATCGGGCCGAACTGAACCTCGTCGATACCGGCATATTCGCCGGTGCGCGTGGCGGTGGTGCGGATTTCGGCGATGCCTGGCCAAACGGTCTCGACCATGCGTCCAAGGGCGGAAGACCACATCGGCACCACGTGGACCGGCTTCTTGAAGATATCGAGGTTCCGCGACCGGCAATAAGACAAGGCCATGGTTATGGCCTCGACCGTCTTGGCGGTTGGGAACGTCTGGTCGACGAGAACGCGCCATTGGGCTGAGGTAATCTCAAATTCCTTGGCGACCGCCGGAGCGATCGGAAGGCGTGATGGCTGCAGAGTGGCTATCTGGTTCATCAGAAATTCCAATCTTCGGCAGGTTTGGCTTCCGGCGCGGTCGGCTCGACCGGGTCGGCGCGGCGCAGGATAGTTGTTGTCGCTTTGTCGGACCCGGCCTTGATCTCGACGATCTCCACCTCCGTCTCTCCCCGGCGCGTCTCGACAATCACCTTGTCGCCGGGAGAGAGATCAAGACCGGTAGGAACCAGATAGTCATAGCTCTTGTCGTCCTTCTGCCATTTGAACTTGACGGCGGCGACGGCGAGTGTGGGTGTGAGCAAATCGGTCATCGTACTGCAGCCTTCTCGGTTACCGTGATGCCAGGGATATTCGTGCGGCCGGCGTCGAGCGCGCGCTGGGCGAGCTTCCGCAAGAGGTCCTGGCATTCGGGGTGGTTGGACATGTAGGAGGCGAGGGCGGGCCAATCGGTCACCTGATCAACGACGATTTTGACGCTGACGGATGCAGCCTTGCCGTAGGTGGCGCGGATCTGGCCTACAGGCTCGGTAGGAGGAGGCGCGGGCTGTGCCTCGACCTTCGGAGCGTCGATCACCTCGACCTCGCCCTGTTGCTCGCGGGCGGCCTTCTCAGCGGCAATGCGGGCCTCTTCGGCCTTGCGCTCTTCCTCGCGCCGACGACGGAGCTTTTCAGTCTCCCAAGCGTCCAGCGATGCCTTGACTGCATTGGCGCCTTCCTTGGCCGACTTGACCAGCGGCATCCAAAGCTTGTCGATCGCCTTGCCGGCTTCGAGATGCGGACGCTTGAGTTCGTCGCGCTTCTTGTCGGCATCGCCGGATAGTTCGTTCAGGCGGTTGCGGAGGGACTGAGCCTTCGAGGCCGTCGCGTCGTCGGTGATCTTGTTGTAGGCGTCGATGCCCTTGAGGGCGTTTTCGATCTGATCCTTGAGCACGTCGGCTTCGTCGACCGGGGCGGAGTTGTCGCCGATCGTCGGTTCCGACGGCTTGACCTGAGCGGCGACAACCTCGTCGTCATCCGGCCAGCCCTTGCCGTCGAGGGCATCGATGTAGGCCTGATGAGTGACAGGATACCGGCAAGACCAGGTGAAAAGCTCCGGGATGTCGGATACTTCCCTGTTATTTCGATAGGCATGCACTACGCCGTCGTCGTCAGGATAAATTCCGACCGGCTCCCAGGGGCCACCCTTGCGCCGCGTGCGATAGTACCCAAGCTGGTATTCGTTCGGGTGGATGGGAAGGTCAGATGAGCCGATTTTCTCGGGAGTTTTCAGCGCTGCCATATACCAAGCCCATCGCTCGATAATGGATACCGCTGCTACTTCGCCAACTTGCAGAAATGTCATCCGTGCCTCCTATTTTGGCCGGTTTTGATTGCCGTGATGGTGGATTTTGCCACACCGTATTCAGCCGCGAGGTCGATGCCTCGCTCGCCTCGCGCCACGCGAGTACGGATGGCTGAAACCTGTTCAGTGGTGAGGCGGCTTTTGTAATGACCTTCGCCCTTGATGTGATTTTGATGCATCGGGCTGTGCGTCAGCTCGGCGCGGCTTAGGGCGCCTGAGATGTGTGACCAGGTTCTGCCGGTGATCGCGGATTCGATAGTGTTCCGCGCGATGCCGAGGGAGGCGGCTACGTCATTGACAGGAGTGCCGTGCGCCGCCAGCGACCTAGCCAAGGCCACTTCGGCCTCGGTCAACACCGCCGCGCCAGAGGCCTCCCCGCGAGCCGGGTTCATCCGATTCCGGCGCCAAGCGTCCTCGACGTTGTCGATCGGGAGGCCTTCCACCAGATGTCCAGGATTAACGCAGCATCGAAGATCGCACCGATGCCTGACGATATAACCGATCGATGAGCCTTCGCCGTGCGTGGCCTCGTATGCTGTTCGGTGTGCGTAATAGACGCGGCGATCCAGGGTGAAGTTGCCGTATCCAGCTTTCCCGCGAGAACCCAACCAGATCCAGCACCCGGTCATGGGTTCTTCAATGTACCGCTCGAAAAAGCGCTCGAAGAAGTCCGGCACGAATGAAGATGAGCGCGCAACTCCGGTAAAGACATCCCCGCTGCTCTTGTTGACGAGCGCCAAGGCGAGCGCGCCGATGGACTGCTCAGTCATGGTAGGCAATCTCCTGGTTGATGCGGTCGAGCCGCTGCTGTTCTGGAATGCCGAAGGCGATCGCCGAAAACCCGACGGTGCAGAGCACGAGGATCAGCGCGACGGCCTGATTGATGAGGTTGATTGCTTCGGCCCGCTTGGCTTCCATGCGGGCGTTGATCTCGCGGGCGCGGTCGAGGGCGGAGAGGGCGTCTTTCATTCGACAACTCCTCGACCGCCGACGCCCAAATTCAGGGCTTCTGACTGGCTGATTTCTTCCGGTCGGTATTCCGTCTCCTTGCCGAGCAGCTTTTCGATCTTGCCGCGCGTCTTGGCGAAATCATTAGCAAGTTCGGTATCGCGGGTGCGGGCCGATCCATGGATTCGTTTGAAGGCGAAGGCGAGCGCAGAATAAGCCTCGCGCAGCAGTGCATCGCGGGCGGCCACCTCGGCCGCCAGTGCGGCAATGTCGGACTTCGCATCCTCTACCCCGAAATACATCATCTGTGCGGTGGAGCCGCTGGCGATAGCGCACGCCGCGCAACCGGCCCAACGTTCAAGCGGTCGTTTGAGCTTGTTCGGGTCCATCACAGCCACCCCATCGCGGCACGGTCGCGGCGCTCGTCGTGGAGACGGTCGGGATCGGGCTGCTTCAAGCCTTCCTCGAAATCATCCCATTCCGACTGCGCGTCCCGGCTATCCTCGATCTGGCGAGCGACGTTCTGGAAAACGAACTGCTCAAGGCTCGGAGGCATCTTGAGGATGTCCCGGCGGATCGTGGGGCCGCGGTCGAGAGTGATGGACGAGACGTAGAACTCGCCCTCGTATCCGGCACCGGCGCTCGTCAAGATCGCCTTGCCGGATGCCAGCAGGCCTTCGCCGAGAACGTGGATTTCATCGAAGAGATATTCAGTTTCCATGGTTATTCTCCATGATCGCGTTTCCAACTCGCCCAACGGATGGGCGAGGCAGAAGCGGATCAGTCGGCAACGCGACGCGCCTGTTCGGAGAAGGGGTCGAACTCCCGGCTTACCCGGAATTCATAGATGCCAGGGTCGAGCTTGTAGCCGCCGTGCGGGTTGGCTGCGTCCTGTACGAACTCTTCCGGCTTGGCGAGGATTGCGTAGAACTTCTGCATGCCAGCCGGCACGTTATCGACGCGCTCCATGACATCGCCGCCCGTTACACAATGATGGTGGCCGCTCTCGCTGTGAGAGATCACAAAGCCCTTGGCAACGCGCTCTGCCGGCTTCGTCTGCATACCTTCGGGAAGTGCATCGATCTTGATGATGCGAACTTCGCCCTGCTGTCCAATAACCTGTTTCATTTCGGTTGGTCCTTTCGGTTTAAGATTCTGGTTAGGTTCTGCGGGGAGGGTGGGCATATTCCGACTGCGGGTCGCCGATCCGCCAAGCCTGAGCGGCAAGGGCGGTGTTGATTGGCAATCCATCAATGTCGGATACCTTGGGAACGCCCTCGAAAATCGTTCCGTTTCGAGGGCACTTTGCTTGAAGGTACAGGCCGGTTTCGGGGAACCCTGGCAACGTCACCTCCACGAGAGCGCCCATATCGCTTTCCGGATCTCCGTCGATGATGCGCGGCTTTAAGGCCGGGATCATACGCGCGCCCAAAATCTGCATTCCCGCCGCGCGCTGCTCGACGTTCTCGGCTCTTAAAACCTCGACGGGGTTAAGACTTGATCGTTCCTCAATCCAATGGGCCGGAACCTGCACGCCGTGCCAGTAGTAAAGGCACCAGCCGTCCCGCCAGCGATGTGACGGCCCGTTCTCGCAATGCGGTCGGTTCTGCTCGTCAACCTTCAGCGTCTCAGGAAAATCCGATACGAGGCAGAATTCCTTGTGCATGACACGAAATCCGCCATGGATCGCCGCCTGCTCCCAATAGGCGTATCCTTCATGCTCTCGCAATTCGAGGCCGAGGATGTCTCTGCAGGCTGTTATGTAGCAATCGTATCCAGCCCACATGTTGCCGCCCTGGTATCCACTGTACCAACGCGATGCACACATAACCCCGAAGTCTCCGGCTAAATCCCTGCATGCTTCCGTCGCCTGATACGTCGCCTGACGCGTCGCCTGATACGTCGCCTGACGCGTCGCCTGATCCGTCGCCTGATCCGTCGCCTGATCCGTCGCCTGATACGTCGCCTGATCCGTCGCCTGATCCGTCGCCTGACGCGTCGCCTGATACGTCGCCTGACGCGTCGCCTGATCCGTCGCCTGATCCGTCGCCTGATACGTCGCCTGATCCGTCGCCTGACGCGTCGCCTGATCCGTCGCCTGATACGTCGCCTGATACGTCGCCTGATCCGTCGCCTGATACGTCGCCTGACGCGTCGCCTGATCCGTCGCCTGACGCCCAATCTTCCTGCCGTACCAAATCGCCGCAGATGCTCCATATGCAAATGCCATCACTAGCGGAGACGGTACGATGACAACGCGCGGCTTTTTCAGACCAGCGACTTTATATAGTCCTTCGATGGCCGGAATGATCTTCTCCGGCTCAATCGGATCAGTTCGCATCGCCCTGGAAATCCAGAGCTTCGCGTGCTCGTCCATGCGAGCCTTCTCCTCCGGCGTGATACCACCTTCCGCTCTTGTCTTGGTTCTGATGATTTTCGCCATCTCTGTTTTCCTCAGGGTTTGGAATTTGTGCGGCCCACGCGAATACTCAGGCCCGCCGTAAGCGTTGGTGTGGTTAGGCTGCGGGCGTGTGCGACCAGTCGTGAAGATCGGCAATGTGAGCCGAGCGCTTGGCGAGATAGCCTTGGAGCATCACGTGGTTCCCCTCGATCGAGAGGATCGTGCCGAGGCGACCGTCATTGACGACCATGCCGACCTTGAGGTCCGCCTTGCGGGCTTCTGCCTTGGCTTCCCGCTCTGCCTGTGCGGCGTTCTGGATGGTCTCCAGCGCCAGCCAGGGGTTGAAACCTGCTTCCGTCGCCGGGACGAAGCCCATCGCGTAAATCTTGCGGGCCTGTTCGATTGAGTACGTCATTTCCCCATCCATCCTCAGTTGCGCGGTCTCCCGCTGGCGCCGGCCGGTTTCTTCGTGCCCTGGGGCAGATCAGTCCGGCGGCTGTCGTGCGGTGGAGATATTCGAGGCCCGCGCCCCACCGCGTTCTGCGAGCTGCTGTTCACATGACCGCCTCCCGTTGCTGGCTGGCTGCCATCTCACCGCGACCAGATCGGCGTTTGCTTCTTCGTGGTCGCTGTCTACGAGATTATGAAAGCATATCTTTCAATTCGGCGCAAGCGAAAAAGAAAGCGTTGCTTTCAATCTGGCGAAAGCGTAGCTTTACGGGCATGCAAAATGATCAAGAGCTTTCAGAAGCGGGCCACTGGTACCGCGACCGCGACGAATGGATACGGCACGTCCTGGGGCGCCCCTACCTTTCACCGGATTGTCAGCGTGTAGGGATTTTCATCGCCATGCACATGAACCGGCGCGACAACCACACCAAGCACCAGCAGAAAACGATCGCGAAGGATCTCGGCTTGAGCCCTTCGACGGTGAAGCGAGCTGTAGGGAAATTGATTGAGGAAGGACTGATCTCAAAGGATCAGGTGCAACGCGGAATCCGCAATCGAGCCGTCAATCACTACCGGCTCATTTTCGCGTGGCAAGCCACCTTCTAGGGTGCACCAGCGCCCCCTTGCCAAAGGTGCACCAGCGCCCCCCCTAATAACGGTAGATCATAATAACGGTTTTATCTCTTTTCAGAGGTTCTTGCTCTGAGGGTAGTAATTGGAAGGGTGGGGGAGGTGCAATCGGCAAAAAGAAACCCGCCGGAGCGGGCTCTCTGAGGGAAGTGTCGGCTCAAACGGAAAACATGAAGCTCACAAAAGTGAGGTGAGATACTCCAGTTCCCGCCGGTATTTTTTATTAGCCTCATAAACCTCAAGCCGCTTCTTGGGCTCGATTGTGTAGCTCTTGCCGATCTGAAGCTTTGGTATCGGTATGCCGAGCGCACCGCTGATCCTACCTGATGACGTAAAGTCATCGGTTATTGCGAATGCATCTTCAGGTTTTTTATCGAAAAGTTCGCTATATTGACTTGCGACGTTATACGCACGCTCAATGAATGAAAGTGACGCGCGATCCTTTGTCTTTTTTACATTACTTCGTGCGCCGACCATTGTCATAACGATTGCGGCTACCTTGGGAGGACGCAGATTGCCCCCACGCTTTAACCACTGATTGAAGTCGCTGGACGGGTTTCCGAGCATGTCGAGCGTCAATTCAAGCGACTTGATAGAGTGCTCGTCAACGCGGACAGGAATGATTAGCGCCTCACTTGCGCACCACGCCAAATGTGTAGCGCCGGTATAAAATGGGCTGCAATCAAGAATCTGAAGATCGCACTTTTTAAGCTCCGATTCTTTATCTAATGTAGTCTTTATAGTGTGTAGAATATTCTTTACTTTTGTTGAAGAATTTGATTGCGTTGAGGCTAATTGAAGCTGTTGATACAGAGAGCTAGCAAAAGCGAAAAGACCTGGGCTGCTTGGAATAAAGTACGATGCCTTTATGCCTTTAAATTCCTCATTCTTACCGCTGATTAGATAGGAAATATCCTCCGGAATATCTCCAAATGCTGGGCCTAGCAGCCGAGGCTGTATTGCGTCGTATATATTAACGTCGAGATCAGCCTGAAGATTATTCAAACTATCGGTTAAATTACCTTGGGCGCAAAGGTCCGCGACAAGTGTGCTATGGTTGCACGCCATCAGGTATGCCAAATTAAAACTCAACGTTGACTTCCCGATGCCCCCGCGAAGATTGCTTACGCAGTAAGTCTTATAACTAAATTTCGGAGAACTGTGATGAGCGCCATCAGACAAGGAACCCTCATGATTTGAAATGATTTTGTCTAAGCCGGAGTTCATGGGCACACCTTTATTCGCTGCGATTGACGCAATCGTTGCCACACCTGATCGGCGCGGGTCAACAGAAAAAGTGTGGTTCGACTTAAAATGTGTGTTTTAATAGAAAATGCGCGTCTTTGTCGATAAAGCGCAGGTGAGACGACAAAGTGTGGGTGAATACACGCAACGTCGTCCCTCCATGTCGCAAACTGGGTGCTGGTCTAGCAAACCAAGCGAAATGCTCGTTTAGGGCGTCAATGCGTCGTCCCTCCGCCCGTAACCTCATCCTTAGCGTCCAGTATGATCTTCAGCGCCCGGATCATTTCCGCGGCGTGGAGCAGGGCGGCCTTTACCTCCTCGCTGGAGCGCTTCCCCTGATAGAGCGCCGCCGCAGTCGTTTGCAGATCAATCACTGCATCAGCGGTCGTCCGGCTTTGCCGAATTCCAACCTCATCCCGCATGTCGCGGATGGTGGTGACCGATCGCTCCAGCAGCCGGCGCTTCTCAAAGTCGCCAAGCTTATCGATCTCATTCGCGGCACGCACCAATTCTGCAACGAAATCGGTGATCGTGCTCAAGCGATCCCCTCCGGCTCATCCCTGCTGAGCTGATCGGCGAAGTCGAACATCACTTCCGCCATCGGCTTGGACTTCTCCCGAGCGGTGCGCTCAGCCAGCATCCGGACATTCGCCTCAAAGTGCTCCGCCTGAATCACGCCGGCCTCCTCAAGCGTCTTCGTCAGCGCCAGGAGGATCGCTGTCGTCGCTGAGTGAATGATCGCAGCCGTCTCAAGCATCTCCTCTGGTGTCGTCTTCCGCTTGCTCACTGCAGCGTCTCCTCATCCGCCTCTTGGTCCCCTCAGTTCAGCAGGTCAAGATAGATATCTGCCTCATCAAGCTTGAGCTTCGCCCGCGGCTTACCGCCGACGCTCACCGTCCGGCCGGTGCGGACGTCGAATATCTCGTAGGTGTCGAAACCGTCTTTGCGGAGATCGAAGCGGTTAGGGCTGGTCACGAAAACCATCCCTTTTTCTTCTCTGGGGGCGGAGAAAACACATCGACGGTTCTGCCGACTTCCTTGGCTCCCGTCTTGATAATGTTCACCGTCACCACGTCCATACCTTTCTGTAGAAGGATGGAATGGACCATCGCACCTGCAGCCATCATTGCGGTCGAATAGGCCTTAATCTCGAAGCCGTGAGACAACAGGTTGCCAAGCTTATCTTCCTCTTCGTCAGCCATTACCCCCTCCACTGGAACCAGCCGACGATTCGGCCGTACACGGTCACAGAATCCCGCGGCACTTCAAACGGCGGGTATTTCGGGTTGTCGGAGATTACCAGGGCTTTATCGGTACCACCGACGAGTTGCAGCGACTTCACTACGAGGCCATCCCCATAGTCGATCGCATAGACATCATCAGGGGGAAGTTTGTTCTGGTTGGTATCCACAAAGACCACAGAACCGGCCGCTAACGTTGGGCTCATACTGTCGCCACGGACCTCCCAAGCATAGATGCCCTCTAGCGACCGGAAGGCGCGCACCATGTACTCGGGGAACGTCCAATAGCCCCGAAGGTCATCAGGGTCGAGAGGTACACCTTTCTCGCTAGTCATGACTGAAAGCGCGCCGCCGCCGCCCATCCCGCCATAGATGGCAAGATCGGGAATACGAAATTGGCGGGCCACAGCTGCGTCAGCCGGTGGCGCAACGACTTCATTAGGGTCCATGCTGCCTCGGCCGGTTGCCAGCCATTCGTAGGAGACGCCGGTCTTTTCGGAGATGACCTCTATGTTCTCCTCCTTAATCCCCTGATCTCGTTCCCAATTGCCGACGGCCCCGCGCGATACCCCCAGAATTCCGGCAAAAGCCTGCTGGGTGAGCTGCATTTTATCGCGAATCTGTTTGATGCGTGCGCCTTTGGTAGTCATGGGCGGCAATATGTCGAAAGAGGCGCTTTCAATCATCGAAAGATATGCTTGCATTAGTGTGAAAGATATGCTTTCAATGGTGCATGGAAAATTCATGCGAAATCGCCAAAGAGAAAGCTGGTGGCCCTGCCGCCCTCGCAAAGGCACTTGGGGGTGTAAGCTCCCAGGCCGTTTCCCAATGGAAAAAAGTGCCGGCTGAGCGTGTGCTCGATGTCGAGCGGCTGACTGGTGTTTCGCGGCATGAGTTAAGGCCTGACGTATTCGGTGCCGCCCCCCAACCGGAGGCCGCCGAATGAGCCTCGACGTCTCCGCCTATCCAGCCTGCGCGAACAAGCTCCGATACCAGCGCGCCGATCTTACCGACCCGCTGATGAACCATTTCTGGGCCGCAGTATGCGTTGCGACGGAATATCGCGATGCAGAGTTGGCAGAGTTCGGCGGCTTCGATTTCAACGATCGCTCGCCTGAGAACGGTCGCATCCAACTCGGAAGGCTTGAGCAGTTTATCGCAGCGCGCGGTAACGCGCCGCGCCGGCAGAAGACGGTTCAGCGTGCGGCCCATGACGGCGTTCAAGCAATGCTTGGGGCGAGGGGCATCAAGACCTCCATGCTCGTTACCGACGCGGATTTCTGGACGGCGGCTGAAACGCTCTTTCCCGGCTGCATCAAGCGCAAGGGTGGCCTCGACAAGCTCCACAAGCAGATGATCGCCATACCGAAAAAGCAGCGTCATGCTCTCGCGAACGAGAACCTGCATAGGTTGCCGGCGGATTGGATTTCGAAGGCGGCCAACCATCAGGCGAAGCTCGGGGTGGTACAATGACCGGTTGGAACCACGATATCGCTTCCGCCCCTCGCGACCGCAAGCTTTGGCTTGCCTCCGAATGCGGGAAGGTAATCGGCCTGACCGCCTGGGACGGCAAGCGGAACCAGTGGGCCGGCTTCGCAACGACAGGAAAGCCGCCACTCGCGTGGCAGCCGTACATCGTACCGGTGCACCCGAATACCGATCCCGAAGCGAAAGCATCCGTCGAACAACGCAGCGATCACCCCACGATGCGGGCCGCTGGCCGGGAGATGCGAGTAGGCGAGGCTGGACGCGGTTACCAGCCTGCAACGTCTGATGATGGACGCGACAGCCTGGAGAGACAGGCACCTCATTTCATCCTCGACGATGTTGGGAGCGGCGCATGACCACGCAACGCGAACCAATCGGCCACGACTGGCTTGCTGAGTTCCGCGAGAAGTTCGCGGAGGAATTTCCCGACGATCCTGAAGACGCAATGGCCCAGCGCGCGATTGAACGCGGCGTCGGGCTGGACAGGAAGCAGGTCGCAAGACCGGGGAGGTCGGCATGAAGACCTTCACTCGCATCTTCAACCTTCTCGGCATCTTCGGCACGGCACTTGTTGCATTTCGGTCGTTGCCAGTCGTGTACGCGGTTGGGGCGCCCGAGGCGCTTGTCGTTTTGTCCGGCCTGATCTTGCTCGCTATCGCGCAGGTCAAGTCGATACGCACGGGGGAGTGGTCGTGATCACCTGCCCACACTGCAGCAAACCATTCACGCCGGAAGCGCCGGCCGCCGTTGGGCTGACCGAGCGTCAGAACAAGCTCTTCAAATTCATCAAGGTCTACATCCGCGAGAACTCCGGCGTGGCTCCGAACTTCGACGAGATGAAGTCCTTCCTCGGCGTGTCGTCCAAGACGACGGTTCACCACCTCCTCAGCGAACTTGAGGTGCGCGGCGTCATCCGGCGGCTGCCGAACAAGACGCGGGCAATTTCCATCGTGGGAGAAGCAACATGCTGATCGCGTGCACCATCATCTTTGCGGTTTTCGTCCTTCTCTGCGTCCTGTCGGTCGTGTGTTTCTGCATCGCCGGACGCAAGTGCGAGGACGCGCGGGACGAGATCGATTTCGGGAACAACTCGTTCCTCTGAATTTCGAGCAGAGCAGGGCGCTCCGGTCTCGCAAACTTCGCGCCGCTCTCTCTCAGCATCGGTCTTCGGTTTCGGCCGGCGGCTCCTTTCAATCACCACCCTGGCCGCGTCGGATTAGTGGCACAGGGAAAATTGGAAATGTCCGAAAAAGCATCGGAAAAATCAGAAATGTCCAGCGTCGATTTTGCTTCCACTGCTCTCAAGCGGCACATCGCTCCCAGATCGTGCGGCGAAAGTGTGAAGGACCGTATTCGCGTCGCGGCAGCGCGTCTCAATTGGTCTTTCACGAGAACCAAGGACGTTTGGTACGCCGACCCGCGCGTATCGATCAGCGCCGAAGAATTGCGGGCAATCGAGGAAAAAGCAGGTGTCAAATTTGGCCGCGCACAAATCAGATCCATCGACGAACTCATTGCCCGGGCAGACGCACTGCTGGATGGCCCGGAGGCGGATTTCCATCGCCCGTTCGTTGCTGCGTTTCGGTCGTTCATTGTCGCTCTTGGCATTGAGGATCGCCCCTGAACTGGATGAGGACGCCTGACAGCGGCGTCCTTTTTTGTGTCCGAAACCTTCGGATTTTTCCGACAACCGAGGAGATGGCAATGCCAGCAGCAACAATTGGCGACAACAGCAAGGAAGAAAGAACGAGGCGCGTTACGCTTGCACATTATCATCGCAAGGATCGTGATCTTGATGCCAGAGCGGCATCTATCTCTGCGGAGAAGAAAGAGAACCGCCTCAACGCAAAAGCTGCCGGTATCCCGTCGTCGCAGCTCGATCACCTCCTCAAATCGTTCAAGGCCGAAGATCAGCAGAAGCCGGTCGACAAGCTGAAACGAGACATGGAGAACTTGGCCTACCTCGGGCTCATCCCCGATCCGAGCATCAAGGGTGATCTCTTCTCCCGCGTCGATCGTGTCGACAACGAAGGGATGATCCGCGCCAAGGGATACTTCGCCGGACTGAACGGTCTCGATCGCGTCTCCGGCTACGACGGCGGCAGCGCCGACGACAAGCTCTGGCTCGAATCCTTTGATGCCGGAAAGTCCGAGTACGAGACCGAGATCCCCGACATCATGGCTCGCATCGAGGCCGCGGCTTCGAAGGAAGAGCCACCGTCTGGAGACGATGATCCATTCCCAGATGGTGAGGACTAACCGTCATGGCAAACCACGCGATCGTCCAGTCGAGCGGGACGGAAATTCATCCGGGTCAATGGATCGTGATCACCTTCCGCGACGGCGCCGAATATGTCGGACGGTTCTCCGGTGTCTGGAATAACCCCAGCTACGGATTGATGTTCAGCCTTGCGTTTGCCCGGCCCGCCGACGGCAGCAAGAAGCCCGATACGGTCTTCTGCAGGCTGGAGCCTGACAACGGCATCGCCGCCGCGCTCGACGCGGCCAAGATCATCGACAAGCCGGCGAAGCGAAAGCCGCGAGGCGCACCGCCCGGCATTGTTCTCCACTGATCTCCTCCCGGCGGCCTGATCACACACAGAGGCCGCCCACCTGCCGCGCGAATGCGGCGCCTTTCTTTCCCCACTCGGAGCGCTTTCGCATGCTGCAGGCCACAACCGCCGAAGAAATACCAGCCAAGCGCAATTCGATGATCTGCCCGTGCTGCTTACAGTTCGTCGAGGGCGCAAGGTTCCTCACCGATCCCGTCAATAACCTGATCACCAACGGGGACAAGACGATCAAGCTCACCCGCCGGCAGTTCAAGCTCGCTAAGTATCTGCTCGACTGCTTCCCGCTGCTGGCGACGAAAGAGGGCATCTACGACAACGTGTTCATGGACGAGCACGGCGAAGGCCCGGGCATGAAGATCATGGATGTGATCATCTGCCATATCCGCCCCTCGCTGGCGGAGGTCGGCCTGATCATCGAGACGGTCTGGGGGAAAGGCTACAAGATCGTCGAGGCCGATCCGTCCGAAGCTTTGCTGATCAAGGACCGCAGCATTCGCGAGCGTCAGCTCGGGGCTCATCGCCGCTGGTCGCAGGAGAACGATGACCAACTCCTCGACCTCATGCGCCGCAAGATGAAGATCGCCCAATGCGCGGCGATCATGCGGATGCCGTACATGACCGTCGAGCGGCATTACCGCAAGCTGGCGCCTCTGTTGGAGGCTGGCCGATGATCGTTATGGGCCTCGACCTTGCGACTACTTCCGGCTGGGCTGTCCGTGACAGTGCCCGTCATCGCTCTTCCATCCAGTGCGGCACCTTCTCCGTCAAGGAATACCAGTGGGAGGAGAAATACCCGGTTGCCGCCAACCTCTTCTACCGGCTCGTCAAAGACCATAAGCCCGACTTCGTTGCGATCGAACGCCCGGAACACGGCGTCCGCCAGTTCAAGAAGAAGGGCAAGGCGGACCTGACCGGCGAAGAGCAGGTGGTTTCCACCATCAACCCGGCAGCCCTTCAGCTCACTGGTATTGCCGGCGCCATTACCGCCATCTGCATGATGATGCGCATTCCCTTCGGCACCGTCGCCGCCGTGTCCTGGCGCCCGGTCTATTTCGGCAAGGGTTTGAAGCCCGCCGAAAAGCAGGACTGGAAAGACCTCGCTATCGAGATGTGCGAGCGCGAGGGCATCCAGCTTCCCCGCACCAAAGCCGAGCAGCGGGACGCGGCCGAAGCCGTCGGCATCTGCACCTGCTGGCATAAGTGCGACGTTCCCAAGATCGAATGGATGCAGCGGCGGTTCGTTGATCTGCGTACCGGGGCATATGAGCAGAAGAGGAGCGCGGCATGAACGCTTACGCCGATTTCCTCGCTCGCAAGCGTATGATCGACCCGGCGACGGGCATCGTGGCCGATGTATCTTTGCATTCGGTCCTCAAGGATCATCAACGCGATATAGTTCGGTGGAGCCTCAGACGCGGCAGATCGGCCATCTTCGCCGGTACGGGCCTCGGCAAGACCTTGATGGAATTGTCATGGTCAGAGCATGTGGCGGATTTTACCGGCAAGCCTGTTCTCATCTTCGCCCCGCGTGCCGTAGCAGCCCAACATATCCGGGAAGCCAAGAAATTCGGCATCGCGGCTCGCCTCGTCACCTGCCAGGCCGAATGTGGCCTAGGCATCAACATCACCAATTACCAGAAGATCGACCACTTCGACCTGTCGGCGTTCGGCGGGATCGTCATCGATGAAAGCTCGATCCTCAAGAGCACCGACGGGAAATACCGCAATCGCTTGATCGAGGAATGCGCTAAGGTTCCTTTCCGGTTGGCGGCCACAGCAACGCCAGCGCCGAACGACTTTATGGAGCTCGGCAACCACGCCGAATTCCTTGGCGTCATGTCCTATACCGACATGCTCGCCACGTTCTTCACCCATGACGGAGGGGATACGCAGAAGTGGCGGTTGAAGGGGCATGCTGAGACTGAGTTCTGGAAGTGGATGGCATCATGGGCGGTCATGCTCCGGATGCCTTCGGACCTCGGATATGACAACAGTGGATACGATCTTCCGCCGCTCCGGTACACATCGCATCAAGTTCAGGTCGGCTATGCCCCGAGCATGGAAACCGGCCTTCTGTTCCCGATGGAGGCCCGCACTCTTCAAGAGCGCATAGCAGCCCGCAGGGATAGCGTGGGAGAGCGTGTCGCGCTCGCCGCCTCCATCACGCCGCATCACCGTCCATTCGTCTGGTGGTGCAACATGAACCCGGAAGCAGAGGGGCTTGCCAAGGCCATTCCCGGCTCCGTCAACCTTACGGGTTCCGATTCCGACGACGTGAAAGAGCGGAAGATGGTGGACTTCTCCGAAGGGCGCACCCGAGTTTTGATCACCAAGCCATCGATAGCCGGTTTCGGGATGAACTGGCAGCACTGCGCCGACACGGGGTTCGTCGGGCTCAATGACAGCTTCGAACAAATTTATCAGGCCGTCCGTCGGTTCTGGCGTTTCGGGCAAACCAAGCCGGTCAACGTGCATTTCATCGCCTCCGAAATGGAAGGTGCTGTTGTCGCCAACCTTCGCCGCAAAGAGGCTGATGCAGAGCGCATGGCGGCAGCGATGATCATGCACATGGCTGACCTATCCAGCCAGGAAGTCCGAGGCATGGTCCGCGACCGGCCCGATTACGATCCTCAAATTCCAATGTCCGTACCGGCATGGCTGACGGGAGAAGCAGCATGAATATCAAGGCGGTCAATCAGGTGGTGACAGACCGATATGCGATCTACGAGGGCGATAGCTGCGAGCTCATCCGTGGCATCCCGAGCGACACTATTCATTTCGGCATTCACTCCCCTCCGTTCGAAGGGCTCTATAAGTTCAGCAACTTCGATCGGGATATATCGAACAACGACACCGATGGCTTCTGGACGCATTACCAATTCCTCATACAGGAGCTTTTGCGCGTCACCATGCCCGGCCGAATCCACGCGGTTCATTGCATGCAACTGCCAACCAGCAAGATCAGGCACGGCCATATCGGCATGCGCGATTTCCGGGGCGAAGTGGTTCGTGCCTACGAGGACGCCGGGTGGATATTCCATTCCGAGGTTTGCATCTGGAAAGACCCTGTAGTCGCGCAGCAGCGGACGAAATCCATCCGCCTGCTTCACAAGCAGATCACGAAGGACAGCGCTATCAGCGGGCAGGGGCTCGCCGATTACATGCTCATGTTCCGCAAGCCGGGGGACAACCCAGACCCTGTTGATGGTATGTTCGATCGGTATGTCGGAACGGGATTGGACATCAGTGATGAGGCCTATCGGCACTACTGCGCCAATCCTCCCGATGGAAATCCTAATTGGCGGCCGTGGCCAATGGACCAATGGCGATCAGTTCTGGTCTGGCAGCGATACGCCTCCCCGGTGTGGATGGACATCAACCAGACCCGCACCCTTCAATATCGCGCCGGCCGAGACGAGAAGGACGAGCAGCACATTTCCCCTCTGCAGCTCGACGTGATCGAGCGATGCATCGAATTATGGAGTAATCCGGGCGATGTGGTCCTAACGCCGTTCCTTGGCATAGGAAGCGAGGTTTATGGCGCCGTAGCGGCGGGTCGAAAAGGCATCGGGTTCGAGCTCAAGCCAAGCTATTTCCGACAGGCAGTGCGGAATATTGCTGAACTGGACGAGGCCAAGACCGTCAATCTCTTCGCAATGGACGGGGCAGCATGAACGTCATCTCCCATCCACGCGACTTCACGCCAGAGCAGTTCGCCGCACACTTTGGTGGTGAGCCATGAGCATCAATCCCGACCGCAGCTATTTCGACCGGATCACCGAAGACGATATCTTCGAAGCGGAGCAGGTTTTCTTCGCGTGCATCTTTTCCGACAACTCTCTTCTCGCCGACTGTGGCCTTGAGCCGGAGGACTTCGGGACTGATATCCACCAGACTGCTTTTCGCGAGGCCATGGTGCTTTATCACGGCGGCCAGATAGTAGATGCCGTGTCGCTCAAGCCGTGCCTTCCCAGACTTTTCAAGGTCAAGGACGATCAAGGGCGAAACGTGCATGTCGAGCTTACCCCTGCGGAATACCTCGGGAAGTTGCTTGTTCTCGGCACCAGACCAGATATCCGCGCCAGCTATGAGGCAAAGCTCCAGATCATCAAGAGCGCTGCCATGGGACGCCGTATCGCCCACGAGGGCCATCTCATGGCGGCGCTCGGAGATGAGGGGCACACTCTCCTGACGCTTGGAGACGAAATCGAGCATCTGGAGCACCGGCTCAAGGAATTGCGCAATCGGTTCCGCGAAACGACGGCCATCGCATCGCCTGGAGCTTCCTATCTATCCATGTTCGAGGCGTCGGCCCGTCGGGATGGCGTGATCGGTGTTCCGATCGCCCTTCCGGAAATCGCCAAGGTGCTTTCCGAGCCCGTGTTCGAGGCCGGGAACCTCTACGGTTTGCTATCCTCATCGGGCGAGGGCAAGTCCAGCCTCACGATGCAGCTCATCTACCACGCGGTGAAGGAAGGGCATCCGGTCCTCTTCCTCTCCTATGACCAGTCCGCCGCGCAATGCGTTCGGCAGATGATCGCCCAGGTCCACGAGATCAGCGTCAGGCAGCAGCGCGAACCATCCCGCCTCATGACCGACTACGAGCGGGACAAGTGCGTTCTGTTCGCGACGTGGATCAACGATCAGCCCTTCGACATCATCCGCTGCCAGCGCGAGGGCGTTGACCGATTGGTGACCTACGCCCGTCGGTTCATCAAGAAGCGCGCCAACGGCAAGACCGCGTTTATCGTCATCGACCACATCGGCAAGGTGAAGCCGCGTGATCCGAAGCTCTCCGCCGACCGGATTTCGGGGGAGGTGACGGTCGAGCTCAAGGCGCTCGCCGATGAGACACAGGCTTCGGTCCTCATCCTCAACCAGCGCAACAGCTTCGGCACCCGGCGCGACAATCCCCGGCCGATCGCCGCAGACCTCTATGGCGGGGAAGGGGCGAAAGCAGATTACGACGCGATTCTCTACCTCTACCGCGCGGAGAAATACAAAGCCGAGCGCGTGGCCACCGCCGCCACCGGCTCCGACTGGAAGAAGATCAATTCCGTCTTCGTCGGCGACCTCGAAGGCATTGCGGAAGTCGGCAGCGTCAAGTGCCGGTTCGGCGATCCCACGCTGAAGGAGACGCTGGAATTCGAGGCTGAGTTCACCCGCTACCGATCCATGAAGCCCAGAAGGGCGCAAGAGGAGATGTTCTGATGCGGTACGGCTCAGTTTCATCAGGGATCGAATGCGCGGCTATCGCATGGGCGCCGCTTGGGTGGCAGCCAGCGTTCTTGGCAGAGATTGATCCTTTCGCGTCCACGGTTCTCCACCACCATCATTCGAGCGGCCGGCCCCGTTTTATGCCTTCGCCTGAGGCGGAAGGGATAGACGATGATGAGAGGAAAGCCCGTCGGGCGGCGATCAAGGCGGTGCGGTCTCTGCCCGTGGATTCGAATGGACCTCCGAACTATGGCGACATGACAACCTTCGAGGAATGGCCTGATGCAGCTATCGATCTTCTCATTGGAGGAACCCCTTGCCAGTCATATTCCGTCGCGGGCCTCAGAGAAGGACTGGATGACCCGCGTGGTAGCCTCACGCTCACCTATGCTGCAATTGCTCGCCGCTTTCGGCCCAGATGGCTGGTCTGGGAGAACGTCTTCGGCGTCCTTTCGCACGATCGAGGACGAAGCTTTGCAAGCCTTTTGGGATTGCTCTCCGGTCAGAGAATCGAAGTCCCTCCAGGCGGATGGAAATCTGCGGGAATTGTCCAAGGCTATGAGCGCGCCTACGGCCTCGCATGGCGCGTGCTTGACACTCAATATGTCCGAGTGGACGGCTTTGGACGGGCTATCCCTCAAAGACGACGGCGTGTGTTCGTTGTCGGATATCTTGGAGACTGGCGACGTGCCGCAGCGGTATTACTTGAGCGGGAAGGCCTGTCTGGGAATCCTGCGCCGATCAGAGAAGCGGGGAAAATCTCTGCCTCCAGCACTGGATTCAGCGTTACGGGCAGTCTCACTCAGGGATTTGGGGCAAAGTCAGGAACAGACGAGCTAGCCAGCGGCAATGACATTGCCGCTGCGCATGTCGACACGGTAGCCCGCTGTGACACAGCGGGCTATGCTCAACGGCTCGACTATGAAACGGAGAATTTCGTCGCGTATGGAGGCAACAACTGCTCCGGTTCGGTCGCGGTAGCCGCCAGACTGGCGGCTCACGGCGGTCCCGCTGGCCGAGTGGATTTCTCCAGTGAAACCTTCTTAGTCGCCAATCCGCTACGCGCTCAGGCGCAGCATAGTCACCGTCTCGATAGCGACAACGACGTTGTCGCTCGTGCGGCGCTGGACGTAGCCGATACCATGACAAGCAATGGCGATGCTCACAGCGGCTTCCGGGAAGCCGCTGGCCTGGTCGCGCATAGCCTTCGGGCCGAAGGCTTCGACGCTTCAGAAGATGGCACCGGGAGAGGAACGCCGATTGTTCCGGTATCCATAGCCATCCGCGGCAGGGAAGATGGTGGCACAATAGAGATAGGCGAAGATGTTGCTCACGCTCTCCGAGCAAGCCAGGGCGGCGGGGATAAGCCGCATGTGCTCATTCCTTATGATACGACCCAGATCACAAGCGTAGCTAATCGCAGCAATCCGCAGTCTGGTGATCCTTGCCATCCCCTTTCGGCTCAAGGCCATCCACCACCCATCGCGTTCTCTCATCAAGCTGGCGGCAAACAAACGTCTCTCGGCTTTGACGAGGAATCCGGCATCGCTCCAACTCTTGGCGCATGTCAGACGCCAGCCATGGTCCATGGCTGGGCCGTCCGTCGGCTGACAACGCGAGAGTGCTGCCGACTACAGGGAGTTCCTGCCGACTACTTTGATGAGGTGGTCTGGCGCGGCAAGAGCCCACCTCCCGACGGACCGATCTACAAGACGCTCGGTAACGGGTTTTCGGCCAACTCGGTGCGTTGGATCGGCCGCCGGATCGAAATGGTGGAGCAGATCATGAAGGAAAATGCAGCATGAACCATTCCGCCGCACGGTCCAACTGGACGGTAAACGGATACGAGGGAGAGTACCGCCCTGTATGGGCGTCATCATGGCGTCCTGTGAGGCTAAACGGCAGGCCTGTTTATTTCACCACCGCACTTGCTGCCGAGGTGGCCGCTTGGCGTGTCCTCTATGCCGTCGAGCAGCGGGTAATGAAGCGGGACGGGGAGATCGTGTTCGCCGCCAAGTCGGCCGCAGACCGGCTGTTCCGCAAGGGCAAGGTCGTCGAGGTCGAGCGGATGGGAGAGAGCGCATGAGCAAGCGACCGAATGTTTATCTGGACCTTGACGGCGTGATGGCCGACTTCGACGCTCATTTCCCGGCGCTATTCGGTGTCGATCATCGGAATATGCTGGACGATGAAATGTGGGCGACGATCAACGCTCATCCGTCCTACTTCCGCGACATGCCGCTGTGTCTCGGTGCGAAAGAGTTCTTCGACCGGATATCCTGGCTGAACCCGATCATCCTCTCCGCCTGCCCACGGTCGAACTATCCCCATGTCGCTCGCCAGAAGCGGGAGTGGGTGCGGGAGCATCTATCCACCTCATGCCACGTCCTGCCCGTCATGGGCGGCCGCAATAAGCCGCTGTTCATGCACTCGCGCGGGGACATCCTGATTGATGACTTCGAACGAAACACCAAGGCATGGGCGCTCGAAGGAGGATTCGCGATCCTGCACCGGGACTTCAAGACAACGCGAGATGAACTGGAGCGCGAGATCGTAAGGAGTGGCAAGGCATGAACGCCCACGTTTCCATCACCCCCACCCAGGCCAGCCTTATCGCTGCCCACAAGGCCCGTCAGGCGCGGTTCGCTGCTGCAGCGAGGAAGGTAGCCGTCCGGCGGCCGGCCAACACCAATGAGCCGGTGAAGCTGGAACGTCAAATCCTGACTCCGGTGGACTTCATCAAGGCGAAGTGCGCCGAGCGCGGCATCACCTATGAGCACTTGATCTCCCGGGAAAAGACCGACGAGCTTGTGTCGATCCGGAACCCGCTGGTCAAGGAAACCAAGGAGATGTTCCCGAAGCTCTCCCTGACCACGCTCGGCCGGCTCTTCAATCGCGAGCACACGACCATTCTGTACATCCTGGGCCATCTCCCCGGCAAACGGGAGAACATGGCTCTCATGGCCGAAAGGGATAGGCAGGCCAAAGCCCTCTACCTCGACGGCAAGACGCTCGATGCCATAGCGATTGAACTCAATGTCTGCCTGAGCACGGTGAAGGCGATCAAGCGACGGTGCAAATGGGATGTGAGGGCAAAGCCAAAGCCCCCGAGGTCTGAGAAGCCCCATGAGCGCCGGGCCCGAGAGCTTTACGCGAGCGGGATGTCCCTCCGGGCAGTCAGCGATCAGCTTGGCATGGACAAAGAAAGCATCCGCCGGATGCGCATCCGCTGGAACTGGCCGGAAAGGAGCAAGGCATGAATATCAATGTGAAAGAGCCATCCGGCATCATCTTCCGCTGGACAGAGGAATTGACGTTGAAAGCTGCAGACCTATGGAACGACGGAAAGACCGCTTCGCAGATCGCCCCTATTTTCGGAGTGTCGCGAAACGCTATCGTCGGCTTGGCACATCGCAAGCCCAAACTGTTTAAGAAGAAGGGCAATGCCGCAAAGGGGAACAATAAGCCGCACAACGTCCCAGCCATCAAGCCCAACCGAAACACCGGATTTTTCGAGCGCCCGAAGCGCGACGGAATGACCGTCACGGCCAAGAAGAAAGCCGTCAAGCGCGAGGCCGAAGAGGATGCGCTGATCATCGAGGCGTTGCCGGAACCGACGTCATACGATGCCGAGCGGTTGGTGGTGGCGAAGGAGCTGCACGAGCTTGGCCGCTGCGAATGCCACTGGCCGCTGAACCAAGGCGGTCCCTTCCTATTCTGCAGCGCAGAGACCGGCGGCAAGACGTATTGCGCGCCTCATGCCAGCCGTGCCATGCCGAAGCGGGAGGGTATATGAGCAAAGGGAAGCTCGACGCGATCCTCGACGGCCTCGGCATTAAGCTGGTCCCGATCTATCGCCGTCGTGCGGCTGCCCAAAGCCATGCCCGAGGGACAATGCATGAAATCCGCAACCAGTATGGTGACGGCCATCTCGTCTTTGTCCTCAGGTGCATCAAGCAGACCAACAACAACCGCGATGAGCTGTGGAGCGAGACGATCGGTGCCATTTCTGATATCCTCATACAGCGTCAGGATTGGGCTTTGGACCGTGCCTCAGAAGTGCTCTCTGCCTTCGATGAAATCCCGCTCGGTGTATTGCGTGGCGAGGCCGTAGCTCGCCGTCCCTGGCCCGTCCGGGCGTCTCTGCGCATGCTTATTTACAAGGAACTGGAGAAGCGTCTCGATGAACCAGAATGTCGCCTTGCGGTTTGATGACCTGTCGGAAGAAACTGCCGCCGCCGCCGATGCATCGTTCATCGTAAAGGCTCGCTTTGTCGAAGCCGCTGACACCATGCGGCATATCGATATCAAGGGCATCCGACCCGCGGTGCTCAAGGCGTTTTGGCCCGAACACGCGATGGAATATAATGAGATCCGTCTTCGCTACAGGCCCAGCGCCATCGCCATATCCAGGGCGGAGGAAGTGATGTACGGTTGGATGCTGGATTTCGTCAGAGATGAAGAGCGCCGAACCCTGATTGGCAGGTGGTCTATGTGCATGGCAGCGCCTCATATCGCCGGCTCATTCCGCGATTTCTGCCGTACAACCAACCGAATTCGTAGGACGGCAGAGCGTAGGCTTCTTTCTGAATTCCATCATGTTTCTAGCGAGATAATTAAAAACGCTCAATCGTTACATGAGCCGGATTGGGCGAGGGTGTCGCCAATGATGCCGAATTCGGGTAGTGATTTGCATAAGATCAGAACACCTCTGGTCAGATATCAACTTCACGATTTGCCCGACGAAAACCGGCCGGTAAATGATCCGCAGCATCCCGACAGGATCGCGTTGATCAAGCGGCTGGAGAGGGCCAATCGTCGCCGCAAGCGGAAACAAGCCGCATAGGCAGAGATCGGGAAGAGAGGGACGGCAGCGAATAATTCGCGCCGCACACATGGGTATCGGCTTCGGCCTCAGTCCCAATTCCTTCCCGCCCAAATCGGGAGGTGTCCCTGGCATGGTGGGCGCCGGAACGTCATGCGGAGCTGGCTATGCCAGCAGATGCCGGTAACGGTCCTCCCGACCCCATTCAACGGCAAGCCAAGGCTTGTTCGTTCTCAAGACCCGAAAGGGCAAATCTCAGAGGGCAAGCAGGCTCCCGTAGCGGCAACCGGATAGAGCATCCGCAGCCCGACGAGGGACGGAAGGTGCAGGTTCAAATCCTGCCGGGAGCCTGCCTCTGGGGCATTTGATCGTGTTTTGATTGTCCGACAAGTTCAGCCCGTCGCCTCACCGCGGCGGGTTTTTTTTGGAGTGGCCCAGCCATGAGGCTGGAGGTGTCGCACGGCTTAAGACGGGGTCGGCATCGGGGCGGTAAAGTCCGTACGTCACACCACCTGAAAGCACCGGGAGCAATATACCCGGAGAGACGTGGAAGCCGTCTCGTCAGCCCCGTCGGCAATGGCGGGGTTTTTCGATTCAGGAAGCCCGCCCCGGATACGCAGGATAATGGCACCGGCGCTTGGAAGACAGGAACAGTGACGCTCCTGTGGCGGCAAAATTATCCGCGCCCGGCGGTAACCGGGCACAACAAAGGAGAAGGCGCATGAGCGTCCAGGCAATGTTCTACGTGAAGGAAATCAATCACCGCGCTACCGGTCAGCCCGACGCGGTGAATGTCGAGGTCAAGATGGCCGCCGCATTCGGCACCTATCTGCAGGGCCTGCCGGAAGGCAATGGTGATTGGTCGAAGTGGACGCCGTCTGGAGAGCTTTCCATGACCATCACGAACCCGGCGGCCATCGACCAATTCGAGATCGGCGCGGTCTATTCGCTGACTTTCGTTTCCGCCGTTCCCATGACCACCGGAGACGAGATAGGCGTGTGAACGCCGGCGAGGAGGGCTACAGGCCGGCAGCCTTCCGTAGATCATCATTCATCCTGCTCTGCCAGCCCCGACCGGTGGCTTTGTAGTGATCAACGATGTCGGGATCGAGTCGGATAGTGACGGGCTGCTTTGTCTGCTCTGCCTTCGGCCTGCCGCGCCTGGCGATTTCCCGGTCGATGCTGGCTGCCAGATCGGGGAATACCTCTCGAAACGGCTTCATATTGGCGATTTGTTCGTCCGTGAGTTCCGGATTATCCGGATCGGATGCGATCATCTTCTGGATTTCGGCCTCTTCTTCCTCGGTGAGGGGCCGTTTCGATGAAAACTTGATGAACGCGTATTGTTTCAGGGGAGTATCCCTTTGTGGTCTTCGACAGTGAATGACCCCAGCCCAAGGACTAAGCTCATCTTCTCGACTAGAGGCATAATGTCTTTTGCCTCTATATCAAATCACTCTCTTTTTATTCGCTTATCGCGGGCGAGCTTGTGGAGCGTTCTTTCAATCTCATAAGCCATGCCGTCTGGAGCCTCAATGTATTCGAGGCAGCTAAGCCGTAGTGGAGAAAATGATTGAAGCTGGTCGATCCTAGATTGGATATTTCCAGAAACACCTATTTTTATCGGTCCTTCTTCTGAGCCATGACGGCCGATGAAGTAGACATACTCGGTCATTCGCCAACTCCGTATGGGATCATTCGGTGAAGCAGCGCCCTGCATGCTAAATCGGTGCGCTTATCAGTCCCGTTCTTTTTCATGCCAACAATCGCATTGGCAGAAACACCTAATAAGCGACCGCACTCGGCATCTGATTTAGAGAGGCCGGCTGCTTTCATTTCCGCAAGCCAGCGGGTGAAGTCTTTTGGCGCCATCCAGAATCCTTGTACGTATTCTGGTATAATAATACAGGTAAGCATGACTGCCTACAAGCTACTTGTAGGCAGAAATCATTTTTGTGCCACGGAAATTTGAAGGGTCGCTCATGCCAGTCCTGAACAAGATAGCATGAGAGTTTGACCTTGCCCGGAGCAGATTTTCAACTCCGCATCTGCGGCTATTTCCACCTGAAACCTTGAAAGGAGCTGACCATGTCTGGTCTTTACACTTCTGGCGTGCCGCAGATTGGTATTATCACCGGCGCGGAAAAGCTTGTTCTCGATACCGGTCTCGCCGCTGGCGCGGCCTCTCCCCAGACCATCGCTATGACGCTAGTTCAGCTTGCGGCCTCTGTAGCCTATTATGGTAACACGCTCAGCAAGACGCCGGTCTCCGGCACGCGCTACTACATTGCGATCGACATCGACACGCCGACGACCATCACCGGCGTCGCCGCACTGATCGGCGCGACGGGCGGTACTGACAGTTTCATCTTCGAACTGCATGACGCCGCTGGCGTTCTCGTTGCAACCACCGCAACAGCTGGCGTCACCGTCGGCACGGCTGGCGCATGGCAGCGTATTCCCTTCACATCCGCCTATGTGGCTCAGAAGGGGCGCTACTATATCGCTGTGCAGATCAACGGCACCACGGCACGCCTCGCAGTCTACAATGCCCCCACGTTCCCGCTCCCTACAGGCTCCGCAACCGGCACTTTCGGGACTGGCGCGTCTATCACCCCTCCGACCACCTACACCCAGGCCGTCGGCCCCGTCACTGCGCTCTACTGAGCCATGCAATGGGCGCGCATCCTCTGTGGTGCGCGTCCTCCCATCATCTGGAAAGGATCTTCCATGCCCGTTTTGATCTACACGATCCAGCCTGGATTCCGGCTTGTAACCGGCGGCGATCTGAACCAGATGATCGAGGCCATTAATGCGGCCTTCGCGGAAGCGGGCCCGACGCAGGCGGATTTCAACGGGCTGCTTGCTGCCTTACGCGCAGCCGGCGTGCTCTCGGCCTAATCAAACGGAATTCAAATGGCATCGGGAAAGCGTGGGGGCAGGCGCGAAGGCGCCGGACGACCCCAAGGAGCGCGATCCAGGGCAACGAGGGCACATAAGGCCACGCTGTCCGATCTCGCGCGTGCGCACACGTCTGTGGCTCTAACGGCCTTGGTCGATATTGCGAAGAAGGGCGAGAGCGAAAGTGCCAGGGTGGCCGCTGCAAATGCTCTCCTTGATCGCGCCTATGGGAAGCCGACGCAATCCCATGAGCACACCGGCGCAAATGGCGGCCCAATCCAGACAGTAGACCTGTCGAATGTGAGCGCAGATGACCTCGACCGCCTCGAAGCTCTCTTCGGTAAACTTGCCGGTGCCGCCGGCGACGATGCTGAGATTGATACGACTGGAGAAGGCGAGGAGAGAGAAAGCCGCTGAACTCGAACGTGTCGCCCAGGATGCTGAGGCGATCCGGGCGAGATGTGCGACCCTTGAAGGGTTCATCAAGGAGTTCTGGAGCGTCCTTGAGCCGAAGCGTGAACTAAAGTTCGGATGGGCTCTCCGGGCGATGTGTCGCCATCTTGAGGCGGTCACAGAGGGGCGCATCCAGTTCCTCCTCATGACGGTTCCACCTGGCATGATGAAATCGCTCCTGATGGTCTTTTGGACCGCGTGGGAGTGGGGCGCTTGCGGCCGGCCTGATATGCAGGTCTTGGCGACGTCGTACAGCCAGCCGAATGTGTTGCGCGACAATCTAAAACTCCGGCGGCTTGTCGAGAGCGAGAAGTTTCAATTCCTCTGGCCTTTGAAGCTCAGAGATGACCAGAACGCGAAGGGCAAGTTCGAAAATACCGGGAACGGGTTCAGCGAGGCTCGCCCATTCAGTTCGATGACTGGTGGCCGCGGTGACCGGGTGAAGGTCGATGACCCGCATTCGACGGAGACTGCAGAAAGTGATGCAGAGCGGCAGACGACGATCCGTATCTTCCGTGAGGGCATTTCCGACCGCCTGAACGATGTCACCACATCGGCGATCGTCATCATCATGCAGCGGCTGCACACCCAGGATGTGGCTGGTGTTGCGTTGGATCTTGACATCGGCTTTGTTCACCTCAGTCTCCCGATGGAGTTCGAGGTTGAGCGGGTCAGCCCCAACGGCAGGCGCACAGGTGGGCCGTGCCGCACATATGTGAATGGCGATCTCTTCTTTGAGGACCCGCGTACGCAGGACGGCGAATTGCTATTCCCGGAGCGGTTCCCTCGCGATGAGGTCGAGCGGCTTAAGAAAAGCAAAGGCTCGTATGCATGGGCCGGACAATATCAACAGCGTCCCGCTCCGCGTGACGGTGGCATGTTCAAGCGTGAATGGTTTTCTGACCGCTTTGTCGATGAGGCTCAGCGTGGCACCGTTTGGGTGCGTCATTGGGACTTGGCGGCAAGCACGAGGAATACATCGGCCAGAACAGCTGGCGTGAAGATGGGGAAGCAGCCAGACGGCTCATTCGTCATTGGTCATATAGCGAAGACCAGAAGCGAAGGTCATGCTGTTCGGCAGCTCATCCAAATGACTGCAGAGATTGACGGAACCGGTGTTCGCATCAGCCTGCCGCAAGACCCTGGGCAAGCCGGAAAGGTTCAGGCGCAGGACTATATCAAGCAGCTCGCGGGCTTCACCGTTTCCGCACAGCCAGAATCCGGCGACAAGGTTACGCGAGCGGAACCGTTTGCATCTCAGTGCGAAGGCGGGAATGTCTACATTGTCCGCGGCTCTTGGAATGAAGATTACATCGATGAGCTGTGCCTTTTTCCGGGATCATCGATCAAAGACCAAGTGGACGCGTCATCCGGGGCTTTCGGCAGGCTTCTCGAAGCTCGCGCCGCCGTAAACGTCACGCTCCCGCGCGAACGGCCAAAGCTGAACCTCAGCCGCCAGACACAAAATTGGATGGGTTAATACATGGCCTCGAAGCAGGACCGGCAAGCCGAAAACGAGAAGATCGTTACGGAGGCCAAGGAACGATTTACCCGTTGCGAGGAATGGGAATCCGACAGCCGCCGCAAGTTCGTTGAGGATCTGAAATTCGCCAATGGTGACCCGGATAATGGCTGGCAGTGGGATGCGGCGATCATCACGAACCGCGTCAACGACGACAAGCCGTGCCTGACAATCAACAAGACCCGTCAGCACAATCTCATCATCACCAACGATGCGAAGCAGAACAAGCCGGGCGTCAACATCAAGCCGGTGGGCGACGGGGCGAGCTACGACGCGGCCCAGGTCTTCGAAGGCGTCGTCAGGCACATCGAATACCAGTCGAGCGCGGAGCAAGCCTATGACACGGCCTCGATGTTTCAGGTGCAGGGCGGCATCGGCTATTGGCGCATCGTCACCGACTATGTAAGTGACGAGAGCTTCGATCAGGAAATCTACATCCGCCGAGTGAAAAACCCTTTGGCGGTCTATCTCGACCCAGATATTGCCGAACTGGACGGTTCCGACGCGCGTTTCGGCTTTGTGTTCGAGGACGTCGACGCGGAGCAGTTCAAGAAGGAATATCCGGACCAGTCGGAATATTTGGCGAGCACATCATTCGGGATTGAGGGTTGCTGGGGCGGCAAGGACAAGGTCCGCATCTGCGAATATTACCGGATGGAAGACAAGAAGGATCGCCTTCTCGCCTTCTCCATCCCTGAAGGCTATGAGCAGGCTGGCCAACAGATCATCGTGCGCGAAAGCCAGATGACGGATGACCAGAAGGCCGTCTATGAACTCGTCAAGGACGTGAAGGACGCAGTCACCTCGCGTGACATCGTCACTGACGAGATAATGTGGTACAAGATCGCCGGGGACCGCGTCGTCGATAGCCGACCATGGCCAGGGAAATATATCCCGATTGTCCGTATCGTCGGCGAAGAGACGGTCATCGAGGGAAAGCTCGATCGCAAGGGCCATACTCGTGCGATGAAGGATGCCCAGCGGATGTATAATTATTGGGCGTCGGAGGCCACGGCACAGGTCGCTCTGCAGACCAAGACGCCATATGTCGCCCCGGCTGAAGCCATCGAGAATTACGAAAGCTATTGGCAGCAAGCGAATACGTCAAATGCTGCGGTGCTGCCGTATAACGCGCTTTCCGATAATGGAAAGGAAATCCCTCGCCCGCAGCGAGAACAGCCGCCGCAAATGGCTTCCGCCTACATGCAGGGCATGCAGATATGCGAAAACCAGATGATGATGTCCTCTGGTCAGTACCAGTCGCAGTTCGGGCAGAATGAAAACGCCACGTCGGGTAGGGCGATCAACGAACGCCAGCGCCAGGGCGATACGGCGACTTACCATTTCATCGACGGCCTATCGGTTGGTATCAGGTTCACCGGCGTGATCCTCGTCGACTTGATCCCGAAGATTTACGACACGGAACGCGTGATCCGCATCCTCGCCAAGGATGGGACGGAGAACGATATTCAGATCGATCCGAAGGCGACAGACGCTTATCAGCAGACACCGCAGGCTGGCCCGAAGGAAGCCAAGGAAGCGAATTCGGTCGCTGCTATCTTCAATCCGAATGTCGGGCGCTACGAAGTCGAGAGCGATGTTGGCCCCGGTTATGCGACCCGCCGGCAGGAAGCCTTCAACGCCATGACGCAGATCGCGGCGCAGAACGACAAGTTCATGGAAATAGCCGGTGACCTGATGTGGCGCTCCGCCGACTTCCCGCTGGCCGACGAGCTTGCCGAGCGCTGGTCACGGATAATTCCGAAGAACATCACGGGTGAGGGTCCGCCGCCGGAAATCCAGCAGATGACGCAGATGATTAAGCATCTGCAGGACACCATCGTCGAACTGAACAAGAAGCTGACCGACAAGGACGCCGATCTGAACGTCAAGGAATACGACGCCACGACGCGCCGCATATCTGCGATCGGCAATTCGGGACCGACGATTACGCCGGAGCAGATACAGCCTGTTCTCATGCAGCTTCTCCAGCAGATGCTTTCGAGCGGTGGGCCGGAAGAACCGCAAGCCGGGTTCGAGCAGCCGCCTGAACCGCAGCCGATGATGCAGCCGCAAGGGATGATGTGATGCTCCTGAACATCCGCACCGGAGAAGTTCCGGAACTCATCAAGAAAACCGCTCAGGAAATCGCCGGCGCCTTCTACGACATGAACCGCACCGAGCGCTTCCGTCAGTATGCTGGCACTCAGGATGCCTTTGTAAAGGTTGCGTGGAAGGATCACGTTCAGACCGCAGTTGACCTTCTTGCGCAACTGCTCGCTATGCCTGGCACAGCGGATTACGAGCGGGAAGCCATCTATGACGCGCTGACGGAGTTCTCCGAGCGCAGTACCGAACGCACGCCAAGCCTTTCCACGAGGAGGTTGCGATGACATCGCACAAGTCAAAATCGAAGCCGCAAGTCACATCGTCCATCGATACCATGCGAGCCGATGAAAAGCGCTGGCGCACGGAAGATGCGATGCGAACACTGATGCGCGCTGACGAGCTGAAGCAGGACAAGGCTCTCATGCGGGATGTGCAGAAAATGGCCGCCGAACAAGCGAAAAAGATGAGCGGTCTTTGCGGAAAGGCGAAGTAAATGGCAACCGTGGCCGTCACTCTCTC
Source organism: Neorhizobium puerariae (assembly GCF_042429745.1). Classification (NCBI taxonomy): domain Bacteria; kingdom Pseudomonadati; phylum Pseudomonadota; class Alphaproteobacteria; order Hyphomicrobiales; family Rhizobiaceae; genus Neorhizobium; species Neorhizobium puerariae. The sequence goes on along the minus strand of NZ_JBHMAA010000032.1, from coordinate 69,901 downwards.
CGCTGTCAGCAACCATGCGAATAGCGGCCTCAATGCCGTTATGCCGGTTGCGGATGCTGCGGCGTATGACTCCGATGATCTGACCTCAAGCGGCACCTCTCAGCAAGTTACGACCGTAGTGGTTCCGAGCGACGGGAGGCAATATTTCTGGACGATCACCGCATCGGGCGGGAACGTCTGGGTAACATTCGGGTCCAATCCGACTGCGACTGCCGGCACATCCTGGCTCATCGTTGACGGCACGACGCGTGACTTCGCTGCAAGCGCCGGTCAGATGACCGCAGTGATCGACGCCGCCTGATGTTCGCGGGCCTCAACATCACTCGGGCTTTCGCAACCCAGAAACGCAATCCAGACCCAAAGGACGAAGGCTTGGAAGGCGTTCAGCGCCTCGCCTATGATCCTGAGCAGTGGCCACATTGCATGGCCGCTGAAAATTCCCGACACGGCGGGTAACCGTGGCACCGTACCTGTGCGGCACACAGGGCTTCACGACATGGTGACACATGGCAAATGCACTGGAGGGGACGCAGCCCCTGCCGGAAGGCGAAACTGCGCTCAATCCGGGTAATTCTCCTGCACCGGAGCAGAACGATGACGAACAGCATTCTGACGCCGAACGTGGTAGCGAGACCGAAGAAATCGAAGGCTCGGCCGAAGGAGGCGAGGGCGGAACCGGAATCGAAGGAACCGGCGAAGAAAACAGCCAGGAACAGCAGAAGCCCAAGAAAAAGCTGACCTGGGAAATGAAGCGCATCCACGAGGAGACGAACAAGCGGCGCGAAGCAGAACGCGAGCTTGAACGGATTCGCGAGGAGAATGAGCGCCTTCGCGCTGGAGGATCGGAACAGCAGTCGGGCAACGATCGGCCGGACGATGAAAGCCGCGTCAATCAGCGCGCTCAACAGATCGTCCAGCAGCGCGAATATGAGGCCCGTGTACGATCGTGGGCTGATGCGGGTGTGAAGGACTTCGGTGCGGACGACTTCAACGCATCCTGCAATCTCATCGCTGGCTTCATGGATGACCGCCAGCAGCACCAGTTCATGAGCATCCTGACCGATGCCGATATCGTCGAAGACGGCCACAAGGTTATCATGGCGCTCGCCGATGATCCGGAAGAGGCGGAACGCATTCTCAGGCTGCCGCCCGTCAAGCAGGCGCTGGCCTTGTCCAAGCTCTCCGCAAAGGTCACCAAACCGGCGGCACCCACACCCAAGCCGATTTCGAAGGCCCCGGCTCCGGTCGCGCCCATCGGCGGCAAAACACAGGCTTCAACTCGGCTCGACGATCCCGATGTGCCGATGGATAAGTTCGCTGAAAAGTTTCTGGCGGATATGGCCAACCGTGGTCGATAACCAGTCCTACGGCAATTCAATCAGGTGCTGGATTGCCGTGTATCTCATTGCACCTGACTTCGCCAGCACAGCGCCGGAGACCAAACCTTGCCGTGCAAACTGACCGGACTTGAACGGTTCACCTCAAGGCTCCTTCGGCAACTGGTCCGATATCCAGGCATCCGCCCAGCTCCTTTATCGCGGTCCCGGGCTCCGCAAGCACGCGCAGTGAAAGGCTGCGATCGATCCCCTTTTGCTCAAAGGAGCCCATCCTATGTCGAATACGATCCTCACGATCGACATGATCACCCGCGCCGCTGTTTCGCTCTTCAAGAACAGCAACATGTTCATCAAGAACATCAACACTCAGTATGACAACCAGTTCGCGGTCGACGGCGCGAAGATCGGCGACACGCTGCGCATTCGTCTGCCGAATGACTTCGTTGTTCGTACCGGCACGGCGCTCTCCGCGCAGGATACCTCGGAAAAATACACCTCCCTGGCTCTTCAGACCCAGAAGGGTGTCGACGTGGCCTTCAGCTCTGCAGAACGCACCCTGAAGTTGGACGACTATTCCGAACGCGTCCTGATGCCGATGATGAACAACCTGGCCGGAGGCATTGCCGCGGACATCATGTCCGGCGTCGAAACCGGCGTCTGCAACTTCGTCTCCAATGTCGACGGTTCGGGCAACATCATCAACCCGACCTCCGATACGGTTCTGTCGGCCGGCGCGTATCTCTCCGATAATTCGGCCCCGACGTCACCCGGTTGGAAAAGCGTCCTCGATCCGTGGACGGAAGCCAAGCTGGTCAACACCCTGTCCGGCCTCTTCAACCCGACGCCGGAAATCTCGCAGCAGTACCGCACCGGGAAGATCAAGAACGCCCTCGGCTTCGATTTCTTCATGGACCAGACTGTCATCAAGCACACCACCGGTTCTTTCTCCGCTGGCGGCGCGATGTCGAGTGCTGGCCAGACCGGTGGCACGATCACCGTTTCGGCGCTCACCGGAACGCTGAACAAGGGCGACATCATCACCATTGATGGCGTCTATGCCGTCAACCGCGTGACAAAACTGACGACCGGAAAGCTTCGCCAGTTCGTCGTTCTGGCCGATGTAGCGTCGGGTGGCACCTCGATCAGCATCTATCCGGAGATCGTCCCTCCGGTAAATGGCAATGCGGTGCAGTACCAGACCGTCGATTCCTCGCCTGCCAATGCGGCCCAGGTTCGCCTCGTCAATAAGCCGAGCGAAATCTACCGCAAGAACATCTCCTACGCGCCGGAAGCTATCACCCTGGCGACTGCGGACCTCGTACTTCCGAAGGGCGTCCATGAGGCCGCGCGTCGCGAATACGACGGCATCTCCATCCGCATGATCACCGACTACGTGATCGGTACGGACCAGCTCGCGACCCGTCTCGACGTGATATACGGCTATAAGTACATCCGTCCGGAATGGACCGTCGCCACGGCCGACAAGATTTGATCCTGATTGGGGCGGCTTCGGCCGCCCCTTTCATTTTCGTGGAAGGAACCTCCGATGGAATATCCGAAGGCCATCTATCATCCCAAGGATGACAAGCGATACCAGATCGCAGCCAGCGCCGGGCAGGAAGAACAAATCCTTGAGGCATGGGGCGTCAATTCCGCGCCTAAAATCCCGCTCTCAATGCCGCCCGTTGCGCCAAAGGCTGTTGAGCCTCCCAAGGCAAAGCGGGGCCGCAAGCCCAAGGCTGTTGAGACCAAATAATGACCACGGCGCGCGCACTGATCACGTTGGCGATGAAGGATGCCGGGGTTATCGGCGTGGGGCAGACGCCTCTTGCCGAGGACATGAACGACGCCCTCACCAACCTCAACGCCATGATGGCTCAGTGGTCGCGCCGCCGTTGGCTTGTCTATCACCTTGTCGACGTCTCGTTTCAGGCGACGGGGGCAATTTCCTATTCGCTCGGCACCGGTGGCGATATCAATATCGCCCGTGTCGATTCGATCGAGGCCGCATTCTTTCGTCAGACCGTCGGGGCACCCGGGAACCTCGTCGACTATCCCCTCACGATCCTGAATTCGCGAGAGGATTACAACAACATCGCGCTCAAAGGCATGCCCTCGTTCCCGAGCGTGTTGTTCTACGACTCCGGCTGGCCTTTGGGGCATGTTTTCATCTGGCCGGTGCCGAGCAGCGTTTACGAGGTGCATCTGTCGCTGAAATCGCCGCTCCAGAGCTTCGCGACACTCAACGACGCGGTTTCGCTTCCCCCCGAGTATGAGGAGGCGCTGCGGCTCAACCTCGCTGTACGGCTTCGTGTGTCGTATCGTCTGCCGTTCGATCCACAACTGAACGGCCTGGCGAAGATCGCCACCAACACGGTGAAGAACAGCAACACGCAAATCCCGCTGCTGCAATTCCCCTCCGATCTGCCGCGCAACGTCGGCGGCCGCTACAACATCTTTTCCGATCGGAACGGTTAATGGCGCGCATTCCTCTACTTGGCGGGGCGTACCAGTCGCGCAGCCTGATCGCCGCCGCGCAGCGCTGCGTGAACCTATACCCGGAGAACAATCCGAAGGCATCATCGCCGCCGGTTCCGGTGACACACTATCTGACGCCAGGGCTTCGCAAGGTATCGCAGGCGCCGGTCGTCGGTCGGGTCAGGTCTGCTTATCGCGCCACGAATGGTGATCTTTATATCGTCGTCAACACGACGGTATATTTCGTCGCTGAAGACTATATATGGAACGACCTTGGGACCGTTCCTACCGGCTCAAATCCACTGTCGTTCGCAGACAATGGTCTTGTCATCGTTCTCGTCGATGGAGCTACTGGCTATGCGGTCGACATGGAGACGCGGGATTTCGCCATGATCAGCGATCCCACCTTTTATGGAGCGAATAAGGTCGACTATCTCGATACCTATTTCATCTTCAACCGGCCGGGCACGCCGCAGTTCTACATCTCATTATCGAACGTCACTTTCGCCATGCTCACTGGCACGCCTGGTGCCGCTTATGCGGGAACCATCATCGGTGGGGGAGCTGGATATACCGATGGGGCGTTTACTGACGTCCCCCTTACGGATGGGGCGGGTACCGGTCTAACGGTCAACCTCACCATTGCTGGCGGTATCGTTACGAGTGCGGCGATCAACAATGCCGGCAGTGGCTATGAGAATGGCGACATCCTTAATTCCACCTCTGCGGCCATTGGGTCCGGCGGTATCACGGCGGGCTCGATCACCAATGGTGGCTCAGCCTATACCGACGGCACCTACCACAACGTCCCGTTGACCGGTGTGGCAGGCACAGGGGCACAAGCGACCGTCGTCGTGTCTGGAGGGGCCGTTACAAGCGTGACGATCACGGCCAAGGGAACCGGCTACGCTGCGACCAACGTTCTATCGGCGGTGGCGGCCAGTATCGGTGGCACTGGCTCTGGCTTTAGCTATATGGTCTCCTCCGTCGCCTCTGGCTTCAGCTACCGCATCGACAATGTGCACGGGTCTGCCTTCGATCCCCTCGATATAGCTGGCAAGACCGGGTCGGCTGACAACATTGTCACGGTGGCGGCCATCCATGGCGAACTGTGGCTGATTGGCGAACTGACATCGGAAATCTGGGTCAATACCGGATCTGCGGATTTCACCTTCGGACGCGTTCAAGGAGCTTTTGTCGACCACGGCTGTGCCGCTGCCTATTCGCTCGCAAAGCAGGACGTATTCCTGTTCTGGCTGACCCAGGATCGGGAGGGGACGGCAGTCATTGTCAAAACAACTGGTTATGGTGTGGTGCGTATCTCTACGCATGCGATCGAGCAGGACATCCAGAAATACACGACAATCAGCGATGCGATCGGCTACTGCCACCAGATCGAGGGCCATGCTTTCTACGTGCTGACTTTCCCGTCGGCGAACCGGACATGGGTCTATGAGCTTTCAACCGGTCAATGGCATGAGCGTGGATCTGTCGACAGCAACGGTGTCATTATGCGCCACCGAGCGAACGCTTTTGCCTTCGCGTATGGGAAGGGCTATGTCGGTGATTCCCAGAACGGCGCGCTCTATGTCTACGACCAGAACTATTATCTGGACGGAGATCAGCCGATCCCGCGCATCCGGACATTCCCGCACGTGGTTGGGAACGGCAACCGGATCGAATACAAGTCATTCATCGCAGATATCGAGGTCGGCCAGTCTGGGGGCATGATGTCGGACGAACCGCCGATGATTTCGCTTCGGTGGAGCAATGACCGCGGCGCGACATTCGGAAATCCTGTGATGCAGTCCATGGGTGCGACAGGACAATATCTCGTGTCGCCACAATGGCGGAGATTGGGCGTGGCCCGTGACCGGGTCTTTGAGCTCTCCTGGTCCGCTCCGGTTCGCACGAGCTTGAACAGCGCGTGGATCGAGACCGAGGCGGCCGAGACATGAGCAAGATCGTCGTCCCGTCTTCCGTCCAGCCGATCAGCGGGGGCGGCGGCATCGTCACCACGGTATGGCAGCGGTTCTTCAACGCGCTCGTTGCCCCTCCGGCAGCCGTAGAGTCCGTTTCGGTGTCCGCCAGCCCATTTGCCTACAAAGCGGCCCAGACGGGCTCTCTGGCGATCATGGGGGGCACTGTGACGGATGTTTCATTCAAACGTGCCGGCGCAACTGTCGTCATCCCAGGTGGGACGCCGCTGATCCCGGTCGCCAATGGCGATGAGGTGACGATCACCTATTCGGCGGCTCCAACGATTTCTTTCATTCCCATGTGAGGCCCCATGAAATATTTCCAGCAGCTCGCGGCCGGCATCAATGTCACGCCGCTGATGAACGCTTTGCAACGGCAACCCGAGCTTTGGGACAGGTTCCCGATCCGGACGCAGCATCCGGGTACGGCGCATGCCGAAGTGAGCGACATCCTCGTTTTCTTCAATTCTCTCGATCAGGTGATGGAAGGGGTTGTCGACGACAAGGAAACCATTCCATTTCCTGCTTGGGCGGCCCTTCCACAGTTGCGGACCATCATCTTTGACTTGATGAGAACTGTGGAAGGTGTCCAGCTCGGAAGGGTTATCATCACCAGGCTTCCTCCCGGAAAGACCATCACGCCGCATGTCGACCAAGGCGCTCCGGCAACGTGGTTCAACCGTTATCAGATCGCTCTTCAATCTCTGCCTGGCGCGCTGTTTCACATTGGTGATGAAACCGTGAACTTTCGGTCGGGCGATGTCTGGATGATCGACAACCAGACGGAGCACTCTGTGGTCAACAACAGTACCGACGATCGCATTGTGTGCATCGTCGACATCCGGTGCGCGTGATGCTCACAGCCCAGACGGAAGACCTCAATAACGGTACGCTTGATGAGATCATGCGTCTATTGCCAGCTCATTATGACGAGTTGAGCGAACACAAGATCGTCGGCATCCCGCTTGACCCGCAGTTCGATCTCTATCTTGCCCGAGCAGCGGCAGGGCAGGTGCTCTATGTCACGCTGCGGGATCAGGGCGAGTTGATCGGTTATCTCGTCTCATTCGTGGCACCGGGCATGCACTATCGATCCTGCCTGACCGCGACGGCCGATATCTTCTTCGTCAAGCCTGACAGACGCGGCGCGGATGGTGGCGTTCTTCTCGGAAAGACATGGATCAACGAATGCCGGCGGCGCGGCGTTCAGCTCATGCAGATCGGGATGAAAACCCGCCATGCTGTGCACGCACGTCGGATGCTGGAGTCCTGTGGATTCGCGGAGACTGAAGTCATGTTCTGGCAGTTTCTGGATAAGGGATAATTCTCATGGTGGCTACAGCAATCATCGGGAGTGCGGTCGTCGGCGCTGGAGCGTCCATGGCTGGGGCATCGAAACAGGCGGGGGCCACGAAGAAAGCGTCCGACTCCCAGATGGCGATGTACCAGCAGACCCGCGAGGATTTGCTGCCGTACAACGAGGGCGGCCAGTCGGCGTTGAAGACGCTCCAGAACCGCCTGACAGAGTTAACGTCTCCCGTCGTGATGGATCAAGAAACACTTGAGAAAACACCGGGTTATCAGTTCAACCTACAGCAGGGCTTGAAGTCGACGCAAAACAGTGCGGCGGCGCGGGGACTTGGCAATTCCGGGGCGGCGCTCAAGGGCGCTGCATCTTATGCGACCGGTCTGGCAGATTCAACTTATCAGAACCAGTTCAACAACGCCGTCACCAACCAGACAAATGCCTACAATCGGCTCATGGGACTCGTGCAGTCAGGTCAGAACGCGGCCGCTCAGACTGGCGCATATGGAACACAGACAGCGCAGTCGATCGGGCAAAACACGATTGCAGGTGGCACAGCGACGGCCGCAGGGTATACGGGCGCGGCAAACGCGCTGACCAACGGCGTTGGAAACTATCTTCAATATAATGCTTTGAGGGGAGGCATGTATGGTTATCCATCCTCGCCCGGCGGCCTCTATTGAGGAATGAGAAATGGCTGACATCGACACCAGTTTTTATCCTCGCGCGGACAGCAATTCGCTGATCGACAAGATCGGCACGGCTATGCAGATCCGCAATACAATGGAGCAGAACAAGCTTCTGCAGGGCCAGCAGCAGCGCCAGAACATCGACATCGACCAGGCGAAGATCGATCTTGCGCATAAGCAATATCAGGGCCTTGCGAACCTTGTCGGTTCGATCGCGCAAGACCCGCGTGCCGGGACGACGGAAGGACCGGCTTTGGTCCGACAGTATGCCGACAATGCGGTGAAGCAGGGTTTTGTTACGCCAGAGGCAGCGCAGACGGCGCTTGCCACGATGCCGCAGGACCCGGCACAGATCCCGCAATGGCTCCAGACGATGAACGTCACCATTTTGGAAGGGGCCAACCGGTTCTCGCAGATCTACGGCTCGCCGACGACGATTTCCGACAATAGCCGGATCATCCCGGCGACCGTAAGCCCGATCACTGGTGTTCGCCAGATCGGCGCACCGATCGATGTCACCGTATCGCCTGAGAGCCGCGCGGATCTGGTCCAGACAACGGACGCGCAAGGCCGTACAGTCCTCGTCCCGAAGGGCAATATCCTGACGCAGGCCGGCGTCAACCCGATGACGGCGCAGCCCTCGGCGAACAATCAGCTTGTGGCGCCTCCGACATCCGTCGAGCGACGCGCGCTGCCACCGGTGCAGCAGCCTACGAATCCCCCCGGAGGTGTGGTCACGAGCCCATCGGCCGGCGAAATTCAGGCGCAGACGGTCATGGGGCAGGCAGGCGGCGAACAGTATGCCCAGGACGTCGCCCGAGAGCGAAATTATCAGGCCGATGTCCTGCCGCTTGAAAAGGCGCTGGCTGGTCTGGAACGGCTCGGGCCGACAGGGACCGGCCCGGGCACGGAAACCATCAATGAGGCGAAATCGTTCCTGACTTCCATGGGCATCATCGCGCCCGATCAGGACGTGAAGGACTTCGACGAGGTCAGAAAATATCTCGTCCAGTATGCGCGCGAGGCAGGAGATACCGGCACCAACGACAAGCTTGCCGCGGCCTTCGCTGGCAATCCGAGCCTTGGGATTTCCAACGCGGCTTCGATCGACGTGGTCAAGACGGCGATCTCGCTTCGTCGCCTTCAGAACGCCCAGACACGGGCGTTTCAGGCTTCCGGGCAGACGCCGGCCGAATACGGCAAGTGGTCGGTCGAATTCAACGCTTCTCAGGACCCTGTCGCCTATGGCTTCGACATGATGGACGGTGCGCAGCGCCTGAAATACTTCAAGGGTCTCGATCAGGCCGGGAAGGCCAAATTCCTGAATTCGCTCAAGACGGCCCAAGGTCTCGGCATCGTTTCTCCTCCTTCCGTGGAATAAGCCATGAAGCTTCCTGCCGAAGCCTACGCGCTTCTCGACGCTATTTCAGGGCCGGAAAGCAAGGGCTCCTACAATGTCATCTATGGCGGCCAGCGATTCTCTGATTTTGCCGATCATCCGCGGTTGGATGTCGAAATCAAAAGCGGCCCGAACGCGGGGAAGACGTCTTCGGCCGCCGGGAAATACCAATTCATCAAGGGCACATGGGATCAGTACGCCAAGAAACTTGGGCTGAAGGACTTCTCCCCTGAATCTCAGGACCTCGCGGCATGGGAACTGGCGAAGGACGCATACAAGGAAGAGACAGGAGGAAATCTTCTCGATGCTCTCCGCTCTGGCGACCGTGACACGATTGCTGGTGTCGGCAGGGCGCTGGCGCCGATTTGGACAAGCCTGCCTGGCGGCATAGAGCAGGGCACTACTTCATCACGCTTCGTCAATGCCTATGAGCGCAGCGATGAAGATGCTCCGGTCGTTGGTGCGGTCAATGCTCTCGCGTCCGGTCAGGCGCAGCCACAGGCAAGCGCGCTGGTGCAGAACGCCCAATATGTGCCGCCTCCATTCAGCGGTCAGAAGCCGGTCTTCGCGCCACTGGTCAGCAACGAGCAGCAGCCGGCCCAGATGCCGCAACAACAGCCGCAAGCCGCTCCTGCGCCCCCTGTCGCGGAAAGCGAACCGGATGCAGATGTGATGAAGGCATGGGGTCTGTCCGATGCCACGGCCGACAGTGTCCCTGCGTCTTCAGGTGTAGCGGATGCCAATGACGAAGCGTTGATGAAGTCGTGGGGCCTCGACAAGACAGACGCGGCTCCTGCCGCATCGATCGAGAAGGCGCAGGAGAAAGCACCATCTACCGAAGAGAAGCCATCGACTTTGTCCGACGTGATCAAGTCGGGTGCCGCTGGCGTGGCGCGTGGCGTGATGGATCTGGTTGGCCTTCCTGGCACGATCCAGAACGCCTTCGATCAGAGCATGAGCGCGGTGACCGGAGACATCGCGAGCCTTTGGGGAGGTACTGGCATTCAAGCGCCCCCTCCATCTCCATTGAGCGGAGCCGGATTGCGTGATCTTGCATCGAAGGCGTCCGAAGGCGGTACTGAATATAAGGCCCAGACTACTGCTGGCAAGTATGCGGGTACAGTGGGAGAGTTCCTGCCTGGGACAGTGATAGGCCAAGGAAATCTGCTCGCGAATGCCGTGAAATATGGGGTTATCCCAGGACTTTCCAGCGAAGCCGCTGGACAACTGACTGAGGGAACGGCATTCGAGCCCTATGCAAGGATCGGGGCGGCGATTGCAGCGCCGTTGGCTACCGAAGGTCTGCTTAGGGCAGGGGAAACGGCTGCGAACCGCCTCACGGCTATGACGCCACGTGGCGCAACCGCTAACAATCTCACCGAGGCGCTAGCACAGTCCGGCACGATGGTGGATGATATTGCTGCCGAAATGGCACTCAATCCGCGCCTGACGGCAATGGATGTCGATCCGAACTTGCAGCAGATGGCGATGAACCTCGCCAATCAGGGAGGAGCGCCACGGTCTATTCTCTATGAGGCAGCACAGCAGCGAGCCGGTGGCGCAAAGGGTGCCGTCAACGAAGCCTTTGATCAGGCCCTCGGCGAATCTCCCGATACCGTCAAAATTCTTTCCGGCCTCCGCGAAAAGCAGCAGGCTTCTGTACTCAAGCCGGATCAGGTGCGCGCCACGCTCGATAAGGCCATGGGCGACGCTGCCGATCCTCAATCGGCGCTTGATAAGTTCATCAGCCAGCGATCGACCGAAAGCCGGCCGCTCTATGAAAAAGCATTCGAAGGCGGGAGTATGGCCCCCTTGGAAAAACAATTCGAGGGCGTCTTCGCGGAGACCACGGAATCGGTATCGAAGGCATCCAAGGAGCTGGCGGCCGCACGTCAGCGGCAGACCCTTGCACGGGCTCAGGAATCCAGAGCGGGGAATGACGTCTATTCTTCAAGTGGCGCACTTTCCGCCGTGCGAGATGCGGACGCGGCGACATCTGCGGCAGAGAAAAATCTAGCAGCCGCCAAGGCGCAAAAGGAAGGCGCTCTTAGCCGTCTGCGTCAGGCTCAGCAGGACGGTACGGCAAATGCGCCAGGTGCCGTCTGGAGCCCCCGTATTCAGCAGTTTCTCGATGATCCTATCACGCAGTCGGGATTGGCAAGAGGAGTTAAAATACAGCGGCTTGAGTCACTTGCTGAAGGTAAAGCTTTCAACCCCACGGAATACGCGATTACAGGCGTAGATGCGGCCGGGAACCCGGTCGTCGGCAGCGTCCCGAATATGCGAACCCTGAACGTCGTCAAGAAGGGCCTCGATGAAATGGTCGAGGCGGCGAAAAATCCAACGACAGGCAAGTTGTCGGAGGAGGGCGTTGCCATAGATAAGGTGCGCCGTGCCTTTTTGGGAGAACTGGATTCGATCAATTCGGATTATGCCGCAGCGCGTGGGGCGTGGGCTGGGCCGTCCAAAGCCAGAGAGGCGTTCACCAAGGGGCTTGGCCTATTCAGCAATGGAACGGGAAAGGCGGCTCTCGGGAACACGCCAGAACAGATTTCTGCGTGGATCAAGAAAGCTTCCCCCGACGAATTGGCAGCACTTAAGCTTGGCGCCCGCTCATCGCTAGAGCAGCAGATGGCGAGTTCGGCCAATCAGGTCGACCGCATTGCTAAACTCACGGATATCGAGGCGAACCAGAAAAAGCTGGCCGCCCTGATCGGAGATAAGGAAGCAAAGCAGATCATCGACGGGATGAAGGCGCAATTCACCGATCCCGTCGGAGACGCATTCTCTCGAGGCCTCGATATCCTTCGCACTCGTACCGGCTCTGCTGGCCTTGAGGATCGTCCCGAGTTCTGGAAACAGTGGTTCCAGGGGGCGACGGACGCTGAAAAGGAAGCAGCCAAGCAGGGGGCGCGGGTAGCGATCGATACGCAGATCAATGCCGTCCGGTCGGCGGCGGCGAAGGGCTCGTCTATTCCCGACGTGGGATTCAACAGGGATCGCCTCGAGATCCTGCTTGGAAAGGCCGAGACGGATAAGCTCGCTCAAGTCCTCAAGGATGAACAGCGGATCGCTCAGACCAATGCCAAATTGTTCGCCGGTTCCCAGACGGCACCTCGTCAGGCCGTCAACAAACTGACGGAGGTAAAACAGGTTACCCCCGGCATCAGCTTAACGACGCCTATGGCGATCGGTGGCGGCTATAGCCTTGGCGGGGTGCCTGGAGCGGCCGCAGGGGCGGCCCTGTCTCTTGGGCGGATGGGCGTTCAAAAGGGGCTCCAGGCCCGCGACCTTGCCCGCAATCGTCTCATAGCTGAAGCTCTGAGCGGTGACGTGACGCGTTTGCGGGAAGCCATAGCGCCAGCTGCGTCGGCTAATCGTCTGGTGAACCCTATCCGATCGATGCAAAATCCGCTTCTACAGAGCGCCGCGACTGTGCCGGTTAGTGTGTTCTCGCGCGAAGCATCCGAAGCACAGCGCCGCGGACGGCGATAATGATGCCGGCTAGATAGAGTGATCCGAGAGCTGCCATAAAGAAGACGGCTCTCGCGTCAATGTCCCATTCAAAATGGATGCTAGCGAGGATCATCGCGGACACGAACACGATGTGGAAAATGATCCATTTGGGGCTTCTAACCGCCTCGCTGTTCTTCATGCGGTTGAAAGCGGGAAGCTTGGCATTCTCGTTGTTCTCGTGATCGATAATCACTGTCGCTCTCTGATTTAGGAGGGAAGCGGCAATTGTACGTGAAATCACCGAAAAGTCGATGTGGGCTGTCCTTTGACAGCCATTTTCTTTTGGGAAAACGAATGGCCACGATCCTGCCCACGGGCGAAACCACATTCCTCGATGCGAACGGCATTCCTCTCGCCGGTGGCACCGTGTCATTTTACATTCCGGGGACGATGTCGCCAAAGGATACATATCTGGATTCGCAACAGCTTATTCTGAACACCAATCCGGTTATTCTGGATTCCGCGGGAAGGGCGGTCATCTTTGGCGCCGGTTCATACCGTCAGATTGTCAAGGATGCGCTTGGGAACCTTATCTGGGACCAGGCTACAGGCGAGCCAAACGTCGGCATCGTATCAGCCGGCGGGACGAGCGGTGGCGCTGCAAATGCGCAGACCCTTGCAGCCGGAACCTTCAATGGGACGGATGGTGCGACGATCCAGTTCATCGCTGGGCTGAGCAATACGGGACCTATGACAATGGCGGCGGGGGGCGGAGCCCCGGTATCCGTATTGAAGAATGGCGTAAGTGGCCCCGTTCCTTTGGTCATCGGGGATATTGTCTCTGGGAACGTCTACTCGATCGCCTACAGTACATCGCTGGCAGCTTTCCAGCTTTTAACCAGCATTCCGCCAACCTTCACGATCGCCTCGCAACCGGCTGCGGAAGCTGGTACGAACAATACAGACCTAATGACGCCGCTGAGGACCAGGCAAGCAACACAACAGCCGCGAGCCGATCTTGCCAGTGATGCGACGACAAATCTTGGATCTCTGTCCACTCAATTCATTAGGGTGAGTGGCACAAATACAATCACTTCATTCGGTATCGCCGATGCGGGTACACGCAAGAAGATTGTTTTCTCTGATGTACTTTCGATCGTTGCAAACGCCACGTCGATGGTCCTCCCCAATGGAGGCTTGAATATCGCCACGAGGGCCGGGGACACATGCGAGGCGATCTCACTCGGGTCCGGGAACTGGGTTGTGGTGGATTACCAAAGAGCCAATGGGGGCTTGGTCAATCCGGGCCAAATTCTCGGGACAATTCAGGATGTGGCGGGTGCCCGAGTAGCGGGTACTAATTATCAAAACTTCGGCGATCGCTGGCGCTTGGTCAGCGCACGCTTTTCCACAGTCGCCTCTGGGAGTGTTGGGGAGACGACCACCTCCATGATGCCGGTGTACGTACTCGGAGGAGTAGCGGTGCTCATGTGGGTCCCTCCTTTTTGGTACTACCGGATCGATGGGGGTACCACTTTAGCTTGGTACGAAACGACCTCCTGATCTTTCAGAACATCACCCGTGAAACAGACGTCAACGGCGCGAATGCCGGATTGATGGAGAGAATATATGCCCGATATTTCGGAGAAGTTCTGGACAGAGCAGGACGAAAGGAACACTGAGCAGCAGCCAAACGGCTGGCCCGGTGGAATGCCGGCCTACATCGATTCTGTGGGTCGCATGATGATGGCGGCCGTCAAGCGCTGGTGGAGACGTGCCAACCCTTACTATGAGACGTCGGGAACCGGTGACGATTATATCGTCGATCCGGAAGTATCGTATCCTAGGATCAACGAATTCGAGGTTCTCCGTCTCCGCATCGATCGAAGCAATTCAACGGGTACTCCCACCCTTACGTTCGGTGAGTGGCCGACAGCACAGATTTGCAAAGTCGCGTCAAGCGGCGTTATCGATCTTGTTCCGGGTGACCTTGTCGAGGGTGCCGACCACTCATTCTGGCATAATGGCGAATGTTTCATCCTCTCAAATCCCGCCACACTCAGCTCTGATATCGACGGGAACCTTCTCCATGCGGATCAGAATTTGGCGGATGTCGACGATGTCGTCATGGCCCGCAGCAACCTTGGTTTAGGAAATTCTGCCGTCCTCGATGTGGGGACCGCCTCTGGTACTGTCGCGGCTGGCAACGATTCCCGTATCATTGGTGCCGTCCAGAAGACTGACTTCGTGCTACCCGGCGTGTCAGCATGGTCGTCTACGAATGGCTTCAAGTGGATGAAGTCGATTGCCTTGGCCGATGGCGCGAACGTTCTAACCATCACCGAGGCGGGAAGGTATCAGGTCTATAATCCGACCAACGGCTTTCCTGGGTCGGCCAACCAATCATGCTATCTGGAGGTCGAAATCTCAAGCAGCGGGCCCGATTGGCGCCGCCTTAGGATGCAGTTCGTTGGCTCCTCGGATGATAATGTCACTTGGGAGCGGAAGAGCAATGCGACGACCTTTCTGACTTACTGGAAGCCGCTATACGGCCGAGCATGGCGTACTCCCGAAGACTTTGGCTGCCTGATGGACGGCACGACAGATGACAGCGACCGGTTCGAATCGGCCCTTCGTTCTGGGACGCCGTTGCTTATTCCGGGGGATGTCCGTGTTACTCGGAAAATCACAGCGTCGAGAACAGCGAACGGTACATTGGGGTGGCTTATCCAAGGCATGAACCGTTGTGGTCGGATCATCTTGGATGGGACGGCTGCAGGTATTGAGATCGACATCGGCAGTGTCGTGCTTCGCGACACCGCGAAAGTTGTAATGCGTGATCTCAATCTTATGTCGAATGCCGCGATTCCCTCAGTGCCGGCGATCCGGCTGCAAGCGAGCGAGACGGTCGGAAGTGGTGTCACTGAGCAGACAGCGTTCCTACAGAACGTGCACGTCAAGCCAACGAGTGACGCCAACTACAACATCTATGGGATTTCACTACGAAACATGCGTTTGTCGAAGCTTATCGCATGCACGGTCGAAGGCCGAAGGGCTGGCCTAGTGACGGGATCACGCGGTTTCGACTATAGCGGCTCAAACACAGTCATCCCTGTGGAAAGCTCGTTCGAGCACTGCATCTCATATTTCTTCGAGACCGGCTATGAGGCGTCTGGCGCATGGGAAGGGATGAAATGGCTGAACAATGATGCGATCGGTTGCAAAGTTGGGTACAAAGCCACCAGCACGAACGTCAATATTGGCGATAGCCTGATTATCCAGAATAGCCAGGCGAACGTCGGATATGTCGGGATATGGATCGAAGACTGTAAGAACGCCAGAATCTACGATAACCAGATCATCGGTAATTCTGGCTGGGGAACAGATGGGACTGCCTTCTACGGCATGTATATTCGCGCTAACCAGGGGCAGGGCCAATTCACGTTCATGCGCGACAACAATTGGAACGGCGAGCAAATCAAAGCGTCTGTTACGCTGTGCACCGGCATCGACATCAACGGCTTTTCGTCGGGAAGCCTTGGTTCATTCTGCGGGCCGAGCGTTTTCGTCGGTCTTAAGGTCGGTGAAAACATCGGGGCAAATGTCAGGTCTGTGCAATTCAGCGGACAAAATCAGATGTTCACCACAGATGCTCTCCGAACTACTGCTGCCACAGCGGGCGTCAACACGCTTACGGCTACTCCAGCGGCCTATTGAGGATGACTATGGGAACCTATCGGACACCTTCCGGATCTGCCGTAGTCGAGGCATCGCAAATTCCTGGGGATGATAAATCCCGCACCGTTGCTTGCTTCGGCGGCAAGCGGAATGCCAACCCGACGGATTGGATCGTCATGGGGAAGTTTGGCGATACATCCGTGATGACTGATGATGTGTTTCGAGCAACATACATCTCAATCGACGCCGATGTGCCAGACATGCAGAGCAATGATCGTCGGGATGTAGCCATATTGGCAGAAGATGGAACCGTTTCCGAGGTGATTATCGGCGTTTTGCGTTCAGTAATACCGAACGATGGCGATTATCTGCATCAACCATTTTCCGAGAACGGGGCCATAGGGAAGGTTATTTCTGTCGATCGACACTCTGGGGTGGAGCCGGGTAAAGCCCTCCCGTGGCCGCGAGCATGGCGTGACCAACTTCTCGATGATTCGGATTGGACGGAAGTCCCGAGCATTCAAGCATCGCATTCTGATGAGTGGAAACAAAATTGGGCGGATTATCGGAAAGCATTACGCGACCTCCCGGAGCAAAATCCAGACCCTTCCGCCATTAACTGGCCTGCCGCTCCGGATCGGTGATCAGGCCACTTGCCGCTCGGCGCTCGAATGCTTCGCGGGCGCTGCCGAAGAGGCCAGGGGCATAGCTCGAGAAGTTGTTTGGCACGCGATACATAGGGCAACTGGCACATGGTCCAGGCGGGGTGTCAGTGTTGACGCGACTGCGGAACGCCTGCATCCGCTTGCCATTCCATACTTCTGGCAACGACTGTTCGTGGAGATTGCCGACCTTCGTGCCCGGCATGCAGCAGGCCATCACATCGCCATTACCGAGGATCTGGGCTCCGACCCACGGCACGATACAAGGAGCATGTCCTTTTGTCGGAGCCAACTCCTTGAAAGGTTCGGGAAGGGAAACAGTCACGTCCTTTGATGCTGCGTAGTCCAACAGTTCCCGGTGCTTCTGCGCGTAGTAGGTTCGATCAAGCAGAAGAGATTCATCGGCCATGTCTTCCGTAAAGACCATCAGATGGTTTCCCTGAACCCAATTGATGCCAATCTCGGCGGCGAGGTCTACAGCGAGGAAGAGCGAGCCCATGGTGCTCCTCATCATCGCAAAGGAAATCATGGTGGCGATCTCTGGCCGGCGCTTGTTTTTTTCGTGGACGAAGTGCCGGATATTACGGAGGACAGTCGGAAGATCTCCGCCTTTCCTGATCGTTTTGTATTGTTCCGGGAGGAGGCTATCCACCGAGAAATTGATCGTGGTCAGGTTTGACGCCAAGAGGATTTCGGTGGATTCCTCGGTCAGGTTATTGGCGTGAGTGTCGATGTTGAGTTTTACGCCGGTGGCAACCACCCTCTTCAACCAGCCATACTTGCGGTCGCTATTCAGCAGGTCTCCGCTGTAGTCGGAGCAAAAGTGGGTAATGTGGCCGACTGATATATGTTCTTTGATCTGCTCCCAGATCGCATCATCAAGAACCGATAGACTCTTCCGAGAGAACTTTGAAATGCAATGGGTACAGTTCAAATTGCATTGTGTGACGGGGCTAAACCCTATGCTCTGCGGCACATGAAGCCATGAACGAGGGTTGGAATAGATCAGCTTCGGCAGGATCTCGGAGTCAGCGAGGTCATATTCTACGGCTCTGTTTTGAACATCAAGGCGCTGTACAGTGACCTTGAAGGAAGCGCCAGAGGAATTGGAAATCGGCCTCCAGTAGACAAAGACAGGGCTTTCCTCATCGTAGCTGTTTCGCTCTATCCGGACCTCCCTTTCCTTTTGCAGCCCGTCTGGCGCCATTCGGAACACGCGGACGTGCAGGGGCGGGCGATCATACAGTCCGCCTACAGACAGGGAAAGCCCCGACAGAAAATCCTCTTGGGGTAGAACGATCATAAACCCGTGCGCTCAGATTGCGCGGCGGAAGATATACGAGCCGCTTTGCCGAGCAAAGCTCATTTCTTCAAATCATCATAGGGGAAACCCATGAAACTCGCCCCCAATGCAGGGCGGGTGCTTCGGCGTGCCTGGAGCATCCGCCTCATGATAGCGGCTGGCCTTCTGTCCGGCGCTGAAGTCGCCCTTCCGCTTATCGACGGTCTGTTCGAGATGCCTCGCGGTCTCTTCGCGGCTCTGTCCGGGATCACCGTCGCGGCGGCTTTCGTTGCCCGCCTCATCGTCCAGAAAGGAATATCCGAATGAGCAAAAGAGCTAAGGCCGCTCTTGCATCCGGTCTCGGACTGGTGGCGTTGACGGCAACCTATCTCACAGAACCGTGGGAGGATACGAAGAACCTCGCCTATTGGGACGCGCTCGGGAAGGTTTGGACCGTGTGCACAGGCGAGACGAAAGGCGTGAAGAAGGACGATCGCTATACCGATGCCGAATGCAAGGAAATGCTCTACGAGACGCTGGAGAAGGATTATCACAGGCCGCTCCAGAAATGCGTCAAGGGCTTTGACAAGCTTCCCTTGAGCCTTCAGGCATCTTTGCTCGATGCTGCATATAATGTCGGGACCGGTGCAATTTGCCGCTCGACTGCCGCGCGCCGGGCAGAGGCAAAGAACTATGCCGGCGCATGCCAAGCCGTGACTTGGTTCAACAAGGCCGGGGGTAAGACAATTCGCGGCCTTGTTCTACGTCGTGAATATGGCGATGCGAACCGTATGGGCGAACTGGAGCTTTGCCTTGAGGGGGTCAAGTAGTGTTCGGCATCCTCGACGATCTCAAGATCGTATCCGGCCTGGCTATCGGGCTCGTGGTCTATCATCTCTATGCATCCCTGATCGGATATCCCTCTGCTGCCCGCGAGGCGAGGGAAGGATATGTCCTTCTTGCCGAAAAGACGGCCGCGCAAGCCACGGTGGCCGAACTCCAGCGCCAGCTGCAGGCCTCAAACAGCGCCAAGCAATCCCTTCAAGAGAAAATCACCAAAGATACCGCCGAAGATGTCCAGCGGGAGAAAGACCGTGAAGCCAAGATCCTCGAATACGAAGTCCGCCTCTCTCAGGCGAACCGTCGCTGTGCTCTCGATCGTGCTGATATCGACGCAATCCTGCACGACTAGCCGGCTGACATCCGCCGCCACCGCGCAAGGCAAGATCGAGGCCGGCGTCAACCTTCCTGAATGGCCTGGAGACTGCCGGAAGACGGAAGCGCATGCGGCCTTGGCTGAAGGCGCAGAGGTGCGGTCGATCATCATCAGGGAGAGGGCGGCGCTTGATCGCCAGAACGCCCGCACAGGGCGATGCGCATCGTATTTCGATACTTTGCGCACCAGTTTCAATGGAGCCCGCTAATGCTCGGTTTCAGCCTTTCACTCTCTCTCGGCAATCCTATCTTGAACAAGGGCGCGGGGGGGCTCGTACCACCCATTGGCTACGTTTTTCTCACCGATCTTGACGGCGCCTATCTCCTCGATGACGACGGCGCTTACCTCATGGAGCCCGTGTAATGGTCACCACCCGTTCTTTCCGAAACAGTCAGGCGCTTGCCTCCATGCCGATCATCCAGGGCGTCGGCCGCAAATGGGGTTTCATCGGCGATAGCCACACGGCAAGCACCGGAGCTGCGAACTCCATCTACGGATTTCCTGCGCAGTCGGTCATTCTCGCCGGACGCATGCAGAACGTCGATTTCGCCGTCGCAGGTATCGGCGGTCAAACCGCAGATCAGATGCTGGCCCGCTTCAAGACGGATATCATCGATACCGGCTGCGAAGGCGTCGTCATCCTCGCCGGTACGAACGACAGTGCACTCAACAGCGTCGGTGTTCCCGTTGCCACCTTCATCGGCAACATCGTCGCCATGCTTCGGCTGGCAAAGTCCTACGGCATCCGGGCCATCGTCTGTACCGTACCGCCGACCGCTTCGGACGCCGGCGATCTGGCCGTCAGGTCGAAGTTCATCGAAGCCTACAACATGTGGCTCAAGCTTGTCGTCCACAAGGAAGGCGGACGCCTGGCGGATATCCATCAGGCGCTTGTCGATCCAGCCACCGGCTATACCCTTGCGGCTTACAAGGCAGACGGCGTCCACTTCAACTCGCTCGGGCACCTGGCCATCGCGGAAGTCGTTGCCCCGATCATGCAGGCGGTAAACATGGCGGCCCTTCTCGGCGTCGATGCGCTGCCGGTGACGAGCGGGACCTATACCCTCGTCTCCAATCCGCTCATGAATGGAACGGTGAACAATGGGAGCGCCCCTACCGGCTGGTTTACACAGCAGGCGGCGGTCGGCTCCGTCACGCGTAACGTCAGGGCAAAGTCCGGCACGCTCCAGAAGGGCCAATGGTTCGAATATGCACTCGACGGGACGTCAGCTGTGGCGTCCGTGACGGCGGGCTATTCCCTCGGTGGCACCTATGCGATTGGGGACAAGCTCGGCGTGACCTGCCGGATGGAAATCACCGATACGGCCGGCAACTGGCGCACGACGCGCGGCGGATCGCAACAGGGCAGCCTGAGCCTCAACGTCAACAATGCCGGTGCGAACCTGAACAATACGTTCCGGGAAAGCGGCTCCCTAATCCTCCCGCCGTCCATGTATGTCGTCACGGCGAATGCCTCGTCCGGTCTGGCGCTCTGGTGGAGGCTCTCCGTCGTCGTGGGGCAGAATATCACGGCGCGCATTGGGGAGGTGCAGGTCTATAACCTGACGGCAATGGGCCTCGATGGCGTGATCACGGTCTAAAGAGGGAATACAGTTGACACCACAGAGCGACGACATGGATCTGCGTCCCCGCATGGTCAGAGTTGAACACGATCTGACCGATCATCACCGAAGGCTCACAGAGCTTGAGAAACACCGTCAGACCGCCGATATCGCGGATGCCCGCCGTGACGAACAGTGGGCCAACATGCTGGCGAAGATCGACGCCATCGACGGGAATATCAAATGGGTGGTGAAGCTTATCATAGGTGGCATCATCGCTGGCGCTGTAGGCTTCATGCTCAAAGGTGGCTTTAGCCTTCCCGGTTGATCAGTCACCGCCGCCTACGGGTGAGGGGATAGATTCCGTAGATCGGGCGGAACGTCAAGGGTGAGGGGATCGCCTAAAATTCTTTAATGGAAACAATCGCACCTAAATACCCCCCACCATTGGCGGTTTTTATTGAAATCATTTATAAAATTGACACTTTTGGCAGTCCTGCAGGGGTCGCCACCTTTGTCCTTGTCCATACCGGAGACATGGATAAACCCGCGCCTTTTCCCCCTCGACCGTGGTGCGCAACGCCGTTTTCCTGGGAATTGTTGGCGGAGATTGGTTACTGCCTTCCGCCGTCAGGCTGCCGAAGGCGTGTTCAGTTCCGAGCCCTCTGTTCCGATCGTCATGGTGTTGCCGCGCCAGTCGAAGGAGCCGCCGATCCAGCTCCTGAGCCAGATCGCGGGCATCATGATATCCCGCACCATCATTGCCGGCAGGGATGCGGCGGAGAGAGGCCAGTTTTTCGCCTTGGCGAGGCAGAGTTCCGGGAGATAGGCTGCCAGCAGGATCGCCGCCGCGACCGCGGCCACATTGACGTCGGCGATCACGGCGGCGGCAATTCCGAAGGCAAGCGGCGGCAGGCTGCCAAGCAGGATTTCGGGTGCGAAATAGGCGGGAAAGGTGACCCGGCGGAGCCGCGCCCAACGGCTTTGCCGTCCCCATATTTCCTCGAGATTGCGCCGCCCAAGCGGTTGCTCGAAAGGCGAGGCGACCAGATGGACCTTGCGCCCGATTCCGTTCACCAGCTTTGTCGCAGCCGCATCTTCGGCTATCTCGGCCGCCAGCGCCTCGATGCCGCCCCGGGCATCGAGCATCGGCTTGTGCCAGAGCATGCTCTTGCCCTGCGCGAAGCCAAATCCGAGCGCTTCTCCGACATATTGCCATTTGGCCTGATGCGAGTTGAGGAACATGCATTCCACCTCGGCCCAGAAACCGTCCGGCCGGGAACCGAGCGGCGTCGAGCACACGAGACCGGTATCGGGACGCCAGCCGGCCATGAGATGGCGAATGTAGTCGGGAGGCATGAGAACGTTCGAATCGGCCAGTATGACCCAGTCGTTCGTTGCCGCCCGCCATCCCTTGACGCAGTTGTTGAGCTTGGGATTGGCGCTGATGCGGTCGTCGCCGACGAGAATTCGCGCCGGGATCGAGGGATGGGCCGCAATCGCCTCCCGTATCGCGGGCATGACCGGATCTCTGTCCTCGGCGACGCAGAAGATCAGTTCATAATGGGGCCAGTCGAGCTGGAACGCGTGCGCCAGTGTCAACGGCGTGAAGTTCTCGATCCCGCGTGCGGGGATGACGATCGAGACGGGCGGCTGGCTGGACGTGAGGGGAGCCGGGCTACCGTTCGGGGAAAGCCGCCAGGCCGCGATCGCTATGCCGACCAGATTGACGAGCAGCAGGACTGTCGAGGCGATGGCGAGGTAATATTCCATTCACGGCGACTCCGAGGCGAGACGAGGCCATAGCGGGGGCTGGGTAGGTCATGATCCCGATTCAGCGGACCTGAGCATCGAAGACATCATCGTCATGTGTCAGCTGGATGACAGTGATCATGTCCGTGCCCATGGCCTGGATATGCCGCCGGCATTTCTCCATTCCGACGGAAGGACGAGGAGCGGCCGCAGGGATAAAACCTATTCTCGCCGTATTCCCGTGTATCATGCCGGTGTCGGTTCCGTTGCGTCACGCGAGCGGAAGGCAAACTTGGCGCAGGAAAAGCAGGCCAATGCCTGTTGCGCGCCTCCACTGCATTGAAATGGTTTTTGCGGGCTCCAGGTCGATTGCCCGAAGCCCTTTGCATTGTCTTTGTTCCTTCGAAGTGGGGATACACATGAACAGGATATTGTCCGTCGGCGCGGCCTGCGCGCTCGTGGTCTTTTGCGCGGGCAGTCCGGGATTGGCGGACGACAGGCCGCTGATCTGGAAGCCTTCCCGCAACTCCGATACCAGTTATTCCGTCAAGCTCGGCATGAAACTCCCCACCCGCCTGGAAACCGAGGCCGGTGTCTCCATGGGTGTGAACACGACGAAAAGCGGTGCTCCGGTCGAGACGCCGGTGAAGTTCTGGAGCAATTTTACGGCCGGCAAGATCGAGACGCCCGCCTACCGGATGAATCGCGGTGTCGGCGTCGATCTCGATGGCAATACCGGCAGCGCCGCGATCGCCATGAATTACTACGAGAAGGAAATCGCGACGCCGGCAATCGATATCGAGCGCCGGAGCAGCTACGGACTGCGTTACGACGGCGCATCGGGGCAATGGTGCGGTCTCGATGCCAGCCATTCCGTCCGCGTCTCGCATGGCGCCAGCGGCACGGCCGTGGTCGCGCGGACTTCGGGTCGTGATGGCTTCAGGGTGGTCGGCGCCGGCGTGGGCGTCGAGAAGAATTTCGGCAGGCACCTGACCGTCAGCGGCGCGCTCGACCGGGTGTCGGATGCGCCCGATCCCGTGGCCAGCGTCAACGCCCGATATTCCTTCAGGTGGTGAGACGAAAACGGGGCACCGCAGCGCCCCGTCGTTGTCAGGTGCAATTCTCCAATCTTTCACGAGCCCTCGTGCAGGCCCATCCAGCCTAGTGCAGGATCTGGCTGAGGAAGAGCTTGGTGCGCTCGTGCTGCGGATTGTCGAAGAATTCCGCCGGCGAATTCTGCTCGACGATCTGGCCCTGGTCCATGAAGATGACGCGGTTGGCGACCTGGCGGGCAAAGCCCATTTCATGGGTGACGCAGAGCATGGTCATGCCTTCTTCCGCCAGGCTCACCATCGTATCCAGCACTTCCTTGACCATTTCCGGGTCGAGCGCCGAGGTCGGCTCGTCGAACAGCATGATCTTCGGCTTCATGCAGAGCGACCGGGCGATCGCGACGCGCTGCTGCTGCCCGCCGGACAGCTGGCCCGGATATTTGTTGGCCTGCTCGGGGATCTTGACGCGCTTGAGATAGTGCATCGCGATCTCTTCCGCCTGCTTCTTGGGCATCTTGCGGACCCAGATCGGCGCCAGCGTGCAGTTCTCCAGGATCGTCAGGTGCGGGAAGAGGTTGAAGTGCTGGAACACCATGCCGACCTCGCGGCGCACCTCATCGATCTTCTTCAGGTCGTTGGTCAGTTCGATGCCGTCGACGATGATGTTGCCGGCCTGGTGTTCCTCGAGCCGGTTGATGCAGCGGATCATCGTCGACTTGCCGGAACCCGACGGGCCGGCGATGACGATGCGCTCGCCGCGCATGACCTTCAGGTTGATGTCCCGCAATACGTGGAAATCGCCATACCACTTGTTCATGCCGATGATCTCCACGGCGACATCGGTGGTGGAGACCGTCATTTTCCTGGGTTGGGCGTCAGCAGCCATTTTTATCCCCTTGTTGTTGGTTTGCGGCGGTTACCGTTTGTGGCCTGTGTCGAGATGCCGTTCCATGAATGCGGAATAGCGCGACATGCCGAAGCAGAACAGCCAGAAGATGAAGCCTGCGAAGATAAGGCCCGTGATCGGCGTGACCGGCGTGATCCAGGTCGTATCGGTGAAGTTGAGCCGCACGATGCCGAGCAGGTCGAACATGCCGATGATCGAGACGAGCGACGTATCCTTGAAGAGGCCGATGAACGTGTTGACGATGCCGGGAATGACCAGCTTGATCGCCTGCGGCAGGATGACCAGCCGCATCGTCTGCCAATAGCTGAGGCCGAGCGAATCGGCGCCTTCCGTCTGGCCTTTCGGGATCGCCTGCAGGCCGCCGCGGATGACTTCCGCCATGTAGGCGGATGCGAAGATCGCAACCCCCACAAGCGCGCGCAGGAAGTTGTCGATCGTCCAGCCGGTCGGCAGGAAGAGCGGCAGCATCACGTTCGCCATGAAGAGAACGCTGATCAGCGGCACGCCGCGGATGATCTCGATGAAGCCGACGCAGAGCATGTGGATGACCGGCATCTTGGAGCGACGTCCGAGCGCCAGCAGGATGCCGACCGGCAGCGAGACGGCGATGCCCACGAAGGAGAGGATGAGGGTTACCATCAGGCCGCCCCAGAGCGGGGTTTCCACTTCCGCGAGACCGAAGGCGCCGCCATGCAGCAGGAAGAAGGCGACGATCGGAAAGACGACGAAGAAGAGCAGGGCATTCAGGCCCTTGCGCGGCAGCTTCGGGATCAGCATCGGCACGAGCAGCGCCACGAAGAGGATCGCGACGACGATCGGCCGCCAGCGTTCGTCCATCGGATAGCGGCCGAACATGAATTGCTGGAAACGGTCGCCGACGAACGCCCAGCAGGCCCCTTTCCAGCCATCCGGCTGGATGCCGCCCTGCGCGATCGTCGTGCAGGCGCTCCGGTCGGAGCCCGACCAGACGGCATTGAAGAAGAGCCATTCGAGTATGCCGGGCAATGTCCAGGCCAGGAAGGCGATCGCGATCACCGTCAGGGCCGTGTCCTTCGGCGTTGCCAGCAGATTGGCCCGAATCCAGCCCGAGACCGTGCTGGTGCTGAGCGGAGCAGGCTCCGCCTGCAGCATGTTGGGGCGGACATAGGCGAGGTTTTTCGTATTCATGGCCTTACCTTTCCACCAGCGCCATCTTGGCGTTGAACCAGTTCATGAATACCGAGGTCGCGATGCTGATCGCCAGGTAGACCGTGAGCATGATGGAGATCGCCTCCACTGCCTGGCCGGTCTGGTTCAATGTCGTGCTGGTCGTGGAAAAGAGCTCCGGAAAGCCGATCGCGACGCCGAGCGAGGAGTTCTTCGTCAGGTTGAGATACTGGCTGGTGAGCGGCGGGATGATGATGCGCATGGCCTGCGGCACGACGACGAGGCGCGTTGCCTGCGATGGCTGAAGGCCGAGCGCGAAGGAGGCTTCGCCCTGGCCCTTGGCAACGCCGCGGATGCCGGCGCGGATGACCTCGGCGATGAACGAGGCGGTGTAGAGCGACAGCGCGACGTAGAGCGCGACGAATTCCGGCAGGATGCGGGCGCCGCCCGTGAGGTTGAAGCGGCCGGCGATCGGCAGGTCGAAGGTCAGCGGCGCACCCATGACGAGGAATGCGAGGATCGGCAGGCCGGCGATCAGCCCGATGCCTGTCCAGATCGTGTGGAACTGTTTTCCCGTCTCCGCCTGCCGCCTCTTCGCCCACCGGGCCATCGCGGCGGTTGCGAGAATGCCGACGACGAAGGCGACCGGGATCAGCCAAGCGCCGTCGCCCCAGATCGGTCGCGGGAAGGCAAGGCCGCGGTTGTTGAGGAAGACGTTGAAGGGAAGCGCGATCGAATCCCGGACCTGGGGCAGGGAGTCCAGCACGCCCTTGTACCAGAAGAAGATGATGAGCAGCACCGGAATGTTGCGGAAGACCTCCACATAGAGGGTGCACAGCTTGGCGATCAGCCAGTTCTTCGAAAGCCGCCCGAGGCCGACGACGAAGCCGACGATGGTCGCGGTGGCGATGCCGAGAACCGCCACCAGGACGGTGTTCAGGAAGCCGACCAGGATGGCGCGGCCATAGGTCGAGTCGCTCGTATAGGGAATGAGCGCCTGGCCGATGTCGAACCCGGCGCGGCCCCTCAGGAAGCCGTAGCCCGAGGCCGTTCCGGAGCGGGCAAGGTTTGCGGCGGTATTGTCGAAAATCCACCAGCCGGCGGCGATGACGATGAGGAGGGTGAGCGCCTGGAAAAAAATACCCCGGAACTTGGGGTCGTAGATGTAGGACCTGATGAGGGTCCGTGCCTCGGAAGGCGCAATTGCAGCGTGATCTGTCATGCTGGCCTTTTCCCCTGGTGACCTTGTTTTTGCAGGTCTTTTTCTTTTATGCGTCTTTTATCTTAGGCGGGGACGAGGCGGCCGGGGTCGCCTCGTCCCGTCTCGGTTCATGCCGGTCAGCGGATCGGCGGAGCGTATTGCAGGCCGCCCTTGGACCACAGGGCGTTGAGGCCGCGCTGGATCTTGAGGGGGGTGTTCGCGCCGATGTTGCGTTCGAAGACTTCGCCGTAATTGCCGACGCCCTTGACGATGTTGGTGGCCCATTCGTTGGTCAGGCCGAGGTCCGTGCCGATCTTGGTGTCCTTCTCGACGCCCAGGAAGCGGCGGACGTCCGGGTTGGTTGAGTTCTTCATCTCGTCGACATTCTTCTGCGTGATGCCGAACTCTTCAGCCTGGACGAGCGCGTAGCCGGTCCACATGACGATGTCGAACCACTGGTCGTCGCCCTGGCGGACGGCCGGGCCGAGCGGCTCCTTCGAGATGATTTCCGGCAGGATGATGTGCTCCTCCGGATTGGAGAGCGACAGGCGCAGCGAATAGAGGCCCGACTGGTCGGTCGTGTAGACGTCGCAACGGCCGGCCTGATAGGCGGCGTTCACCTCTTCGAGCTTCTCGAAGACGACCGGATTGTACTGCAGGTTGTTGGCCTTGAAATAGTCTGCGAGATTGAGCTCCGTCGTCGTGCCGGACTGGACGCAGACGGCGGCGCCGGAAAGTTCGAGAGCCGACTTCACGTTGAGGCTCTTCGGAATCATGAAGCCCTGGCCGTCATAATAGTTGACGTAACGGAAGTTCAGGCCGAGCGCGGTGTCGCGGCTGATCGTCCAGGTCGTGTTGCGGGCGAGAACGTCGATTTCGCCGGATTGCAGGGCGGTGAAGCGGCTCTGTGCGGTGGTCGGCGTGTACTTGACCTTGCTCGGATCGCCAAAGATCGCTGCGGCGATGGCCTTGCAGTAATCGACGTCGAAGCCGGTCCAGTTGCCGGCCGAATCCGGCGCGGCAAAGCCGGCAAGACCGGTGTTGACGCCGCACTGGACGAACCCCTTGGACTTCACGTTATCCAGCGTGGCAGCCGATGCAGCCGAGGCAAAGCCCAGGACCGCTGCGCCAATCGCGGCTGACAGAAGCGTCTTTTTCATTTTCCCAACCTTATCTCTTGGTTTTGTGTGTTTGGTGACACCGGGCCGCTCCCCTGTTTTCTTCGAATACGGCCGGCCGTCCGCCAACCCTCCCGGTGCGGACGTGTACTATCTCATGCGCAAAACAACGCAGGGTCAAGTGTCGCCCTTTCGAATTGCGTCCAAAATGAGGTAAATTGATCGGCATGGCCCAGGAAATGGGCAGATACCCAAAGTTTGAGCGGCTTTTGATCAAAAGAGGAGCGTTTTCCATGAGATGGAAGACTCCCTGATGTTTCCGGGACCGGTTTGGAGGGGCGGGGTTGACCATGCTCTCTTCCGGCGGCAAAACTCCGGGTGACAGACTGCCAACGAAAGCTTCCCCCGACATGAAGAAGAATAAAGAGTCCCTGCTCACCGGCGCCGGCCCGAACACGCGGCTGGCGCATATGGGCAACGATCCGTCGAGCTATCACGGTTTCGTCAATCCGCCGGTCGTGCATGCCTCCACGGTGCTGTTCCCCGATGCCGCGACGATGGAGAAAAGGGCCCAGAAATATACCTACGGCACGCGCGCCACGCCCACGACGGAGGCGCTCTGCGACGCTTTCAACGAGCTGGAGGGGGCGGCGGGCACCATTCTCGTGCCGTCGGGGCTGGCGGCGATCACGGTGCCCTTCCTTGCCTATCTTTCCGCAGGCGACCATGCGCTGATCGTCGATTCCGTCTATACGCCGTGCCGCAATTTCTGCGATACGATGTTGAAGCGCCTGGGCGTGGCAATTGACTATTACGATCCGGAAATCGGTGCCGGTATCGAGGCCCTGATCAAGCCGAACACCAGGCTGATCCATACGGAAGCGCCCGGATCGAACACGT
The DNA here is from genome assembly GCF_042429745.1 of Neorhizobium puerariae. Lineage (NCBI taxonomy): Bacteria > Pseudomonadati > Pseudomonadota > Alphaproteobacteria > Hyphomicrobiales > Rhizobiaceae > Neorhizobium > Neorhizobium puerariae. The sequence goes on along the minus strand of NZ_JBHMAA010000032.1, from coordinate 40,781 downwards.
TCGAGATACAGGACATCCGGGCGATCGCCGACGTTGCCCACAGGCACGGTTGCGTCGTCGCCATGGACAATACCTGGGCGACGCCGCTCTATTTCCGGCCGCTCGATTTCGGTGTCGACGTCTCGATCCATGCCACGACGAAATATCCGTCCGGCCATTCGGACATCATCATGGGTTCGGTGTCGGCCAACGCGAAATACTGGCCGAAGCTGGAGGAAGCACGCATCGCGCTCGGTATCTGCGGCGCGCCGGACGATTCCTATCTCATCCTGCGCGGCCTGCGCACCATGGGCGTGCGTCTCGAACATCACCAGAAGAGCGCGCTCGATATCGCCAGGTGGCTGGAAACGCGCGACGACGTCGCCCGCGTTCTGCATCCGGCGCTTCCGAGCTTTCCCGGCCATGAAATCTGGAAGCGCGATTTCAAGGGGGCGAGCGGCATCTTCTCCTTCGTGCTGAAGGCGGATGCGGACAATGCGAGGGCGAAGGCGCATGCCTTCCTGGATGCGCTCTCCTTCTTCGGCCTTGGTTATTCCTGGGGCGGGTACGAAAGCCTTGCCCTGCACGTCAACCTGTCGGACCGCACCATCCGCAAGGCGCCGCCGGAAGGTCCGGTCATCCGCCTGCAGATCGGTCTGGAAGATGCCGCCGATCTCAGGAAGGACCTGGAGGTCGGTTTCGCGGCGGCCGCGGAGATCTGATCAGGCGGCTTCGAAGCCGTAGAGCCAGTCGAGATCCGCCGCGAGCGATTGCGGCGGACGCAGTGAAAGGACAAGGTCGCGGCCGAGCCGGACCGGTCCGCGGGCGTGGTACGCAAAGCGGTTGAACAGGCCGCGCGCCCGCACCTTGGCGACCCTCGCTGCGCGCTCGCCTTCAAAGGCGGAAAGCGCCTGGGCGAGGGGCAGGGGAGCGGCCACGCGGTTGGCGAGCACGAAGGCGTCCTCGATCGCCATGGACGCGCCCTGGGCCGCGAACGGCATCATCGCATGGGCGGCGTCGCCGATCAGCGCAATGTCCCGTCCGTTCTGCCAGCGGCCGGGACTGACCTGGTAAAGCGGCCAGAAAGTCGGCTTTTCCGCCCCTTCCAGCAGGCCGACGATGCGCCGGTCCCAGCGCTGGAATTGTCCGAGCAGCATGCGGCGCTGGGCCTCGCTGGCTTCCGCGTCCCAGGTTTCGCCGGGACTGATGCCCGATGCGATCGCCACGATGTTGAACCCGTCGACTTCCTTCAGCGGATAAGCGACGAGATGGGTCGAGGGGCCGAGGAAAGCGGTGACCTGGTCACGAGGCAGCCAGGACGGGACGGCGTTTCCGGGTATGGTGAAGCGCCAGGCGACGTTGCGTGAAAAATCGGGCTCGGGGCCGTGAGGGACGCAGGTGCGCAGGTTCGACCATACCCCGTCGGCCCCGACGATCAGCGGATAGGCATGGCCGGCGATTTCCGTCAGGACCTGGCGTGGATTCTCCCGGATCGGCGTGTTGAGATAAACGGCGCAGAGCGGGTTTTGCCGGACAGCCGCAAGCAGGGTCTTCTGCAGCGTGGCCCGGTGAAGGACGCCGTAGGGAGCCCGCCACCGTTCGCGGGCGAACCGGCCGGCCGGTACATGGGCGATCGGCCTGGTCGACAGGCCGGAGACGAGTGCGATCCGCTCGGGTTCCGTCCAGACCGCTTCGAGGGCGTCGAGCACGCCGAGTCCGGACAATATGCGGGACGCGTTCGGCGAAATCTGCAGGCCCGCGCCAACCTCGACCAGGTCGGCGGCTTCTTCGAAGACGTCGGCGGCGATCCCGCGATGCGCGAGGGCGAGCGCAGCCGTCAGCCCCGCCATGCCGGCGCCGATGATCGCTACTCTTTCAATGGACATCCTGTCGGCCGTTCGGCGAGGTTTCTTACGCGGCCTTGACGTGGAGGACGCAGCCCGGAGGATCGGTCTGCTCGGCCTTCAGCGACGGATTGTAGCGGTAAAGCGTCGAGCAATAGGAGCAGACCTTTTCGACGTCATCCCCGAGGTCGATGAAGATATGCGGATGGTCGAACGGCACCGAAGCGCCGGTGCACATGAATTCCTTAACGCCGATCTGGATCACCGGATGTCCGCCGTCGTTCTGGAAATGGGGAATGCTGTGCCCGGCCATGCTGGTCTCCATGCTTCTGATTTGCGGCGGACATTATCTCCCCTCAACCGGATTGTGTAGTGGGAAAACCGCCGCAGGTCCGCCGAATTCATGTCGTGCCCGGGTTCAAACCGCAAGGCGGATCGCCTATGGTCCGCCGAAAAAGATGCCCATTGCGGGTGACTCTATAGGACGACCCCCATAGGACTACCCCCATTAGGACTACCGATGAATCTCAACGCCCCTGCCTTCTCTTCCTTCTCCCATGACGGCCTGAACCTTGCCTATTTCGACGAAGGCGACCCTTCCGGATACCCCGTGCTGCTGGTCCATGGTTTTGCCTCGAGCGCGCTCGTCAACTGGGTCCATCCCGGCTGGCTGAAGACCCTGGGCGATGCCGGATACCGCGTGATCGCGATGGACAACCGGGGGCATGGCGCAAGCGACAAGCCGCTCGACCCGGAGGCTTACCGTCCCTGGGTGATGGCGGAGGATTCCGTGGCGCTCCTCGACCATCTGCGCATTCCCGAAGCGCATGTCTTCGGTTATTCCATGGGCGCCCGCATCTCGGTCTTCGCCGCGCTCGCCCATCCGCACCGGCTGCGCTCGCTGGTGCTCGGCGGTCTCGGGATCGGCATGACGGACGGGGTGGGGGACTGGGACCCGATCGCCGACGCGCTGCTCGCGCCATCCCTGGAGGAGGTCACCCATGTACGGGGAAGGATGTTCCGGGCCTTTGCCGACCAGACGCGGAGCGACAGGTCCGCGCTTGCCGCATGCATTCGCGGCTCCCGCGATCTCGTCGCCCGAGGCGACATGGCGCGTATCGAAGCGCCGACGCTCATCGGCGTGGGCACCAGGGACGACATCGCCGGCTCGCCGCAGGAGCTTGCTGCCCTCATGCCGCATGCGGTCGCACTCGACATTCCCGGCAGGGATCATATGCTTGCCGTCGGCGACCGCGTCTTCAAGAAGGCTGTTCTCGATTTCTATGCGGACCTGTCGGCAGGATAGCGGTCGCTACAGGCAAGACCACAGTTTTTCTCATTCTGACGATCAACGGAATGCGATTTTGCAGCCATTGGTCTTCCTGTAAACTTATTCTATATAGTGCGCTCGCAGGGAATGCCTCACGGCAAACGAGGAGACGGCCATGGCCGCAAGAACTGAAATCCGTCAGAAGGAGCCGGTCGCAACGGTCGATCCCATCTGGGATACGCTGCGCCAGGAAGCCCGCGCCGCTGCCGAGCAGGACCCGCTGCTGGCCGCTTTTCTCTATTCGACGGTGCTGAACCACCAGTCGCTGGAGGAATGCGTGGTGCACCGGATCTGCGAACGCCTCGACCATGCCGACCTGCCGGCGGTGCTGCTGCGCCAGACTTTCATGGAAATGCTGGCCGACTGGCCGGAATGGGGTTCGATCCTGCGCGTCGATATCCAGGCCGTTTATGACCGCGACCCGGCCTGCCTGCGCTTCCTGGAGCCGGTCCTCTATTTCAAGGGCTTCCACGCGATCCAGACCCATCGCCTGGCGCATTGGCTGCTGAACTGCGGACGGCGCGATTTCGCGCTTTATCTCCAGAGCCGCGCTTCCAGCGTCTTCCAGACGGATATCAACCCGGCCGCCCGCATCGGCAAGGGCATCTTCCTCGACCACGCCACCGGTCTTGTCGTCGGCGAGACAGCGGTCATCGGCGACAACGTCTCCATCCTTCACAGCGTGACGCTCGGCGGCACCGGCAAGGAGGGCGCGGACCGGCATCCGAAGATCGGCAACGGCGTCCTGATCGGAGCCGGCGCGAAGATCCTCGGCAATATCGAGGTCGGATCGTGCTCGCGCGTTGCGGCGGGCTCGGTCGTGCTGAAGCCGGTCCCGCCGAAGTCGACCGTCGCCGGCGTGCCGGCCAAGGTGGTGGGAGAAGCAGGGTGTTCGGAGCCGGCCCGCCTGATGGACCAGCTCCTGGGCGCGGATATCTGAGTTTTGCGGACTGGTCCCATAACGGGAAAAGTGCTGTAGGAACGTCTTCTTGCGGCTTTACTTTCGCCTTTGTCCCGTGGCAAAAGCGCCCGCAACTCGGAACCGCTGACGGAGAGAATCGTGAAACCGGACGAAATCAAGAAGCTCGATGCTTATTTCAAACGCGTGATCAATCCGCAGGCGATCGTCAAGGCGCGTCCGCGCAAGAATGACTCGGCGGAAGTCTATCTGGGCGACGAATTCCTCGGCGTCATCTACATCGATGACGAGGACGGCGACCGCTCCTACAACTTTTCCATGGCGATCCTGGATGTCGATCTCTGATCGATCTCCTCGGTGTGGTTTGATCGCCGGAAGGTTGAAAATCTTGCGAAGCGGGCCTTTTCGGCCCGCTTTTCCGTTGCGGCGCTTTGCCACTGTTGTCAGGCAAACCATCGCTGCCGCGTCCCGGTGGTTGTGGCAATCTGATATATCTTCGCAAAATCAGAAAGCTCCGCAGATTTCTGCAAATGCATATATATAGATGCAACCACAGGTGATTTTGCGTTGCACAAATCATCCTTGACTTTTGTCGATCGGCCCTTTTCTATCAGCACATCCGAATAGAACAAGGGGCCGAGCTATGTTCAACTTCGACGAAGCCAGCAAGAAGAGCAAGGAAGCGATGGACGGCATGCTGAAGAGCTATTCCGAAGTCGCCAAGGGTTTCCAGGCGATCGCCACGGAAGCGAGCGACTATTCCAAGAAGTCTTTCCAGGACATGACCACCTTCGTGGAAGCGCTTGCCGCGAGCCGCAGCATCGAGGCGGTCTACGAACTGCAGACCAATTACATCAAGTCGACGTGCGAGGGTTTCATCGCCGAGGCGGGCAAGATGGGCGACATGTACGCCGAGCTGGCGAAATCCGCCTACAAGCCCTATGAGGCGCCGGTCGCGAAGTCGACGGCCGTGGTGACTGCAAACGCCGCGTGACTTCGACATAGACCCTGATTCCACGACGCCTTTCAGGTTGGAAGGCCGGCGGCATTTGGTGCTGCCGGCCTTTTTGATTCAGGCCAATGCGGAAAACCCTGATTTTCGGCATCTTCGACGATCTCTCTAGCGGAATAGTGATTGCGCAGGCGCAAAGGGGGCTTAAAATCCGCATTCGATGAACTAAGTTAGGAAGTCTGAAGTTCGACCGATCGGCCATTTGCTGAACCGTCGCCGGACGACTGGGGAATGAATGAAGATGATCGCACTGCCGATCTTGATGCAACGCGAAAAGAGTGGCGACGGAGACAACGCGGGCCGCGGAACCTCGGTCATCACCCGTACGAAACCAAAGACCAAGCGGCCCAACTTATACCGCGTACTTCTTTTGAATGACGACTATACCCCCATGGAGTTCGTCATCCATATTCTGGAGCGTTTTTTTCAGAAGGATCGGGAGGCCGCGACGCGCATCATGCTCCACGTCCACAATCACGGCGTGGGTGAATGCGGAATATATACCTATGAGGTAGCGGAAACCAAGGTGTCCCAGGTTATGGACTTCGCCCGGCAGCACCAGCATCCGCTGCAATGTGTCATGGAAAAGAAGTGAGGAACCCGACGTGCCAACATTTTCGCCTAGTCTTGAAAAGGCGCTGCATCAGGCACTGACCTTCGCGAACGAGCGGCATCACGAATATGCCACGCTCGAACATCTGCTTCTGGCGTTGATCGACGACGCGGATGCAGCGGCGGTTATGGGCGCTTGTAACGTCAATCTGGAAAGCCTGCGCAAGACCGTCACCGACTATGTCGACAACGAGCTTGCCAACCTCGTCACGGGTTACGACGAGGATTCGAAGCCGACCTCCGGCTTCCAGCGCGTCATTCAGCGCGCCGTCATCCACGTCCAGTCTTCCGGGCGCGAGGAAGTGACCGGGGCCAATGTCCTGGTCGCGATCTTCGCGGAACGGGAAAGCCATGCGGCCTTCTTCCTGCAGGAGCAGGAGATGACCCGCTATGATGCGGTCAACTACATTTCCCACGGCATCGGCAAGCGTCCGGGTTCCTCCCAGGCCCGCACGCCGCGCGGCGCCGAGGAGAGCGATTCAGAGGCAAAGCCCGCCCGTGACCAGGAGGAAGGCCCGGCCAAGAAGCCGCAGGATGCGCTCAAGGCCTATTGCGTCAACCTGAACGACAAGGCCCGCGACGGTCGCATCGACCCGCTGATCGGCCGCCATGCCGAGGTCAACCGCACGATCCAGGTGCTTTGCCGCCGTTCGAAGAACAACCCGCTCTATGTGGGCGATCCCGGCGTCGGCAAGACGGCGATCGCCGAAGGTCTCGCCAAGCGGATCGTTGAAGGCAAGGTGCCGGAAGCGCTCGCCGACGCCACCATCTTCTCGCTCGACATGGGTACGCTGCTTGCCGGCACCCGGTATCGCGGCGACTTCGAGGAACGCCTGAAGCAGGTCGTCAAGGAGCTGGAGGAATATCCCGGCGCGGTTCTCTTCATCGACGAGATCCACACCGTGATCGGCGCCGGCGCCACCTCCGGCGGCGCGATGGATGCCTCCAACCTCCTGAAGCCGGCGCTGTCTTCGGGCGCGATCCGCTGCATCGGCTCGACCACCTACAAGGAGTACCGCCAGTTCTTCGAAAAGGACCGGGCTCTCGTCCGCCGCTTCCAGAAGATCGACGTCAACGAGCCGTCGATCGACGATGCGATCGAGATCATGAAGGGCCTGAAGCCCTATTTCGAGGAGTATCACAAGCTTCGCTACACCAACGAGGCGATCAAGTCGGCTGTCGAACTGTCGGCCCGCTACATCTCCGACCGCAAGCTGCCGGACAAGGCGATCGACGTGATCGACGAGACCGGCGCGGCGCAGATGCTCCTGCCGGCCTCGAAGCGCCGCAAGCTGATCACCGAGAAGGAGATCGAGGCGACGATCGCCACGATGGCCCGCATTCCGCCGAAGACCGTTTCCAAGGATGACGAGATGGTTCTCGCCAACCTGGAAAAGGAGCTGCGTTCGGTGGTCTACGGCCAGGACAAGGCGATCGACGCTCTGGCGACCTCGATCAAGCTTGCCCGCGCGGGCCTGCGCGAGCCGAACAAGCCAATCGGCGCTTACGTCTTCTCCGGCCCGACCGGCGTTGGCAAGACGGAAGTGGCCAAGCAGCTTGCCGCCTCGCTCGGCGTGGAACTGCTGCGCTTCGACATGTCGGAATATATGGAGCGTCACACGGTTTCGCGGCTGCTTGGCGCACCTCCCGGCTATGTCGGTTTCGACCAGGGCGGTCTGTTGACCGATCAGGTCGACCAGCATCCGCACAGCGTGGTCCTGCTCGACGAGATCGAGAAGGCGCATCCGGATATCTTCAATATCCTGCTGCAGGTCATGGACCATGGCTCGCTGACGGACCACAACGGCAAGAAGATCGACTTCCGCAACGTCATCCTGATCATGACGACCAATGCGGGCGCGTCGGAAATGGCCAAGGCCGCGATCGGCTTCGGGTCGTCAAAACGCACCGGTGAGGACGAGGAGGCGTTGAACCGCCTGTTCACGCCGGAATTCCGCAACCGTCTCGACGCGACCATTCCGTTCGCGCCGCTGCCGACGGAGGTCATCCACCAGGTCGTGCAGAAGTTCGTCATGCAGCTCGAGACGCAGCTCTCGGAACGCAACGTCACCTTCGACCTGCACGAGGATGCGGTTGCCTGGCTGGCCGACAAGGGTTACGACGAAAGGATGGGCGCCCGCCCGCTCTCCCGCGTCATCCAGGAGCACATCAAGAAGCCGCTTGCGAACGAGATCCTGTTCGGCAAGCTGCGCAAGGGTGGTGTTGTCCGCGTCACGGTCGGCAAGGACGAGGATGGCAAGGACAAGCTCGTTCTCGACGCCATTCCGGAAGCCGCGCCGGTGAAGCCGAAGCCGGAGGCCGAGGTGGAAGAGGCCGACGAGGAGGCCCAGGCCAAGGCATCGAAGTCCAAGGCGCCGAAGAAGTCGGCGCCGAAGGACAAGGACGGTGGAACCGTGAAGGCGCGCGCCATGGTCGATGCGGACGTCATCGCCGAGGAAGCGCCGAAGGCGTCGCCACGCAAGGGCGGTACGGTGCCGCGCGTGCCGAAGAGCAAATAAGGCTCTCCCACAGAAGACTTGCGATGCCGGGCTTGTCCCGGCATCGTCGTTTTAAAGAAGCCGATTCATGCCGATAACCCGCCGGGCTGCCGATGTCTCCAGTCAGTGATAACCGTTCCGCCATCGCCTGGTTCTTTACCGGCATGCGAGGCCTTCTTTCGCTGCCGGCTCTCATCCTCATGACCTCCATCGTCGGGTTCAGCGCATTCGCGCTTGAATCCGGCCTGACCCGCGCCGAGGCGGTCTTCATGTCCTTCGCGATCTGGGCGCTGCCGGCGCAGGTGATCCTTGTCGGGACGATGGCGAGCGGCGCTAATATCGCCGCCTGTTTTCTGGCGGTGACGCTTTCCTCCATCCGCATGACGCCCATGGTGGCTTCCGTCATTCCGGAAATGCGGACGCGCCGCACCCCGACATGGGCGCTGCTGATCCTGTCGCATTTCATCGCCATCACGTCCTGGGTTTTCGCGATCACCACGCTGCGCAATGTGCCGCGCGAGTACAGAGCGATCTATTTCGCCGGCTTCGGCGTGACGCTCACGACAAGCGGCACGCTGGTCGTGGCGATCTTCTACGACATCGCCTCAAGCTTTCCGCCCGTCGTCGCAGGCGTGCTCTTCTTCCTGACGCCCGTCTATTTCAACGCATCCATCTGGGCGAGCGCGCACCAGCCGGTGGTGAAGCTCGCCTTCGTCATGGGGGTCGTGCTCGGCCCGCTCCTTGCCGTGGCGACGCCGGGCTTCGACGTGCTTTATGCCGGTATCGGCGGCGGCACCGCCGCCTATCTCATCGACCGGGGACGCCGGAGGAAAAAGCGCATCGCCGGAGGAGGGCGATGATGGGAGATTACTGGACCTTTGTCGTCATCGCCGTGGCGGGTTTTCTGGCGACGGATATCTGGCGCTGGCTCGGCGTGGTGGCGGGCAACCGGCTGAACGAGGAATCCGAGGCGCTCTATTGGGTGAGGGCGGTGGCGACTGCGCTGGTCATGGCCGTCACCGCCAAGCTGATCGTCTTTCCGAACGGCATGCTGGCCGATACGCCGCTCTGGCTGCGGCTCGGTGCGGCCGGTATCGGCTTTGCCGTCTTCCTGCTGACCGGCCGCAAGGTCGCGGTCGGCGTCGCCGTGCCGATGGCCCTGCTGGTCGCAGGGCTCTGGTGGATCGGGGTTTAGTTCCCCAGGACGCCGATGATCTTTTCCGCGTTGGCGGCAAGCACGCCGTTGTCTTCCATCTGCCCGGAATGCGGCTTGAGGGCCAGTCCCTCGTAACGCGGGATGACATGGAAATGCAGGTGATAGACGGTCTGCCCGGATGCCGGTTCGTTGAACTGGATCACCGTGATCCCGTCCGCCTCGAAAGCTTCCTTGGCCGCCCTGGCGAGTTTCTGCACGACGGGGATCAGCTTCGCGAGCACGGCGGGATCGGCATCGAGAATATTGCGCGACGGGGCCTTGGGGATCACCAGCAGGTGACCGGGCGACTGCGGCATGACGTCCATGAAGGCAAGCGTATCGGCATCCTCGTAGATCCTGTGGCAGGGAATTTCCCCGCGCAGGATTTTGCCGAAGATGTTGTTGCTGTCATAGGCTTGGCCGGTCATGGGTGTCCTCTCCTTGTTGCGATCGTCCCGGGTTTTGATCGTTCCGGAAACGGGGCGGTGCCCAGAGCATCTTATCTGCGCTCAGGTGGAATCGCCTGAGCGCAGATAAGATGCTCTGGATTCAAAGGACTAGAGCGTCCTTGGTGCGCCTGTTCGGTCGCACGGCGCTCTAGTCCTGTTCCTGCTGGCGCTCGCCCTTGCGGAACGGGCTGTGCTCGGAAAGATAGTCGTTCATGGACTCCACGTCCTCGCGTTCGTGCTCCAGATAGTCGGCGACCGCGCGGCGAAGTCCCGGATGGACGATGTAATGCATGGAATGTGTCGTGACGGGCAGGTAGCCGCGCGCCAGCTTGTGCTCTCCCTGCGCGCCGGCTTCCACCCGTTTCAGGCCCTTTTCCAACGCAAAATCGATCGCCTGATGATAGCAGACCTCGAAATGCAGGAAGGGATGCTCTTCGATGCAGCCCCAGTGCCGGCCATAGAGGGCGTCCCCGCCGATGAAGTTGATGGCGCCGGCGACATATCTGCCCCCGCGCTTCGCCACGACGAGCAGGATATCGTCCGGCATGCGTTCGCCGATGAGGGAATAGAACGTGCGCGTGAGGTAGGGCCGGCCCCACTTGCGCCCGCCGGTATCCATGTAGAAGGCGAAGAACTGGTCCCAGATGTTTTCGGTCAGGTCGCGGCCCGTCAGCCAGTCGATGGTGATGCCGTGCTCGACCGCCGCGCGGCGCTCCTTCTTCAGCGCCTTGCGCTTGCGCGACGCCAGCGTTTCCAGGAAGGCGTCGTGGTCCGCATAACCTTCGTTGATGAAGTGGAATTGCTTGTCGGTGCGGTGCAGATAACCGGTTTCCTCGAAGGCCGGGAGCTGGCCCTCAGCGATGAAGGTCACATGCGCGGACGAAACGCCGATCTGCCGTGTCGCTTCCTGGAGACCTGCGGCCAGCGTCAGCTCCGTCGATGGCCCGTCATGACCCGACGAGACGAGGAGCCGCGGCCCGGTGGCCGGTGTGAAGGGCACCGAGCATTGCAGCTTCGGGTAATAACGCCCGCCGGCGCGTTCGAAGGCATCCGCCCAGCCATGGTCGAAGACGTACTCGCCCTGGCTATGGCTCTTGAGATAGCCGGGCACGGCGCCAATCAGCGCGCCGCTCCCATTTTCGAGGAGCAGATGATGGCCGAGCCAACCTGTCCTGGCGTTGGCCGAACCGGATTCTTCGAGCGACGAAAGGAAGGCGTGCGAGAGGAAAGGATTGTAGGGTGCCTCCGTCGGACAGGACTTGGAGGCGCTCGAAAGGCGCGACCAGCTTTCGGGGCTGATCGCCGAGAACGACTTCTCGATGCGGATCGTCAGGTTATCGGTCATATCCTGCTTTACTGGGAGGAAGACTCCCGCGGGTCGAAACCTTCGAAGGTCATCTGGTCTGCATATTTATAGGTATGTTCGCGGCCGTTTGCATCCCTCACTGTCCAGGTAATGACCGGAATTCCGGCCGCTCTCCGGGCTGTGATGAAACTGTTCGGCAGGTGGGGGTAGTGGTAGGAGATGAAATCGAGGCCAAGTTGCATGGCTTCGTCATGTTTGAAGAATTCCTCCGGCTTGTCGCCCATGGCGGTCAGCCCGAGCGGGTAAGGGGAGTTCGCCCTTTTCAGGTCGCGCAGGATATGATGGTCGAAGCTCATCAGGGCCACATGGCCGCGATAACCTTCGAGCACGTCCAGCACGGTTTCGGCAAAGCCGTCGTCCTCGCCTTCCTCGCGGCCCTTGATCTCGATGACAAGCGGCACCCTGCCGTTCACGAGGTCGAGCATCTGCTTCAGGGTTGGAACCTTGTCTTTCGTGCCGCCGACGGAAAGCAGGCCAAGCTCCGCGGACGTACGTTCGCGAATGTCGCCCTTGATGCCGCAAAGCCTTTCGAGGTTGTGATCGTGGAAGATCACCGGCACGCTGTCGGCCGCAAGCTGCACGTCGCATTCGATCGCAAAACCCGCTTCGACCGCACGGGAAAAGGCTGAAAGCGTGTTCTCCCAGACCTGACGGTTCATGTCGTGATAGCCGCGATGGGCGACGGGAAGGTCCTTGATCCAGGCAGCGCAGGTCATGCTTCGATCTCGATGATGGCGTCGATTTCGACGGAAGCGTTGAGGGGCAGGGAGGCCATGCCGACGGCGGCACGGGCGTGCTTGCCCGGCTCGCCCAGCACGCCGACGATGAGGTTGGACGCGCCGTTGAGGACGAGGTGCTGTTCGGTGAACTCAGGCGTAGAGGCGACGAAGCCGTTGAGCTTCAGCACGCGGCGGATCTTGCCGAGGTCGCCGCCGAGCGCGGCCTTCGCCTGGGCGAGAATGTTGATGGCGCACAGTTCGGCAGCCCGCTGCGCGGCCGGCACGTCCACGTCGCTGCCGACGAGGCCCGTCACGGCGACCTTGCCGCCCTCGATTGGAAGCTGGCCCGAAAGATAGAGCATATTGCCGCTGATCGTGTAGGGTACGTAGTTGGCGGCAGGTGCCGCGGCGACGGGGAGTTCGATCCCCAGTTCCTTCAGGCGGCCTTCGATGGCTTCGGTCATTTTCGACTCCCGTTTGTTGTAAATTCTTCAAAAATCCGGCATCAAGGCCATAGCTTGGTCGGATGGCGTTCTTATAACACCGCCAACTGAGTCCAACAGGAGAATGTGAATGTTGCGAATGAGCCTCGGGGTGATCCTTGCCGGCAGTGCGAGCCTCATGGTCGCAACGTCCGCGGACGCGAATACCGACAGCGCTGCCTTTGCGCTGGTGCCCCATCGCGCCATTTACGACCTGAAGTTGAAGGATGCGTCCGAACGCTCGGGCATCGAAGGCATGCTGGGCCGCATGGTCTACGAATTCACCGGTTCGGCCTGCACCGGCTTTTCCACGAATTTCCGGCTGGTGACCAAGATCGATACAGGCGAGGAGACGCGTCTCAGCGATCAGCAGACAACGACATTCGAGGACATGTCCGCTCGCCAGTTCCATTTCGAGACGAAGTCTTTCACCGACGAGCAGCTCGACCGGCAGGTGAGCGGCGACGCGAGCATGGCGGAGAAGGGCGTCAAGGTGGAGATCACCCAGCCGGACGGACGCGAGATCGACCTGCCGGCGAGCGACTTCCCGACCGGGCATATGCTGGATGTCATCAAGAACGCCAAGCAGGGCAGACACTTCTTCGAGGCGCGCGTTTTCGACGGTTCGGAGAACGGCGATCAGGCGCTGCTGACGACGACGGTGATCGGCAAGCAGCAGGAGCCGCAGAAGGACGATGCCGATGCCGACAAGGCCGGTGAGTTTTCCGGCACGCCTTTCTGGCCGGTGACGATCGCCTATTTCAACGAAACCACGCAGGGCGATCCCACACCCGTCTACAACATGTCGTTCAAGCTCTACGAGAACGGCATCACCCGCGACCTCACCATGGATTATGGCGACTTCGTGCTCTCCGGCAGCCTCGTCAAGCTGGAACTCCTCGACAAGGCGGATTGCAAGCCCTGATGCCCGGCGGCGCCGGTTGATTTTCCTCTGTGAGATTTCGGTTGTCATTCCCATATCAATGTGACTTGGTTTGTAGTCGCAACTGGCATGGGGAAAAGGTTCGGTGACTAGGCGCGAATTGGCCATTCTGACGATCGTTTCATGGGCGCTGGCGGCGGTGGCGGGTTTTATCGCCACTCCGCTGCAGGCGCAGGATTGTCGGTCCAGCCCCTATGCCGGCGTCGACTGGCACGGATGCGGCAAGAAGAGCCTCATGCTGGATGGCAGCGATTTCGTGCAGGCCAATCTGGCCGAAGTCGATTTCAGCTATACGGATCTGCGCAATTCCATCTTTACCTCCGCTGACCTGACGAAGGCGAAGCTTATTCGCGCCGCGCTGGCCGGCGCGCGGGCGGACAGGGCAAATTTTCAAAGGGTGGAGGCCTATCGGGCGGGGTTTCAGGGCGTTCGCGCAAACGGTTCCTCCTTCCTGGCGGCCGAATTGCAGCGCGCCGATTTCTCCGAGGCGGAGCTGAAGGCCGCCAACTTCCGGAAGGCGGATCTGAGCAGGGCCATCTTCGACAGGGCCATAATCACCGGTGTGAGTTTCGCCTACGCCAATCTCTCGCGCGCCGACCTGACGACCGCCATTTTCGACGGTCCGATAGACTTCCAGAACGCTTTCCTGTTCCAGACGCGGATAGAAGGCATGGATCTCTCCGCCGCGACCGGGCTGGACCAGCATCAGCTGGACATGGCCTGCGGCAATGCCCTCACCAGGCTTCCGGCCGGTCTGGCGGCGTCGGGGCAGTGGCCTTGCCCCGAAGACGAGAAGGATTGAGCGCCACGGATATTCTTCGCCCTTCGCGATATCCGGGGCGATATCCGGGAATGCCCGGGCTTTTTTCGCGATGCCCTTGCTTTTCCGGCGAATCGAATGTATGGGCAGCCGCATTCCACACGTAAGGCATGGGATCGTCCGGGAGAAATCCGGGCTTTTCCGCCGGTGGCAAATCCCGACGGGATTGCTGATCGCCTTGCGGAGGTTCAACCGGAAAAGGAGAAAAAGGCATGGCATTGCCTGATTTCAGCATGCGCCAGCTTCTGGAAGCTGGTGTTCACTTCGGCCACCAGACCCATCGCTGGAACCCGAAGATGAAGCCGTACATTTTCGGCGATCGTAACAACATCCACATCATCGACCTCGCGCAAACCGTTCCGATGCTGTCGCGCGCCCTGCAGATCGTGTCCGACACCGTTTCCCGCGGCGGCCGCGTTCTCTTCGTCGGCACCAAGCGTCAGGCTTCGGAGCAGATCGCCGATGCCGCCAAGCGCTCGGCCCAGTACTACGTCAACTCCCGCTGGCTCGGCGGCATGATGACGAACTGGAAGACGATCTCGAACTCGATCCAGCGCCTGCGCAAGCTCGATGAGATTCTCGGCTCCGAAGCTTCCGGCTACTCCAAGAAGGAGCGCCTGAACCTTGAGCGCGAACGCGAGAAGCTCGAAAAGGCTCTCGGCGGTATCCGCGACATGGGCGGCACCCCGGACCTGATGTTCATCATCGACACCAACAAGGAAAAGATCGCCATCGACGAAGCCAAGCGCCTGGGCATCCCGGTCGTCGCCATCATCGATTCGAACTGCGATCCGGACCTGATCGACTATCCGATCCCGGGTAACGACGACGCCTCGCGCGCCATCGCTCTTTACTGCGATCTGATCGCCCGCGCCGCCATCGACGGCATCGCCCGCCAGCAGGGCGCTTCGGGCCGCGACATCGGCGCTTCCGCCGAAGCTCCGATCGAGCCGGCTCTCGAAGGCGAAGCCGAAGTCTGATTCTTGCGGAGAGGCGGCGCTTGAGCCGCCTCTTCTTCTCCCGCCGTCTATGGCGCGGATCGAAACATCACGCTGTCATACTCCGGGTATATTCGTCCCGAAATCCATGCGCCCGCCGGTCAGGCTTGGGCGCTAAATGAATCGACAAGAGGTAAACTATGGCCGAAATCACAGCCGCAATGGTGAAGGAGCTGCGCGAAAAGACCGGCGCAGGCATGATGGATTGCAAGAAGGCGCTTGCCGAAACCAATGGCGACATGGAAGCGGCGATCGACTGGCTGCGCGCCAAGGGCATTGCCAAGGCCGACAAGAAGTCCGGACGCACCGCTGCCGAAGGCTTGATCGGCATTGCCAGCGCCGGCACCAGGGCCGTTGCTGTCGAGATCAACTCCGAAACCGACTTTGTCGCCCGTAACGATGCCTTCCAGGGCCTTGTCCGCGGCGTGGCCGAGGTTGCCCTGTCGACCAGCGGTTCGGTAGAGGCGATCGGCGCTGCGAACTATCCGGCAACCGGCAAGCCGGTCGCCGATACGATCAAGGACGCTGTTGCGACGATCGGCGAAAACATGAACCTCCGTCGCGCCGCCCTGCTTTCGGTCGAGGACGGCGTCGTCGCGACCTACATCCACAATGCGGTTACCGACGGCCTCGGCAAGCTCGGCGTTCTCGTCGCGCTGAAGTCGACCGGCAACAAGGATGCGTTGAACGCCATCGGCAAGCAGGTCGCCATGCATGTCGCCGCGACCGCGCCGCTCGCGATCCGCGCCGAGGAGGTTGATCCGGCCGTTGCTGAGCGTGAGCGCAACGTCTTCATCGAACAGTCCCGCGCTTCCGGCAAGCCGGACAACATCATCGAGAAGATGGTGGAAGGCCGCATGCGCAAGTTCTTCGAGGAAGTCGCTCTTCTCTCGCAGGCTTTCGTCATCAATCCCGACCTGACCGTCGGCGCCGCCGTCAAGGCTGCCGAGAAGGAAGTCGGCGCTCCGATCGAGGTGACCGGCATGGTCCGCCTGCTGCTCGGCGAAGGCGTCGAGAAGGAAGAAACGGATTTCGCGGCGGAAGTTGCGGCTGCCGTCAAGGGCTGATCGATATCCGTTAGCTAAACCAGTCAAAACCGAAGGGCACCGGGTGACAAGCCGGTGCCCTTCGTGTATCCGCAAGCCGTTTGACCCTCCGCAGGCCGTTTCGATTCCAAGGAGCCCCCATGTCGCCTCAGCCCCTCTATAAGCGTGTCTTGCTCAAGGCCTCAGGAGAAGCCCTGATGGGCAGCCAGGGTTTTGGAATTGACGTCAATGTCGCAGACCGGATCGCTTCGGATATTGCCGAAGCGCGCGCCATGGGCGTGGAAGTCGGCGTGGTCGTCGGCGGCGGCAACATCTTCCGCGGCGTGGCGGTTGCGTCGAAGGGCGGCGACCGGGTGACGGGCGACCATATGGGCATGCTCGGCACCGTCATCAACGCGCTTGCGCTCGCCACCTCGCTTCGCAAGCTGAATGTCGATACCGTGGTGCTTTCGGCGATCTCGATGCCGGAAATCTGCGAGAGCTTCACGCAGCTCCGCACGCTGCATCATCTCGGGCAGGGCAGGGTGGTGATCTTTGCCGGCGGCACGGGCAATCCCTTCTTCACGACGGATTCGGCTGCGGCACTGCGCGCCGCCGAAATCGGCGCCGAGGCGATTTTCAAGGGCACCCAGGTGGACGGCATCTACTCGGCCGATCCTAAGAAGGACCCCACGGCGACCCGTTTCGAGACGCTGACGCATGGCGAGGTGCTGGAAAAGGGGCTGGCGGTGATGGATGTGGCGGCGGTCGCCCTTGCCCGCGAGAACGCGATCCCGATCATCGTTTTCTCGATCCATGAAAAGGGCGGCTTCGCGCAAATCTTGACCGGCGGCGGCCGCAAGACCATCGTAGACGACAACTGACGGACGCCTTTCGGCCGCCCAGATAACAATAAGGGAGTTATACGGATGAGTGGAGCAATCGATCTCAACGACATCAAGCGCCGCATGGACGGTTCGGTCGCGGCTTTCAAGAGCGATATCGCGTCGCTGCGCACCGGCCGGGCCTCGGCCAACATCCTCGATCCGGTGACGGTCGAGGCTTATGGTTCGCGTATGCCGCTGAACCAGGTCGCCAACATCACCGTGCCGGAACCGCGCATGCTGTCCGTTTCCATTTGGGACAAGTCCATGGTGGGCGCCGTGGATCGCGCCATCCGCGAATCGCATCTGGGGCTGAACCCGATCGTCGACGGTCAGAATCTGCGCATTCCGCTGCCCGAGCTCAACGAAGAGCGCCGCAAGTCGCTGGTCAAGGTTGCCCACGACTATGCCGAGAAGGCGAAGGTGGCGGTTCGGCATGTGCGCCGCGACGGCATGGACGGCCTGAAAAAAGCCGAAAAGGACGGCGTAATCGGCCAGGACGACAGCCGCGCGCAATCGGACAGGGTGCAGAAGATGACGGATGATACGATTTCCGAAGTCGACCGCTTGCTTGCGGACAAAGAAAAGGAAATCATGCAGGTCTAAAAGGGCGTTTGTCTTCTGCCTGATCTTGGCCGCCAAAGGAACCGCGAAGAATATGGCGAATCCAGAACTTGCGATCATCCCTCAACACGTTGCGATCATCATGGATGGCAACGGCCGCTGGGCCAACAAGCGCGGGCTTCCCCGTACGGTGGGACACAGCAAGGGGGTCGAGGCGGTCCGGGAGACGGTGCGCGCCGCAGGTGCGGTGGGTGTCAAATACCTGACGCTTTTTGCTTTTTCCTCCGAGAACTGGGGGCGTCCGGAAGCCGAGGTGAACGATCTCCTTGGCCTTCTGCGCCGCTTCATCCGCCGCGACCTCGCGGAGCTCCATCGCGAAAACATCCGTATCCGGGTGATCGGCGAGCGCGAGAACCTTCGTGGCGATATCCTGCCGCTGCTCGTGGAGGCAGAGGAGACGACGCGGTTCAATACGGCTCTCACGCTCGTCATCGCCTTCAACTACGGTGCGCGCGACGAGATCGCCCGCGCGGTCGCAAAGCTTGCTCGCGATGTCGAGGCGGGTCGGCTGAAAGCGTCGGACATCGATGCCGATCGAATCAGCCAGAGCCTGGATACGGCCGGCATTCCCGATCCGGATCTGATCATCCGCACCAGCGGCGAGGAGCGGCTGTCGAATTTCCTTCTCTGGCAGGCCGCCTATTCCGAACTCGTCTTCCTGCCGGATTACTGGCCCGATTTCGATCGTAACCTCTTTTATGATGCCCTGAGGGTTTTCGCCTCGCGTGACCGGCGTTTCGGCGGTTTGTCGAACAAGGCGGCCGCGGCGGTGGTCGGGTGATGAACACGGAACTGCAGCGTCGTATCGTTTCCGGCCTGGTTCTGGCGGTTGTCGTGCTTGCCGCGACCTGGTACGGCGGCTTTTCGTTCCGCATCGCCGCTGCGGTGGCGACCGTCCTGATCTATTATGAATGGTCGACGATCACCCGGCTTGGCGAGCGGGACTTCCGGGCAAACGCATTCGGCTGGGTCTCGATCCTGCTGATGGCTTACAATATCGCCTTTGGCGAGAAGGAATTCGCCGTGCCGCTTCTCGGCGGCGCCGCCATCACGGCCATCCTCCTGGTTTTGTGGCGCAAGGGAAGCTGGTGGCTGCCGGGCGGTATCGTCTATGCCGGGTTGAGCGGCACGTCGCTTGCCGCGATCCGCGGGGAGGATCAGGCGGGTTTCGTCGCGACGCTTTTCATTTTCGCGGTCGTCTGGGCAACCGATATCTTCGCCTATTTTGTCGGCCGGGCATTGCAGGGACCCAAACTGGCGCCGAGGATTTCGCCCGGAAAGACCTGGTCGGGCGCGATCGGCGGCACCGTTTCCGGCGTGGTTGCAAGCTCCGCCCTGACGCTTGCCGTCTTTTCCCGGCTATCCTTCTGGACTGTGGCGATCGCATTCCTGCTGTCCGTCACCAGCCAGGTCGGCGACCTTTTCGAATCCTTCATCAAGCGCCGGTTCGGCGTGAAGGATTCGAGCCATCTCATCCCGGGGCACGGCGGTGTCATGGATCGGGTCGATGGCCTCGTTTTCGCCTGTTTCGCGGCGTTCTTGTTGACCCTTGTCTACTCGGCCTCGACGGGCCATCTTGATATGTCGGTCGCGGGCTTCCTTTTCGGATTTTGAAGCCTTGCCGCCATTGTACTGTCTGAAACGGAAACTTTGATGGCCATCCTCAGCTTGATCACCGGCTACATCATCCCCTTCATCCTCGTCCTGTCGCTGCTCGTTTTCGTGCACGAGATGGGCCACTATCTTGTCGGCCGCTGGTGCGGCATCCGGGTCACCGCCTTTTCGATCGGCTTTGGCCCGGAACTCGCCGGCTTTACCGATAGCCACGGCACCCGCTGGAAGATTTCGGCGATTCCGCTCGGCGGGTATGTGAAGTTCTTCGGCGACGAGGATGCCGCGAGCCTGCCGGATGCGAGCGGGCTCCAGGGTATGAGCGAGGAGGAAAAGGCGCAGACGCTGGCGGGCGCGAAGCTGTGGAAAAGGGCCGCGACCGTGGCCGCCGGACCGATCGCCAACTTCCTGCTGGCGATCACGATCTTCGCCGTCCTGTTCAGCGTCTACGGCAAGGTCGTCGCCGATCCCGTCGTGGCCGAAGTACAGCCGAACAGCGCGGCCCAGGTGGCCGGTGTCCAGCCCGGCGACCGGCTGGTGGCGCTTGACGGCTCGCGCATCCGCACCTTCGACGACGTCCGCCGCTATGTCAGCGTCAGGCCCGAGACCTCGATCGTCGTGACCGTAGAGCGCAACGGTCAGGATATCGATCTGCCGATGGTTCCCAAGCGGACGGAAATTACTGATCAGTTCGGCAACAAGGTCGAGCTTGGCCTGATCGGCATCGTCACCAACGAAGAGCGCGGCAATTTCCGGGTCGAGACTTTCTCGCCGCTGCAGGCCGTGGCCGAAGGCGTCACCGAGACGGGCCATATCGTCACCGGGACCTTCCGTTACATCGGCAACCTCGTGACCGGCCGGATGAAGGCCGATCAACTGGGTGGGCCCGTGCGGGTGGCGCAGGCGTCGGGTCAGATGGCGACGCTCGGCTTCGCCGCCGTCGTTCAGCTTGCGGCTGTCCTCTCGGTTTCGATCGGGCTTCTCAATCTCATGCCGGTTCCGGTCCTGGACGGGGGGCATCTCGTCTTTTATGCGATCGAAGCGGTGCGCGGCAGACCATTGGGAGCCGGTGCGCAGGAGATTGCTTTCCGCATAGGGCTTGCGATGGTGCTAAGCTTGATGGTATTCGCGACCTTCAACGACATCAGCAATCTGATCGGCTGATGTCATTCAAATCATGAAAGAAACTGTTTATTTACCATATTCTCAACTGTTGCGTGGCCAATGGGTCACGCCTGTGAAGGAAGTAAACAGAAATTAACGCGATCGCTTGCTTGTAGGGCAAAAGAAGGTAAAACGACACACGTGGCCGGAGTCGGGCTCCACCCGGTGAGGGACAACGGGAAAAGGTAAGAATTGAAAATGAAGGCTGGTTCAAAGTTTTTGAACGCAGTGTCGGCGGTTGCGCTGTCTGCTAGTGTTGTTGCATCGGGCGCAGGTGTACTGGTACTTGCTTCCGCACCTTCTGCCGAAGCGGCGGTGATCCGGAACGTTCAGGTTCGGGGCGCGCAGCGGGCAGGCGAGGAGGCCGTTCGTTCCAATCTGACCATCCGTCCGGGGGTCTCCTTCTCCAACAACGACATCGATGAATCCGTGCGCCGGCTTTATGCGACCGGATATTTCTCCGACGTCCGCATCAGCGTCTCCGGCAACACGCTGGTCGTAGCGGTCAGCGAGAACCAGCTCATCAACCAGGTCGTCTTCAACGGCAACCGCAAGATCACGGACGAGAAGTTGCAGGCGGTCGTTCAGACCCAGCCGCTCGGCCCTTACAGCCAGACCATGATTAACGCGGATATAGAGCGCCTCCGTGAGGCCTATCGCGGGATTGGCCGTGGTGACGTGGAGATTACCACGCAGACCGCGCCGGTCGGGCAGGGACGCGTCAACCTGGCCTTCGTCATCAATGAGGGCGATCGCACCAAGATCGCCGACATCAATTTTGTGGGCAATCAGGCTTATGGCGACGGCCGCCTGAAGTCCGTGATCATCACCAAGGAATCGGGTCCGCTTTCCTTCCTGACCCGCAAGGACGTCTATAGCGAGGACAAGCTGCGCGCCGACGAGGATGCGCTGCGGCAGTTCTACTACAATCACGGCTATCCGGACTTCCGGGTGATTTCTTCGAATGCCGTGCTCGACGAATCGAAGAACCAGTACAACATCACGTTCACCGTGGAAGAAGGCCAGCGCTACCAGTATGGCGGCGTCGGGGTTGAATCCACGGTCGAGGGCGTGAGCGGCGAAGATCTCCAGGGTCTGGTGCAGACCCGCCAGGGCAACACCTACGACGCCCGCGAGATCCAGAAGACGATGGAAGCGATCTCCAAGCGCGTTGCCGCTGCCGGTTATCCCTTCGCTCGCGTCACGCCGCGCGGCGACCGCAACATGGAAAACCATACGATCGGGGTCAATTATCTCGTCGACCAGGGCGAGCGCGCCTATGTCGAGCGTATCGAGATCCGCGGCAATACGCGTACCCGTGACTACGTCATCCGTCGTGAATTCGATTTCAGCGAAGGCGATGCCTTCAACCAGGAAATGATTTCGCGCGCCAAGCGTCGCCTTGAGGCGCTGGGCTACTTCACGACCGTCAATGTTTCCACCGCCCAGGGCAGCTCGCCGGATCGCGTGGTCGTCGTGGTCGACGTGGAAGACCAGTCGACGGGCTCGTTCGGTATCGGCGCCGGTTATTCAGCGGGTGGCGATGGCTTCATCCTGGAAGCTTCGATCGAGGAAAAGAACTTCCTCGGCCGCGGTCAGTTCATCCGCGTCGCCGTTGGTGGCGGTCTCGACGATGCCCGCACCTACAACATTTCGTTCACCGAGCCCTATTTCCTCGGTTACAGGCTGGCGGCCGGTTTCGACCTCTTCAAGAGCCAGACTTCATCGAACGACTATTACAAATATGAGGAGCAGGGCGTTACCCTGCGCGTGACGGCGCCGATCACCGAGGATCTGGCGACGACATTCCGCTACACCTACAAGCAGATCAAGTACAAGAACGACGGGGCTTACGGCTCGGATGAGCTGCCGTTTACCGGTGACGACAACATGTCCGATCCGTATATCAGCATGATCAATCACGGCGAGTTTGTTCAGTCGTCGATTTCTCAGACGCTCACCTACAACACGCTCGACAGCCAGACGCTGCCGCGTGAAGGTATTTATGCAACGATCACGCATGAATATGCGGGCCTTGGCGGCGACTCCGATTTCTACAAGATTTCCGGTCGCGCTCGTTACTTCCATACGCTTTCGACCGAAGCGGACTTGATTGGTTCGGTCGCTGTCGGTGCCGGTCATGTCGTCTCCACGGGTGACGATCTGCACGTCTTCGATCAGTTCAACATCGGCGGGCGCCAGATTCGCGGCTTCAAGAACGATGGCATCGGTCCGCGCACGGTTGAGCACGGCGATCCGCTGGGCGGTACGACCTACTTCACGGCTTCGGCTGAAATGTCCATGCCGATGCCGGCCTTCCCGGAGGATTTCGGTCTCCGCGCCGCTGTCTTTGCGGATGCCGGTACGCTTTACGGCAATGACGTCAAGCTGGGTACCAGCACTGCGGAAGGCACGGACATGTCCTGGCGTGCATCCGTTGGCGTCGGTGTCATGTGGGCGTCGCCCTTCGGCAACATCCGCTTCGATTACGCCAAGCCGGTCGTCAAGGAAGACTTCGACGAAACCCAGGAATTCCGGTTCAGCATGGCGAACCAGTTCTGATCGTTTCCGCCTGCTGCGGCGGGCGGAAATCTGTTCTGGAGTTCTGGCTTTATGGACCCCAATGAGTTCTTTCCGCCCCATGATGGCGTGAGCCTGCGTGAGCTGGCCGCCCGTCTTGGGGCAGAACTGCTTGATGAAAGCGCCGGCGGCCGGATGGTCTGTTCGGTGGCCCCTGTCGCGCGGGCAGGCGAAGGGCAGATCTGTTACATCCTGTCCCGCAAGAGCCGGCACGAACTCGAAACGTGCCGGGCGTCTGCCATCATTTGCGAACCTGCGCTGAGTTCGATCATACCCGATCACATTCCGGTTCTGTTGACGAAGACGCCGCACACGGCCTTCGCGCTGGCCGGCGCGATCCTGCATCCGGTTGCGATGCGGCCGTCGCCGGTCACGTCATCGCCGGCAGGCATATCGCCTGCAGCTTTCGTGGACCCGACCGCCAGGCTCGAAGCGGACGTCGACGTGGAGCCCATGGCCGTGATCGGTGCGCGGGCGGAGGTCGGCAGCGGTACGCGTATCGGGGCCGGTGCCGTCATCGGTGCGGATGTCAAGATCGGTCGGAACTGTAGCATTGCGGCCGGTGCGAGCATCGTGGCCGGCCTCATTGGCAATGGCGTGATCATTCACAATGGTGTCCGCGTCGGCCAGGACGGGTTCGGTTTTGCGCCGGGGCCCAGGGGCATGCTCAAGATCGTGCAGGTCGGCCGCGTTATCATCCAGGACAATGTGGAGATCGGCGCCAACACGACGGTGGATCGCGGCGCCATGGATGACACGGTAATCGGCGAGGGCACCAAGATCGACAACCAGGTGCAGATCGCGCATAACGTGCGGATCGGTCGCCATTGCGGCATAGCCAGCGGTGTCGGGATCGCGGGGTCCACGCATATAGGTAACGGCGTGCTGATCGGCGGGGCCAGCGGTATCAATGGCCATATAACCATCGGAGATGGTGCACAGATCGCCGCCATGAGCGGTGTCATCGCGAATGTTCCTCCCGGGGCAATCTATGGAGGCATTCCCGCCCGGCCGATGAAGGATTTCCTCCGCGAGATGGCGGAAAAGATGGCGCAGGTAGATGAGCGGGCGAAGCGTAAAGGAGAGAAGAAAAATGACTGATGAGACCAAGCCGGTGCTCGGCGCGGCCGATATTCAGGAAATCATGAAGCTGCTGCCGCATCGCTATCCTTTCCTTCTGGTGGACAAGATCGTCGAGATCGACGGTGACAACTCCGCCATCGGCATCAAGAATGTGACGGCCAGCGAGCCGCATTTCACCGGCCATTTTCCGGACCGGCCGATCATGCCCGGCGTATTGCTGATCGAAGGCATGGCCCAGACTGCGGGTGCCATCTGTGCGCGCAAGGAAGGCGAGGGCGGTTATCTCGTCTATTTCATGACCATCGACAACGCGCGTTTCCGCAAGCCGGTCGTTCCGGGGGATCGGGTCGAGTATCATGTCGTGAAGCAGAAGCAGCGCGGCAATATCTGGAAATTCCATTGCGATGCGAAGGTCGATGGCGCGCTTGTTGCGGAAGCCGATATCGGCGCGATGATGCGTAAGGGCGGAGAATGAGCAAGATTGCAACCAGCGCGCGCATCCATCCGCTTGCGGTGGTCGAGGACGGAGCCGTGATCGGCGAAAACGTCCGGATTGGCCCGTTTTCGCATATAGGTCCGCGCGTCGTGCTGAAGGACGGCGTCGAGGTGATCTCGCATGCAGTGATCGCCGGAAACACGCAGATCGGCGAGAATTGCCGCATTTTCCCGATGGCCGTGATCGGCGGTGTTTCGCAGAGTCTTCATGAGGCCGGCGAAAATTCCTCGCTGACCGTCGGCGACAACTGCACGATGCGCGAAGGCGTGACGATAAATTGCGGCACGGTGGGCGGCGGCGGCAGGACCGTGGTCGGCAACAATTGCTTGCTTCTGGCCAATTCCCATGTCGCGCATGATTGCCAGCTCGGCAATGACATCATCATGTCGAACAACGTCATGCTTGCCGGTCATGTCCATGTGGCCGATCGCGCCATCCTTGGCGGCGGCTGTGCGGTGCATCAATTCACGCGTATCGGCCGGCAGGCGTTCATCGGCGGGCTTTCCGCCGTCAACTACGACGTCATTCCGTATGGCATGCTGAATGGCAATCCGGGCGTGCTCGGCGGATTGAACGTGGTCGGCATGACCCGCGCCGGCATCGAACGTTCGACGATTCACACGATCCGCCGGGCCTTCAAGCAGATTTTTGAGGGCGAAGGCAATATCCGCACCAATGCGGCGGCAATCCGCGGTGATTATGCCGACTGCAAGGAGGTGATCGAGATTCTCGATTTCATCGCGGCCGAGAGCGACAGAGCGCTTTCTTCTCCCTTCCGCGGCAAGGGCTGACCCGCCATGCCGGGCTTTCCCAGCCCTGCGCCGAAGGGCCGGCTGGCGATCATCGCCGGAAACGGTTTTCTGCCTGTTCATCTTGCGGCGGCGGCGCGGGCGGCCGGCGAGGACCCGTTCATCATCCGGCTTCGCAACGAGTCCGACCAGGATTTCGGAGATTTTGAAACCGCTGCGGCGAGCATTGCCGATATTGTGGGTTTTTCGCGGATTTTCCGGGAGAAAGGGGTCGACCGCGTTGTTCTTTCCGGTGGCGTCACGCGCAGGCCGGATTGGCGCGACATCCGCCCCAATTGGAAGGCCCTGCGCAAGCTGCCATTGCTGGTTCGCACGCTGATGTCCGGCGGCGACGATGCGCTGCTGCAGGTGGCGATCGGTATCGTCGAGGCCCAGGGATGCCGGGTGATCGGCGCGCACGAGGTTGCGCCCGGCCTGCTGGCGCGAACAGGGCCGCTCGGCAGCCACGCGCCGACCGGGGAAGATTGGCGCGATGTCGCAAAGGCCGCGGAAGCCGCCCGGCGCCTGGGGGAACTCGATATCGGCCAGGGCGCGGTGAGCGTCGGCGGCCGGGTCGTGGCGCTGGAAGGCGTCGAGGGCACTGACAGGATGCTGGAGCGCGTGGCGGCGTTGCGCGCCGAGGGCCGCATCTCCTCGCGCCGCAGGGGCTCGCTGGTCAAATTGTGCAAACCGCAGCAGGACATGCGTGCGGACCTGCCGGCTATCGGTCCGTCGACCGTCGAGAACGCGGTGAAAGCCGGTCTGGCGGGCGTTGCTGTGGAGGCGGGGCGCGCCCTGATCCTGGAGGAGGCGAAGTTGATCGCGGCCGCCGACGCGGCGGGTATTTTCGTCTGCGGCATCGATCCCGGTCTCCCGGACTGGGGGCTGCCGAACGGAGGATTGTCATGAACAGGACCTTGAAGGTGGCGGTGATCGCCGGTGAAGTCTCCGGTGATCTCCTGGGCGGCGACCTGATCGCGGCATTGAAGGCAGCTCATGACGGTCCGGTGGAACTTGTCGGCGTCGGTGGAGATGCCCTGGCGGACGAGGGGTTGGTTTCGCTTTTCGACTTCTCGGAGCTTTCGATCATGGGGCTCACGCAGGTGCTGGCCCGCCTGCCCAACCTGATCAAGCGTATCAACCAGACGGCTTCGGCGATCGTCGCGGCGAAACCTGACGTTCTCGTCATCATCGACAGCCCGGATTTCACCCACCGTGTCGCAAGGAAGGTGAGGGCGGCTCTGCCCGATCTGCCGATCGTGGACTATGTCTGCCCGAGCGTCTGGGCCTGGAAGGAATATCGCGCCACCGCGATGCTCGCCTATGTCGATCATGTGCTTGCGGTGCTGCCCTTCGAGCCGGAGGCGATGAAACGCCTTGGCGGGCCGGAGACCACATTCGTCGGCCATCGGCTGACGGACGATCCGTCGCTGCTGAAGGTCCGGGCCGCGCGTATCGAACGTCCGGTGAAGACAAAGGACGACGAGAAGACCATCCTGCTCCTGCCCGGTTCGCGTTCGGCCGAGATCAGGGCGCTGTTGCCGGTTTTCGGCGAGGCCGCGCGTGAGTTCGTCGATCGCAACGGACCGGCCCGCTTCCTCCTGCCGACCGTTCCGCGTCAGGAAAAGCTGGTGCGGGAAATGGCGGCGGCACTTCCGATCAGGCCGGAAATTACCACGGATACCGAGAGCAAGTGGGCGGCCTTCGCGCAGGCCGATGCGGCGATCGCCGCTTCCGGCACCGTCATTCTCGAACTCGGCCTTTCGAACGTGCCGGTCGTCTCCGCCTACAAGGCCGACTGGCTGATCACGCTGATGTCGAAGCGGATCAAGATATGGTCGGGCGCATTGCCCAATCTGATCGCCGATTATGCTGTCGTGCCGGAATATATCAACGAAGTGGTTCGGGCGGGCAGTCTCTGCCGCTGGGCCGAAAGGCTCTCGTTCGATACCGCCCAGCGTCGGGCCATGATGGAGGGGTTCGACCTCACCTGGCAACGCCTGCAGGTGCCCGTGCCGCCCGGCGAAGCGGCCGCAGGCATCGTCCTCCGGCTTCTGGAGGAGAGGACGGCACTATCCCGGCCAGCGCAGCCAAGGTTGCCTATGCGATCCTGAACCGATAGACGGTCTCGCGATCCACTTCGATCCGCTCCATGTCCTTTGCCCCGGCGGCATCCAAGGCGCGGGGCCAGAATTTCTGAGCGGTCGCGTTCAATGTCATCACATTCACTTCCCAGATGCCGGAACGTGTCCGAAGAAGTGCTCTTGCGGCACCGCGTCCAATTCCCCGCATGCGCGCATCCGGGACGACGTAGAATTCCGCTATCGAAAAATCGGTGCCTCTTCCGGACGGAGACCATGTGTTGACGAATGCGAAGCCCGTAGGTCGGGAATTCTCCCGGATCAGATAGGGCCAGCGGCCTTCCGGTTCCTTCCAATAGGCGTCGAAATAGCGGTAATTCAGATCGACGTTTCCATACCGGCTTAATTCTTCGAGGTGCCTGGAAAGAAGATCCCTCAGATATGGTCTGTCTCCGGCCGAGGCCGGTTCAATGCCGACATTCACCGTGGAACCTCCGCCCTCCCGATACTTGTTTCGGTAACGAAAACCGCCCGCGGCGACGTGCCGCGAGCGGTTTCGAATCCCAGAACCAGTCCGGGGTCAGTTCCCCGGCTGCAGGCATGCCTTGGCGGCGTGCCCTGGATCAGCGCTTGGAGATCGGCAGGTAGTCGCGCTTCGGCTCGCCGGTATAGAGCTGGCGCGGACGGCCGATGCGCTGCTGCGGATCTTCGATCATCTCTGCCCACTGCGCGATCCAGCCGACGGTACGGGCAAGCGCGAAGAGCACGGTGAACATGGTGGTGGGGAAGCCCATCGCCTTGAGCGTGATGCCCGAGTAGAAGTCGATGTTCGGGTAGAGCTTCTTTTCGATGAAGTATTCGTCGGTCAGCGCGATGCGCTCCAGCTCCATGGCGACCTGCAGCAGCGGATCGTCCTTGTGGCCAAGCTCGCCGAGAACTTCATGCGTGGTCTTCTGCATGATCTTGGCGCGCGGATCGTAATTCTTGTAGACGCGGTGACCGAAGCCCATCAGGCGGAACGGATCGTTCTTGTCCTTGGCGCGGGCGATATATTCCGGAATGCGGTCGACCGTGCCGATCTCCGTCAGCATGTTGAGCGCGGCCTCGTTGGCGCCGCCATGGGCAGGGCCCCACAGGCAGGCGATACCGGCGGCGATGCAGGCGAACGGATTGGCGCCCGAGGAGCCGGCGAGGCGGACCGTCGAGGTGGAGGCATTCTGTTCGTGGTCTGCATGCAGGATGAAGATGCGGTCCATGGCGCGGGCCAGAACCGGGTTCACCACATATTCCTCGCAGGGAACGGCGAAACACATGCGCAGGAAGTTCGATGCGTAGTCGAGGTCGTTCTTCGGGTAAACGAAGGGCTGGCCGATGTGGTACTTGTAGGCCATGGCCGCGAGCGTCGGCATCTTGGCGATCATGCGCAGGCTGGCGACCATGCGCTGGTGCGGATCGGTGATGTCGGTCGAGTCGTGGTAGAAGGCGGAGAGTGCGCCGACACAGCCGCACATGACGGCCATCGGGTGGGCGTCGCGGCGGAAGCCGGTGAAGAAGCGGCTCATCTGCTCATGCACCATCGTGTGATGCGTGACGCGATAGTCGAAGTCCTTCTTCTGGGCGGCGGTCGGCAGTTCGCCGTAAAGAAGCAGGTAGCAGGTTTCCAAGAAGTCGCCATGTTCGGCGAGCTGTTCGATCGGATAGCCGCGGTGCAGAAGGATGCCTTCGTCGCCGTCGATATAGGTGATCTTGGATTCGCAAGACGCCGTCGAGGTGAAACCCGGGTCGTAGGTGAAGGCACCGGTGTGCTTGTAGAGAGAGCCGATGTCGATTACGTCCGGGCCGATGGAGCCCGACTTGATCGCCAGATCGACTTGTCTGTCGCCGATTACCAGATTTGCGCTTTTATCCGTCATGCTGATCCTCCAACCTTTTGGCGGCGTGGCGCCTTGAAAGCGCCACAAGAATTAAGCGTCCCATGCCTTGCTATATGATCCGAAAGCTGATGCCAAGCTGTCGTTGGTAGCATTTTGTGCAGCGCGAAAGCATATTGGGCAGCCGCTTTTGCTTGGATGTCCAACTTTCTGTTGCAACCCGTTTCAGCCTTCTGGGATTGCTAAGATTTCCCGAGCGGTTGACGGTGGAGCAAGAAACGCGCAGGTTGCATTGCCGCATATTCCTGTGGCTGGCGGGCTGGGCGTTCCATGTCGGAAGACACTGTGTTTCCGAAGTTGACCGAGGCCGGGAGATCGGCATCCCGGTTGGCGGATTCCGCCTTGAGCGGAGGCGCATCCGACTCGGCCGGACCGAGACATCTCTACGAGCTTTCTCCCGCCCTCGAACGGCGGACACTCACCCACACGCAGGGCGGCCCCTTGCGCCGGACGATGCGGCGGGCAGGCCGGCTGTGGTGCCATGTGCCGTCCATGCTGGAAGAGGAGGGTGCATACGGACACGGCTTTCTTCTTGCTTCCGTCCTCGTCGGGACCGGGGCCGTGTATTGGTTCGTCCTGTCGGAAGATCCGGCGTTCTGGCCGTTCTGCCTGGCCTTTGCCGCCTTTTTCGCGTTTGCCTTCGCGACGCGTCACCATGTCGGCCGGGCGCGCGTCCTGCCGCTCGGAGCGGTGCTTTTTCTCGGCGGCATGATGCTGGCGGAGCTCGAAACGTGGCGGCGTGGCACGGTCATCCTCGATACGCCTGTGACGACGGAACTGGCAGGCGTCGTCGAACGGCGGGAGATCGATGGGGAAGGGCGCTGGCGTTATGTTCTCCGCGTCGAGCGGACTGCCGATCCCAAGGTGCGGCGCGTTCCGCAGCGCGTATCGTTGCTGGCAAGGGCGCGGCACAAGCCCGCCGAAACCGGCGATAGGCTTGTCGGCCGGGTGCGCATTTCCCCGCCGTCGGGACCGGCCCTGCCGGGGCTCCACGATTTCGCCTTCTCTTCCTATTTCGATGGCGTCGGCGCCGTCGGCTTCTTTTATGGAGCGCCGAAGAACGAGGGGATTTCGCAATCGACGGATGGCTGGAGTGCGGAACTCAAGAGCCGGCTTTTCGATCTGCGCAGTACCATCGCCGACCATATTCGCGAGACTGTGCCCGGCGACGCCGGCGCCTTCGCCGCAGCGATCGTCACGGATGAGCGTCGGGCGATCTCCGAGGAGACGACCGAGGCGCTCAGGCTGTCCGGCCTTGCCCATATCATCGCGATCTCGGGGCTCAACATGGCGCTTGCCGCGGGCATCTTCTTCGTTGGTGCGCGCAGCCTGCTCTCCCTGTTTACGGGTTTTGCCCAGGCATGGCCGGTCAAGAAGCTCGCCGCTTTCGGCGCGCTTGCCATGGTGACTGCCTATTACCTGATTTCCGGCTTCGGGGTCTCGGCCGAGCGCGCCTATATCATGATGGCCGTCATGCTGGTTGCGGTGCTTTTCGACAGGCCGTCGATCAGCCTGCGCAATGTGGCGCTCTCGGCTCTCATCATCATTGCCCTCTCGCCGTCGGAGGTTCTGGGTCCAAGCTTTCAGATGTCGTTTTCCGCCACTGCGGCCCTGGTCGCCGGTTATGCCTTCTGGACGAACCGATCGAGGAAACACGATCCGGAACCCTCGCCGTTCCGGTTTCCCGCACTGATGCCGGCACTGGCTTTCTGGAAATTCACGTCGGGTATCCTCGTGACGTCCCTGATCGGCAGCGTCTCGACCGCGATCTTTTCCGTCGAGCATTTCCATCGCATCGCGACCTATGGCCTAGCTGCGAACCTGGCCGCCATGCCGGTCATCTCCTTCGTGGTCATGCCCGCCGGCCTTGCCGGCATGCTTCTGATGCCCTTCGGGCTCGATGCGCCGTTCCTGAAACTGATGGGCCTTGGGCTCGACGCCGTGATCGCGATAGCAAAGCATGTCGCGGCCTGGGGTGGCGACGTGCCTGTCGGCAGGCAGCATCCCTGGTTCATGGGCGTGGCCACCATCGGGTTTCTCCTCCTGACGCTTCTGAGAACCAGGCTTCGGCTCCTCGGCATTCCGCTCCTTGCGTCGGCGCTGGCGCTGTCATGGCAGGAGCGATCGAAACCGCTTCCGGACATTCTGATATCCGAGGATGGAACGATGGTTGCCCTGCTGGCCGGCGACCGGGTCGCCACCAATCGCGCGCGCCCTCCCGATTTCATCTACGACCAATGGCGGCGGGCGCTTCTGCTGGGCGATCCGTCGAAACCGGAGATGTCTCCGTCCGGTGAAAAGTCTTCCGGCGCGAAATCCGGGGAGCGTCGCGAACTCAAGCCGGCCGAAATGGACGCCGCCCGATCCGGCATCCGGCAAGCGCCGGAAGGCCGGTTCATCTGTTCGGCGCGATCATGGTGCGCGGCAAGGACCGCGGAGGGCGCCATTATCGCCGCCGTGGAGGACAGCCGTTATGCCGGCCCGGCCTGCGATGTCGCCGATATCGTCATCGCTCCACGCGCCCGTTTCGACAATTGCCGCTCCGGCGCGCTGATGTTCAACGGCGAAACCCTTCGAAAGACCGGCGCTCTGGAGATCGCGCTTCGCGGGGCGACGGATATGGAATTCTGGCAGATCCACGCAGCCCTTGCCAACCGGGATCGCCCCTGGATGCAGCATCGCCATTACGACTGGCGAAGTGGCACCTCAGACACCACGCTGCCAGAACCGCTTCAGCAGATGATCAATGATAGCGACGGATGAGGCCGACCAGTTTGCCCTGGATCTTCACCCGGTCGGGCGGAAATATGCGGGTTTCGTAGGCCGGATTGGCCGCTTCGAGGGCGATAGACGCGCCACGGCGGCGGAAACGCTTGAGCGTTGCTTCCTCGTCGTCCACCAGGGCCACGATGATGTCGCCGGGATTGGCGGTGCCGGTGTTCCGGATGACCACCGTATCGCCGTCGAGGATGCCCGCTTCGATCATCGAATCGCCCTTGACTTCCAGCGCGTAGTGTTCGCCGGAGCCGAGCATTTCGGCAGGCACCGCGATGTCATGCGTATTGTTCTGGATCGCCGAGATCGGCACGCCGGCGGCGATGCGGCCCATGACCGGAACGGTAGTCGCATTGGAGGTGTCGTTGTTTGCCACCGGCCTGGGAGCGGCGGCGACCGGCTGCGGTTTTCCGAGGCTGCCTTCGATCACGCTCGGGGAGAAGCCGCGGCGCGGCTGCAGGCTTGGCTGGTAGGCTTCCGGCAGCTTGATGACTTCGAGGGCCCTCGCGCGGTTCGGCAGGCGGCGGATGAAGCCGCGCTCTTCGAGCGCCGTGATCAGCCGGTGGATGCCGGATTTCGATGCAAGATCGAGTGCATCCTTCATTTCATCGAACGAAGGGGGGACGCCGGACTCCTTCATGCGTTCGTGAATGAACAGAAGCAGTTCCTGCTGTTTGCGCGTGAGCATGTTTGGCACCCCGAGAGTCGGAAACAAATCCAGAACGGACACTATATGTTCCATATGTGTTCCGCAAGTCCCTAAATTTCCGTGAAGTATTGCGCGGGAATTTGCTTTTTTAGATTGGCGGAATTCGCTCTATTAGATTAACCGCGCTCAAAGCATTGATTTGCCTGAATATATCATGTCGCCACCCGAAATGGGTAATTTCAAAATCTCGCGAATCTAACGTAGCTCGTACCGCATTAGAAAACATTACGTTTTTTGAGGACATCACTCTCTCAGGGTGCCCGAAAAACTCGCCAGTGGCGACGAGGTGGCGACATGGTTGTGGGCGCGTTTATTGCTTATTTTTGCGTGTCCTCGTCGCGCTCTTTCACCTCGAGCATATCAATTAGGTGATGGGTGAATTCTTCCTGCGTCATGCGACCGCCTGCGGTCATGTCGTTCATTAAAAATTGGAAGTGATTATAGCGATCTGCGATCCATTTTGCGCGGAAACTGGCTTGCTTCCACTTGTCAGTGCCTGGGCCAAACGCCTCTTGGAAAATCCGCGCATTCCAGACGTCATACATCGTCGCAGCTAGAAGCCTGACGTTAATTTCCCCGCCGTACACCCCGGGCAGCATCTGAGTGCGCTCTTTGCCCGTTAGAAGCCATTCGATGTTCTCCCGCGTTTTGAATGCGACTTGCACTACCTCAGCGTAGGGAATGCGCTTTCGCGTTCGCCACGCCGAAACTGTAGACTTATTCACACCAAGGGCGGTTGAGAGGTCGGTGTCGCTGTCCACACCCATCGCTTTTCGCAGGCGATCAATGACAGCATCGGGGTCAATTTCGACACCGTCCAAAATTAACGTATCATTAGTTGACATAAACCAATCTCAAGTTTACTAAATTGTACTTCCAATCGAAGGAAGTGGAAACGAAAGGATATCGGCATGACACCTAATGAGCAAGTGCGCCTCCAGTTCGAAGCTGAAGGCATTTCCATGAAAGAGTGGGCTGAGGCGCGGGGTTACGCGCCTCGTCTCGTCTACGCTGTCGTTCAAGGCAAGCTGGCGTGCAAGCGAGGCGTAAGCCACAAAATCGCAGTTGAACTCGGCATCAAAAAAGCTCCTGAAACCCGCCTGCTGAGTGCCTGATACCATGTCGGAATGGCTTTCACCTCATGATGTAGCAGAGGCCTCGGGCCTCTCGCTACGGCACGTTCAGCGGATGATCGGATCGCAATCGTGGTCTGGTTCGCCGCTGGACGTGCGGACAGTACCAACGACCCAAGGTGGAGGCATATCCGGTCAGAGTTTCGTCGTTAACCTCGATACGCTCCCCCCTGAGATACAATCCTCTTGGCGGGAAACAGGTAGGCAGGCTCTCGATTTGACGACGCTCCGCCTCGATGATGGTGGCGCTGCCGAACATCGGTGGAAGCTCGATGTCATCCGACCAATTCTTGCGGCTCCGGTCGGCTCACCGGAGCGCAAAGCCGAATATCTCAAACTGGCTGGCATCAGGAAGACTGGCTGGCTTGGAAAACCTGTAAAGCTGGCTCTTTCTACGCTCTACCTCTGGGTTCGCACCTACGAGGCTAACGGAGGTTTAAACCTCTGCCTCGCCAAGCGTGTCCGAGCAGACAAGGGCAAGAAAGCCGCCCGCATCAGCCGCCAGTGGCAGCGCGCCGTCCCGTTTGACGCCGCCGTGTGCGAGCAGATCGAGAGCGATCTTCGTCAATATCTTCGTGGTCTTATTCTTGATGGTGCCCAGCGCAAGATTGCGCTCGTTCTATGCGGTGAAGAGCTTCGGGCCATGTCGGCGGCTCACGGCTTCGAGGTCTCGGACGCCTATGCGAAAGCGATCTTTACGCTGCCAATCACCTTCTGGCGGGCGGAAAAGCACTTCCAGAAGGTCTATCGGCACAAGGTTGACCGCAAGGGCAGCGAGGATGCCAAGCCACGTATCCGGCGCACGACGAAGGGCATGGTGCCCATGGAAGTCGTGGTCATGGATGTGCACCATATCAACGTGCTGGTACGCCGTGAGAATGGGACCAATGCGACGGCGAAACTGCTCGCCTTCCACGATCTTGCGACTTACCGCGTTTATTGCGAGATCGTCCTATTCGAAGAGAAGGGTGGCGTTAGGAACGCCGATATCATCCAGGCCTTCGTCAACATGTGCCGCGATCCGGCCTATGGCGTTCCTCAGTACCTTTATGTCGACAACGGCTCCGAGTACGGTTTCGCGGACGATCTCAACGACGCGTTAAAACTTGGCACGAAAGTCATAGGTTTTAACGATCTGGATGAGCGTAGGCGCGTCATCCGGGCGAAGCCTTATAACGCTGCCGCCAAGCATGTCGAAGGCTGGTTTGGTCAAATGAACCGCCAGTATTTCCGGCTTATCAAGGGCTGGATCGATGATGACCGCATGAACCCGAAGCGGCCCGAGCTTGGCAAGCTTCCCGATCCGTTTGACCGCGGGTTTGACGCCTTCGTCCAGCAAGTTCGCGACCTGCTTCACGCCTACGAGGTGATGCCGCAGAGGGGCGCACTGGACGGGCAGTCGCCCGCCGAAACATTCCGTGGTCACGTCGAGGCAGGCTGGAAAGCCACGCTTCTCGATCCGACCGAACTCCTCAGCGTGTTCACCAGGGCGGATACGCGTGTTGTCCGCAATCACGGTATCGATGTCGACGGCAGGGCTTACACCTGCGACGGCTTGCTCCGCTTTATGGGCAACAAGGTCACGGTGCATATCCCGAAATACTTCGGATATCAGGAGCTTCTGATTACCGATGACAAGGGCAATGAGATCGGTATCGCCGTTGCCGACGAGCCGTTCCATGTACTCGATCAGCGCGGCGCGAAGGAAAGCGCCCGCCGTACCTCCGTTAGAAACAAGGAACTGACGCGCCTCAAGAAGTCGGTCCCGACAATCGACGTGCTGCACGAGCTCGCCGCGCATGCGGCCAAACAGATGCCAGTGGTTCCTAACGAGCCGGACGGCGTGATTTCCCTAAATCGCGGCGGATCGTCCAAGCGGGCTATCCTGCCAGTCCCAGCCAAAAAGAACAGCCGTGCCGCAGCCGAAGAGGAAGCTCGTTTGATTGACGAGGCCCGCGCTGCCGCCTTGGGCTGGAATACCGAAAGGAAGGCGCAATGACCTTTATCCTTCAACCCTACATCAATCCGATCTTCATCGAGATCGGCGCGGTCAAGCGGACGCGCGGTGCCATCCAGTACGCGTTAGAAAGCGAGTATCCGGCCTATATCATCAGCGATCCGGGATATGGAAAGAGCACTGCGCTTCACTATTTGTCTCAGGCCGAGAACGGCGCTTTCCTCCAAATCTCCGACCAGACCAAATCCGTATCGGGCCTGTATCGTGGACTTCTGAAGGCGCTGGATTGCTACAGTTGGGGGCCGTACGAGCGGGACCAATACGAACGGCTCGTCAGCACCCTGAAAAGCCGGAGTTTCGACGGTTCCCGCCCCCTCATTATCATTGACGAGTTTCAGGCGCTGGAAGATCGGGCCAAGCGAGAGCTTCTGAAAATTCAGGAAGATTGCAGACTTGCCCTTGTGCTCGGCGGCAATGCGGAACGGATCACAAGCTCCAATTCGGGCAAGAAAGACGCTCTGGCGCTGAAGCAGATCGAAAGCCGGATCGGCATGCGGGTTTTTCTTCCTGCGCTGACGCGGCCTGAATGCGTCGATATCGGCGCGGCTTACGGCCTCGAAGGCATGGATGCCTATGAGGCCGTGGAAAACCTCGGCACTCAGACCAATGTCCGGACGCTTTGCATGGTCTTCCAGCAGGCCCGAAAGATGGCCGGTCCGACTGCAGCCCTTCGCCTCAATCACATTCGCACGGCGCTTCTGGCGCTGAACGGAAAGACGACCGCCCTCAAGCTGCTTGAGCATGCGGAAGACTGAGCCTGTCCTGCGCATTTGTATCGCGTTGCGCTTCATCTGCATTATCAAAATGGAGCCACACCATGACCAAAACCGCTTTTAAAACAGCACCAGCCGATAATTGCGAGCCATCGGCGGTTGAGCTTTCCCTCCGGCTTGACAAGGGCCTGTCGCTCCTCAAATGGGATATCGACGCTTTGGCTTGGGGATGCGAGGAGCTTTGGCATCATGCATTCAGCCGCGATAAGGACAACGAACAGCTTTCGCGCGTCCCGGTCATCATTCTCAACCTGATTGCTGAAAAGCTCGGGCCACTGGCGACCGATGCCGAGCGGTTGGAAAGCCTTATTTCAAAGGGTCATCGCCATGGCTGACCTTACTGGTAGGCATTTTTCCATTCTTCGAGTCGCCAAGGCGCAACTCGGACTTTCGGATGACGATTACCGCGCAGTCCTGCATCGGATTTCCGGGCAGGAGAGTGCCACAGGCCTCAATGCAAAGTCGTCTAAAAAGGTCATGGCGCATTTCGAGGCCATGGGTTTTCTATCCACTGCGAAGAAGAAAGAATTTTCCCGCCGTCCCGGCAAGGCTTCTGATGCGCAGCTCCGCAAGATCAGGCAGCTATGGGCCGAATTCACCGATGGGACAGGTGACGATACGAGCTTGCGCCACTGGATGGAAAAACATCGTCATGGTCACGGTATCCAGTGGCTCCAGGCGGACGGTGCTCACAAGGTGATTGGTGCTCTGACAAACATGGTCAGGCGCAAGAAAACGACCGCGCAAGGCTGATCTGCCCTGCCATTGCAGATTGGATGCCATGCTTGCCGTTTCTAACGGCACCCTAACGCGCATCGCCGGATTTTCCGGCACAATTCCCATGACATCCCCAAGATCGCGCCTGCGTGGCTCTGTGGCGATCTAGTCGAAAGGAAATGACGTGCAACAAACGAACTGGGACGAATACCTGAAAACCCAAGCCACACCGCGAATGGTGTTTGATCGCCTTAAATGGGCGCTCAACCTCCCATCTGACTATGCGCTTTCAAAGGCGCTGGGCTTTTCATCGCGCACTTCCGTGGCTGCTCTCGTCTTGGGCGACACCGTTCCCTATGAGGCGATTATTACCCTTTGCGTCAAACGGGACATCAGCATAGGCCTCATTCTCGTTGGGAACATCATTGAGACGGAACGCTTTTCGCAAAGTGATGTAAGGACGCTGGTTCAACAATCCTATGCTCTTGGCCGCGAACATAGCCAGCAGATTACACCGGATAGCTGGCCGCTCAACAAACGCATTTTGGAACTTTTGCGGGAAGAGCCGAAAACGCAAGACGAGTAGCGGCGGTCGGCTTGTCTGTTCCACATGCCGACCGCCAGTCCGGTCCCCACCTACACTGCATGGCGGCGAAGTGGGTGAGGGCGGAAATCGGATTGTCGCACTGCTGCCCGGACAACCCGATGCACTTACGCCGTTCAGATTGGGCGCGATCCGGTGGCAGAATGCCGGAACTCACGTCCGGTCGCATTCCTTGCCCAGTGCCGGACATTGTCCGGCCATCGACATTGGTCGGGAAATAACCTTGAGATCACGAACTACCATCAGCCAGACTGACGCGACTGCCGCCAGCGACGATTTCGTAAGCACAGTTATTTCTCTTCTCGGCATCGCCGCCTGGCAGCAACTGAGAAGCGCTCTCGGTGGGCAGACGATCAAGGTTCCGCAAAACCTCTACACCCTTCATGATCGTCACCGGCTCGTGGAAGCCATCGGCTTCGAACGCGCCCGGATGTTCTGCAAACACTTCTCGGGCGAGAAAATCTATATCCCGCGCAACGGTCGCCCCAATCGTGACCATGAGTATGTCGCAATGGCATCGGCGGGAATGACCAATCGCCAGATCGCGGAAGCCATGGGCGTCACGGATCGTCAGGTCCGCCGTATCCTGTCGATCTGCGGGACCGCGAACGCCGCTCGCGAGATCGGCTGTCGGGCTGGCGGGCCGAAGATCGATCCTGCGGAACTTCCCAAGGTTGAGCGCTACATCAAGCTGCTGATCGATGGTGAAATCCGCATCGGCGTGGCAGCCTCTCGGCTTGGGGTCCTGCCCGACACTTTGCGAGGCTGGAAAACCTACTACGTCAAGCACGGCACGCTGAGGACGGTAGAAGCGGGCATAACATTCCACGAGGCGGACGCGGTGCTCCGAAAGCCGGGCACCGTTAGAAGTCGCGAACCCAAACTGGATGGCAAATCGATTGACCGTCTCTGTGGCCTGATCTGAAAGAGGTACTGCGTTGAAGCATCCGTCCCTTAACCCTGACGAAATCATTGCTCGCATGAAGAAGGCTTACGGCTTCTCCAGCGAAAGGCAGATGGCTCAACACCTCAATGTGGCTGAGTCGATCTTCTACCGCTGGCGCAACCGCGACACGATCCATATGGAACTGATCCTGACGGCGGCGCTAGAGACCAAGGTGACCGTTGATTATCTCCTGTATGGCACCACGGCGAACACAATCTCGGTTTGCCTGAGTGAAGCCGAGCTATCTATATTCCGACTGCTCGCCAAACAGCAGGGGCTCCAAGATGGCGATATGATCAAGTGCGCTTTGCGCCTCTATCAGGAAGTCTGCGACCATCTCAGCAACGGCAACAGCCTTCATTTCAGTGGTGAAACCGAGCGCGTTGCTCTGTTCGTCGGTCCCATGTTGCGCGTCCTGCCGCGTCCGAAAGGCTTCAAGCTGTAATCGCCTTTCGATGCCGCTCGCCCTCCGGTCGCGTTAGAAACCGCTGCCCGCTGCCGTTTCTAACGAATGTCGATCCGACCCGTCAAAACAGCACGAAACGGGTGAGGCGGCTCTGATCAAGTGTGCGCTTCGAATTTACCAGGAGGTTTGCGACCACATCAGTGACGGCGGGACGCTCGATTTCTCGGATGGCCGCAGCGTGGCGCTGTTCGTCGGTCCCATGCTTCGCGTCAAACCGCGCCATAAAACTCTACCGCGTTAGGCCTTGAAGCTCTGAATGAGGCCGGGGTGATCCGGCTCTCGTTCCGGGGAGCTACCTGGACCCATCACCAGTCATCGCGTGCCCAGATGAAGTCCTTCTAACACTTTGTCATTGGACGATCACTTCAATTCTTCAAAGAGTGCCCGCTTAGGGCCGCATCCACCGTCGTCAGACAGGGCAACCGCAATCGGCTCATCCAAAATGAAGCACGAATGTTGTCCCTTATCCTCACCCGTAAACCGACAGCCATTGCATGGATGTTCGTTCCACGTCGGATCGGTTGCGGAGGAGTCGCTTTGTGCGTCAATGGCCGATCCATCATCACCGTCATGCAGGCGCGTATGACACGCTTCACACACGGCGACCAGCTCGAACAGAAATTCTCGTTTGGCATGCGCATAAGTCAGGTGATGCACCTGATCCGCCGGGGCAATGCCGCAGCCTTCACAAATTCCACTGCAACGCTTGAATACCAGACGCCGTTTTTCCTTCCACGCATCACTTTCAAGGTAGGCGTTGTAGTCTCTGAACCACGAGTTATCGCGCTCGAACTGAAGGCGAGCATGCTTCTGCAAAATTCGCTCATACTCCGCGTTCCTTGCAGCCTCGTAAGTCTTCTCACCCTCCGCATCTGCGAGGGGAAGTTGATCGTCCCCAGGTTCGCGCTTGCGCGGCCCTCCCAAAAGGTGGCCGCAGGTGCGACATTGCCGCCTGATTTGAACACCACCGTTCGAGGTGATGAAGCGCCGCCAGTCCGTTTCAGGATGATTATGACAGCGGCGCTCCCGCCAAGCCTCCATTTCTTCGGAAAACTCTGGCGTTGGGGATAACAGGACCGTCTTCTAGGCCGTAGCGACGAATTAACTATTTGAGCCAGATGGCGATAGCGGCGATTTTGACGAAGCCCATGAAGTTTGCGAGCAGCTTGTCGTATCGTGTGGCGACACGTCGGAATTGTTTGAGCTTG